>NZ_JAUERW010000018.1:0-130505 GCF_041060465.1 Pseudomonas sp. W2Oct36
GGAGCCGGATTTGAACCGACGACCTTCGGGTTATGAGCCCGACGAGCTACCAGACTGCTCCATCCCGCGTCTGTGTGGCGGCATTCTACAGAGGATCGCCGGGGTGTCAAGCAATCGGCAGAAAAAAATGCTTTTTCTTCAAGCGGTTAGCGTGGCGGGTGGGACGGATATCGGTGGCGCGCCTCGGTTTAGGGGTATTTTGGCTGGTTGGGTGGCGCGCACATTCCGTGGGGAGCGAGGCTTATTAAGTGTCAGAAAGTCGCGTGAATGAGATACTGCGCGACCGTTTTCCTACGACCCCATGTGATGCCGCAGCGCAAAATCATCCATATCGACTGTGATTGCTTCTACGCCGCGATTGAGATGCGCGATGACCCGCGCCTGGCCGGCAAGCCCCTTGCAGTGGGTGGGTCGGCAGAACGGCGGGGTGTGATCGCCACCTGCAACTATGAGGCCCGGGCCTACGGCATTCGCTCCGCGATGTCATCCCGTCATGCGCTGACACTGTGCCCGGACCTCACCATCGTCAAACCGAGGATGGACGCCTATAAAGAAGCATCGAAAGAGATCCAGACGATCTTCCGCGACTACACCGACCTGATCGAGCCGCTGTCGCTGGATGAGGCTTATCTGGATGTCACGGAATGCGAGCACTTTGCGGGCAGCGCGACGCGCATCGCCCAGGACATTCGGCGGCGGGTCTCCAATCAGCTGCACATCACGGTTTCCGCCGGCGTTGCCCCGAACAAGTTTCTGGCCAAGATCGCCAGCGACTGGAAAAAGCCCAACGGTCTGTTCGTGATCACGCCTGATCAGATCGAAGACTTCGTCGCCCAGTTGCCGGTGTCCAAATTGCACGGTGTCGGCAAAGTCACCGCGGACAAGCTTGGCCGCCTCGGCATCATCACCTGCACCGATCTACGCGGCTGGAGCAAGTTGTCGCTGGTGCGGGAATTCGGCTCGTTCGGCGAGCGGCTGTGGAATCTGGCCCATGGTGTGGATGAGCGTCCCGTGCAGAACGACAATCGGCGGCAGTCGGTCAGCGTCGAAAACACCTACGACACCGATCTGCCGGACCTCGCCAGTTGTTTGCTGATGCTGCCGGCGTTGCTGGAAACGTTGAACGACCGCATCGGTCGGATCGACAGCCTCTACCGCCCCGGCAAGCCGTTCGTGAAGGTCAAGTTTCACGACTTCACCCAAACGACGCTGGAACAGGCGGGGGCAGGGCGCGACTTGAACAGTTACGAGCAACTGCTGACCCAGGCGTTCGCACGCGGTGGCAAGCCGGTGCGATTGCTGGGAATCGGCGTGCGTCTGCATGACCTTCGGGCTGCCCATGAACAGCTGGAGTTGTTCAGCTGAGGCTGGTTCAGGCCAGGTTATTCGCCGCCCGGCGGCACTGCGACCAGTCGACCGGCGTCTTTTGCCAGTGACCGAAGGAATTCGTGCTGCAGCTGCGGATCGTTGCGGGTCAGCTCGATCAATGACTGTTCCAGCTCACTGGCTTCTTCTTCCAGGCCCAGCTCTGACAGACGCTTGACGCGATGCACCCACTGGCTGACTTCGTCGTCTTCCAGATCGTCGTAAATCAGGTCGTGGGCTTCAATCAGCTTGCCGCGCAGTGATTTGCTCAACGGCAGCGTGGCAGTTGCCTGGACGTTGCTCTGATCATCCTGAACCTTGATGTTCAACTGGGTGACATAACTCAGGTTCTGCTCGGCGAACGGGCTGTCCAGCAGATTCACCCGCAGCACGCCGTTTCGGTCCGTATTCAGCTCGTGGGCCTCTTTGCCCGCAGTGACTTCAACCGGCGCTTCACTCCACGGCAGGCTCGAATGCTCGACGCGATGATCGCGCTGCACCTCGTCGATACCGGCCAGGTTCTGTTGAGCGCGTCCATGGGAGGGCGCATTCATGAACGGGTTGACGCCCGCGACCCCGTAAGTGAGCCAGTCCTTGGTGACGCTGTCCGGCAGGCTGCCGAACGTCAGTACGTTGACCACGTTGGCGCCGACGCCCGCGACGATGGCCACGGCGCCCAGGGGGATTTCATAGACTTCCCGCCAAGGCTGATACGGCGTGTACCGGTCGTAGTGGCGGGTGACTTCGAATTCAGTGATGTCGAAGGTTTTCAGCTCGTGGACGCGTATCCGGCGCTGGGGCAATTCCAGCGTCTTGGGCTCGCCAAGGTCGACCTGAAAACTGTGGTCGAGCAATTTGCGCTCGACACGTTCTTCATGCTCGCTGCGCTGGGACAGATGATTGGCACAGCCGCCGAGAACCAGGCTGGTGCACAACACAGTGCCCGCGAGACGTGAGGTATTTCGCTTGAACATGAGATCTCTAGGTGCAGGTAAGGCGCATCGCAGAGGCGTGGCGGATGAAAGCGCGCCTGCACAATCGCAGGCGCGCCATCCGGTCAGCGCTTGATCCGGTCCTTGATGAAAGACAACACATCGGCAACAGGCAGGGCCTGCGCTTCGGCTTCGGTGCGGCTCTTGTATTCGAGGTTGCCCTCGGCAAGGCCACGGTCACTGACCACGATGCGATGCGGAATGCCGATCAGTTCCATGTCGGCGAACTTGATCCCCGGGCTGGTCTTCTTGTCGCGATCGTCCAGCAGCACTTCGAAGCCCGCCGCCGTCAGTTCGGCGTACAGCTTGTCGGTTGCCTCTTTGACCGCATCGGTTTCGTAGCGCAGCGGCACGAGGGCGATCTGGAAAGGCGCGAGCGCGTCGCTCCAGATGATGCCGTTTGCGTCGTTGTTCTGCTCGATCGCAGCCGCCACAACGCGGGACACACCAATGCCGTAGCAACCCATGGTCAGGGTGACCGGCTTGCCGTTCTCGCCCAGCACCTGGCACTTCATCGCGTCGCTGTACTGGGTGCCCAGCTGGAAGATGTGCCCGACTTCGATGCCGCGCTTGATGATCACGTTGCCCTGACCGTCAGGGCTTGGGTCGCCGGCGACGACGTTACGCAGGTCAGCCACGGCCGGAACCGGCAGGTCCCGTTCCCAGTTGACGCCGAAGTAGTGCTTGTCATCAATGTTCGCGCCAATGCCGAAGTCGCTCATCAGTTCCACCGAGCGGTCGATGATGCACGGCAGCGGCAGATTCAGCGGGCCGAGGGAGCCCGCGCCGGCGCCGATGGCGTCACGCAGTTCGGCTTCGGAGGCCATGACCAGCGGGCTGGCGACTTGCTCCAGATTGGACGCCTTGATTTCGTTGAGCTCGTGATCGCCACGGATGATCAGCGCAATCAGCTTGCCTTCCTCGGCAGCATGCACAACGAGGGTCTTGACGGTCTTTTCGATCGGCAGATTGAACTGCTCGACCAGGGCCGCGATGGTCTTGGCGTCGGGGGTGTCGACAAGGCGCAGTTCTTCAGTCGGGGCAGGGCGGCTGGCCTCGCGCGGAATGGCTTCGGCTTTTTCGATGTTGGCGGCGTAGTCGGAGGTGTCGCTGAATACGATGTCGTCTTCGCCGGACTCCGCCAGTACGTGGAACTCATGGGAGCCCGCACCACCAATGGAGCCGTTGTCAGCCACCACAGGGCGGAAGTTCAGGCCCAGGCGGGTAAACACGTTGCAGTACGCCTGATGCATACGGTCGTAGGTTTCCTGAAGGGAATCCTGGGTCGCATGGAAGGAATAGGCGTCCTTCATGATGAATTCGCGGCCGCGCATCAAACCAAAGCGCGGGCGGATTTCGTCACGGAATTTGGTCTGGATCTGGTACATGTTGATCGGCAGCTGTTTATAGCTGTTGAGCTCGTTGCGGGCCAGATCGGTGATGACTTCTTCGTGGGTCGGGCCCGCGCAGAATTCGCGATCATGACGGTCTTTCAGGCGCAACAGCTCAGGGCCGTACTGTTCCCAGCGGCCCGATTCCTGCCAAAGCTCTGCCGGTTGAATGCCCGGCATCAATACTTCCAGCGCGCCCGCTGCGTTCATTTCTTCACGAACCACCGCTTCGACCTTGCGCAATACCCGCAGGCCCATGGGGAGCCAGGTGTAGAGACCGGAGGCAAGTTTGCGAATCATGCCGGCACGAAGCATCAGCTGATGGCTGATCACGACCGCATCGGATGGCGTTTCTTTCTGTGTGGCGAGCAAATATTGACTGGTACGCATGGTCGGCCGTTGTCGGTTGCGGTGACTGGGAAATGACCCGGCATTGTACGGTGGTGGTATCGCTGAGTACAGGCCGGACGGGCGCCGCAAGGGGAGGGATTGTCAACCGTGCGCCCATGAAAAAGCCCGGCGCGAAGGCCGGGCTTTTCGATAACGAGTGTCAGACAGTGCGATTACAGGACCGAAATCGGGTAGTCGACGATCAGACGGAACTCGTTGATATCACCTTCGCCTTCGTCGGCATTGGCGCGGTGCCACGCTTGACGAATACGGAACGACAGGTCTTTGGCCGGGCCAGCTTGAACGACGTATTTGGCCTCGACGTTGGTTTCATGGTGGCTGCCGTCAGCACCATAAAGACCGGTGTAAGAGCTGTTGGATGGAGTATGAGTACCATCAATGTTGGTACCGCTGACGTAACGGGCCATGAAGCTCAGGCCGGCCACACCGTAGGGCGCCATGTTCAGGTCGTAACGACCTTGCCACGATCTCTCGCCCGGGGCGTTGAAGTCGGAGTATTGAATCGAGTTCGCAAGGAAGATCGAGTCGCCGCCTTTATTATTGTCGCCGATACCGATGTAGTCGAACGGCGTATCACCGTTAACTTTCTGGAACGCCAGTGTCAACGTATGCGCAGCCAGGAAGGAGTAAGCAGCCGAGCCCGACCATGCGGTGTTGCTGATAGTGCCAGCTTTGGCACTGCCGGTATCTTTTGTGTTGTAGATGTTGAAGTCGAACGCCAGGGCTTGGTCGTCAGTTAAAGGCAGCGCGTAGTTGATGTTGCCGTAGTACTGGTTCCAAACGTCTTCCAATTTGGCGTAGTAGAAACCAACGCCCAGATTGTCGGTGATGGAGTATTTACCACCGCCGAAGTCGGCAGTTTTCGCTTCCACCGCTGCGTAAGTTGCAAAAATGCCGCCATCATGGCTGGTATCGTTCTGGCTGGTGCCCGAATAGAAATGCCCGGCTTCAACATCGAGACCTTTGATCTCGCTGCTCTGCAGGCTCAGGCCGCTGGCAGTCTGTGGCAACAAGCGAGAGCCACCCACCGCGAACACTGGGTTCTGAGGCTGCATGTCCCCGATCTTGAGTTCGGTTTTGGAAATCCGGAACTTGGCGGCGGCACCGGCTTTGCCGAAGCTGTCGTGGTTGTCGCGGAAGCCGTCGGAATTGGGTGTGGTGTCCAGCGTCAGGTTGCCAGAACCCGAGTGCTTGTCGTCGCCGCTGAGTTTGAAGCCTGCGTAACCAAAGGCGTCGACACCTACGCCGATCAGACCCTGGGTGTAACCCGAAGTGAAGTTGCCCCAGAATCCCTGAGTCCAGTCACGTTGGTCTTTGCGACCTTCGTCGTGCAGGATGTGGCGGTTGAAATAGTAGTTACGAGCCTTAACATCCAGCTTGCTCCCCTCTACAAAACCAGTTGCTTCGGACTGATCGCTTACGAATGCCGCAGCCGATGCCAATTGGGTGCTGGCTGCAGTAACTGCCAGTGCGATTGCGCTCCACTTCATCACTCTCATCGTGACTTTGCTCCTTTGGTTTTTAAGAAGAGTACTGCCGTCCACCTGTTTTTTTATCTGGCCGGCTTCTTTCTTTTTGGTGTCGGCGAAATCTACAACACGCTGACATTATTGGCGATAGTGACAAACCTATCCTTTCAGTTTCTTTACGGCCTTGTCGCCGCCAGCTTTGTCCATGTCGCTACTGAACAGCTCCTGTTTATTCAACCGTGCGCTACCGGGTCACCGTGGACGCTGAATTCATTCAACACTCATCGAATCCAGCCGCTCCAGCTACCTTGTCAAACGACGCTGAGTCCGTTCGGGTCCGGCCTGTCTTTCGACGCGCTCGTCTTCAAGCTTGTGTGTGACAGAGCAACAACCGTGCACAAAATTTCGACGAACATGAAAAAAATGTCGAAAGCGGTGAGGAAACATTCGATGTAGCCCTTAACCCACTGAATTAAAACGATAAAAATATTTTAGATAGCCTGCTTTGTAACATCAGTTGCCTTGAGGATAACGCGCGCAAATGTCACTGGCGTTACCTGTTACCCCTCCGGAGTGGGTAAATCGCGGATAGCTGTCACATATTCGCGCCTCATCTGAGTCTTTTTGGTGCGTCGTCCGGCGAAGTTGCCTGCGTTTGGTTCTCTCGGATCGGAGTCGGCTTGATGCCAGGCGTTATGCCGGTAGGGTCAGTGTCTAAAATTGAGCGTGAGGCCCGAGTTCAAAGGGTTCGTCCGAAATCCGGTGCTTGATTTGCAGCGATCAACGCGGGCCTTGATCTGCTTCATGAGCGTGCGCTGCGGTTTTTTATGCGCGCTTATGGTGCGAGGCGGGGGCGTACTGCTCGCCGATCAACACCAAATCCGCAAAATGCCTTGAACCGCACTGCCAGATGAATCATGCGGAATTCACGAGTATCCTTCCGTCTCCCACGACCTCCATCGGGCCGGTGACTTGGCTCGATAAATCTAATCGGCGATCAGGAGTATCAACGTGTTTGATCTGGATCCGCGCTTGCTGCAAGACACACTGCCGATTGGCGATTTCCCGCTGTGCACGCTGCTGCTGTCCAATGATTCCAATTACCCATGGTTCATCCTGGTGCCAAAGCGTCCGGACATCAGTGAAGTGTTTCAGCTTTCAGAGACGGAGCAGGCCCAGTTGTGGAGGGAAACCACCTACCTCTCGGCCATACTTGATCGTACTTTCAAGGCTGACAAAATGAACGTTGCTGGCTTGGGTAATGTGGTCAATCAGCTGCATATGCACGTCATTGTTCGCCGGGTCGGCGACGCGGCGTGGCCTGCGCCGGTGTGGGGCAAGCACCCCGCCAAGCCTTACTCGGCGGAGGAGGTGGCCCGGATTACCACGCTGTTGAAGCCGGAATTGACCGAAGCATTCACCTTTAAGGAGGACTGACCATGGATCTCGAATCTCGGGTCATGGAGCTGGAAAGTCGACTGGCTTTTCAGGACGATACGATTCAGGCCCTCAACGACGTATTGGTTGCCCAGCAGCGCAGCCTTGATCGTCTGGAATTACAGATCGCCGCCCTGATCAAGCGTCAGGAGGAAATGGGCGGGCAGGGCGACGGCTTTGCTGAAGACTCGCGTCCCCCTCACTATTAAGGGAAAGGGCGCTAAGGGCAGGAATTTCAGCCAAAAAAACCGCGCCTGTGAGCGCGGTTTTTTTTTGCGGCGACGTTAACGGCGCGGGAGCGCAGCGATGACGTCTTCCGCTTGCAGGCCTTTGTCGCGGTTCATCACCGAAAACTCGACACGCTGGCCTTCGACCAGAACGCGGTGACCTTCACCGCGGATAGCGCGAAAGTGCACGAAGATATCATCGCCCGAATCACGGGAAATGAATCCGAAGCCTTTGGATGTGTTGAACCACTTTACCGTGCCGGTATCGCGGTTGCCCAAGTCCTGAGACTGCGCGGCGGGCGCGGGAGAGGAGCGATAAAAGCTGACAGCCAGGTGCAATGCCACGGCAACCACGACAGCGAGCAGACTGACCAGAACGGCCGGTTGGCCGGCGATGGTTTCAAGTGGAACGACCAGCGTGAGGATTTGAAGCACGACGGCCAGCACGAGCAAGCCGCTGACCAGGTTTTGCAGTTGATGACGTGGACCTTTATTCCAGTAGGGAATCACTGGCGCGAGCACCAGGTTGATGAGGCCGAAGAGCGCCAGGTACAGCGCATCCGGTTGGGACAGGTAAGAAGACAGCGCTTCACTACGCAGGCTGGGGATGAAAGACAGCAGCAGGGCAGCTGCGCCCGTTAGCAGGTGGACTATTTTCAACATTTCGATGACTCACATTAAGATGGATCACAAGGAAATAGCGGGTGACCTTCGGTACGCTTCGGGAAAAAAGGGAGGCGTGATGCACGAGTGTCGGTCCTGCCTATGCACTGCCGCCGGACGGCACTTTGGTGGCAGCGCGTCTGTATTTAACAGCAAAGCCGAGAGCTACTCAAATCAAGCGCTTAGCGCCCGTGCAGGCGGATGATTGCCGCCGTATGCCGGTTTTTTTTGATTGCGATCAAAAGCTCGTTCCAGAGCGGCCGCCATAAACAAACCGTTACGCCCATCGTTGCTATTAAATGAAGCGGGTCTGACCGCGGCCGTCGTGGCCGAACTAATCCCGACAGATGGCTGCGCAGGGTCAATGGTCTTGGTAGAGTGGTCGGCAGTCGTTTGAAAAAAACCATCATAGAAGAGGGCTGAACATGGCAATCGATATCGGCATCAGCGAAGAAGACCGCAAGTCCATCGTGGACGGTCTTTCCCGCCTGCTGGCAGACACCTACGTGTTGTATCTGAAAACCCATAACTTTCACTGGAACGTGACTGGCCCGGCTTTCCGTACGCTGCACCTGATGTTTGAAGAGCAATACAACGAACTGGCGCTGGCGGTGGATCAGATCGCTGAACGTATCCGCGCACTGGGATTCCCGGCCCCGGGTACCTATTCGACCTATGCACGTTTGTCGTCGATCAAGGAAGAAGAGGGCGTACCTGCGGCCGAGGACATGATTCGTTCGCTGGTTCAGGGGCAGGAAGCGGTCACCCGTACGGCACGGGGCATCTTTCCGTTGCTGGACAAAGTGAGCGACGAGCCAACGGCGGACTTGCTCACCCAGCGCATGCAAGTGCATGAGAAAACGGCCTGGATGCTGCGCTCGATGCTGGAAACCCAGTAACCAGACACGCAGTAAGCGACAACTGATCAACGAAACACAGGCGCGGGCAACGTAACGAGTGCCCGCCCCGCACTGCCGCTACCCGCCTCGCACGACTGTCCCCTCCTGATTCATCCTCTGTGTCAAATCCATCCGCTCATCGCGCTCATCTGTATAACGCATTCGCCGGGTTTTTCGAGTCGGGCTGACTGCAGTCGTCGGCTAAACGGGACGAAATAAATCGGCAAAAAATACATATCTAACACCCCGAGGGAGATAGGGTCTGGGCCGTTTGCCGCCTCTCGAAAATCACCCCTGCAGCGTGGCGATCTCCTACAGGTTCAGAGTGCTCCTTCTGCTGGTTGCGCCTTTTGGAATACGGCTTGATAGACACCTCTTTTCAACTGATTGCGAAGGTGCCGATGCCAAATCCGTAATCGCAACAAGGGGGACCTGCATGAACCTGAATACTGCCCGAGAGGGATGGGAGCCGACCCAGTGTCTGAACGCCCGGGGCGACCCTTTTATCGAAAATTTCAACATGAGCCTCGCCCAGCCGCACGCCAGATCGGTGAGGCTCAATGGGCTGGCCACGTGCCTGCGACTTGAGGAGGTGTACTGGAATATTCTGTCCGAAATGGCCCGATTCAACGATTGCTCCATCAATGCCGTGCTGTCCTACGTCGATCGCGAGGTTCACCTGCGTTACGGCGGCGTCAAGAACTTCAGCGGTCTGATCCGCGTCGTGTGCGTAGCGCACGTATTGAGTGCCGAGGGCTTGCGGTTGACGCCGTCCCCGACATGACCTGATTTCAGCGGGCCCGTTGCGGCGGGCCTGCATTCGCTGGCGGCACCGCGCCATCCACGCGCCGCGCCGACATCTTCTTGCCCGGTATCGGGCTGCGCGGCTGCACAGCGATGATTATCCCTATATAATCCCCCGCCTTACTGTGGAAGGCAGGAACTGACCGTCAGGTCGGACTGCATGCCAAAGCTTGCGCACCCTTGCACCGGCGACGGGCGAAAGCTCCATCGAATTCCGAATTACGAGAAGTGAACACACGATCATGATGCGCAGCCATTATTGCGGCCAACTGAACGAGAGCCTGGAAGGTCAGGAAATTACCCTTTGCGGATGGGTCCATCGCCGTCGCGACCACGGGGGGGTGATTTTCCTCGACATTCGCGATCGTGAAGGTCTGGCCCAAGTGGTTTTCGATCCGGATCGTGCTGACACCTTCGCCATCGCCGACCGTGTTCGCAGTGAATACGTGGTCAAGTTGACCGGTAAAGTGCGCGCGCGTCCTGCCGGCGCCGTCAACCCGAACATGGCGTCGGGCGCAATCGAAGTGCTGGGCTACGAGCTCGAAGTGCTCAACGAGTCGGAAACCCCGCCGTTCCCGCTCAATGAATACTCCGACGTCGGCGAAGAAACCCGCCTGCGTTATCGCTTCATCGACCTGCGTCGTCCGGAGATGGCTGAAAAGCTGCGTCTTCGCTCGCGTATTACCTCGAGCATCCGTGGCTTCCTGGACGGCAACGGCTTCCTGGATGTCGAGACGCCGATCCTCACCCGCGCCACGCCCGAAGGCGCCCGTGACTATCTGGTTCCAAGCCGCACCCATGCGGGCAGCTTCTTCGCCCTGCCGCAATCGCCTCAGCTGTTCAAACAACTGCTGATGGTTGCCGGTTTCGACCGTTACTACCAGATCGCCAAGTGCTTCCGCGACGAAGACCTGCGTGCCGATCGTCAGCCTGAGTTCACTCAGATCGACATCGAGACCAGCTTCCTCAACGAAGAGGACATCATGGGCATCACCGAGACCATGATCCGCAAGCTCTTCAAGGAAGTGCTGGATGTGGAGTTCGACGACTTCCCGCACATGACCTTCGAAGAGGCCATGCGCCGCTACGGCTCCGACAAGCCGGACCTGCGCAACCCGCTGGAGCTGGTTGACGTTGCCGATCAGCTTCAGGCTGTGGACTTCAAGGTGTTCAGCGGCCCTGCGAACGATCCGAAGTGCCGTGTCACGGCGCTGCGCGTTCCCGGCGGCGCAAGCATGCCGCGCAGCAAGATCGACGAGTACACCAAGTTCGTTGGCATCTACGGCGCCAAAGGTCTGGCCTACATCAAGGTCAACGAGCGCGCCAAGGGCGTCGAAGGCCTGCAGTCCCCGATCGTCAAGAACATCCCGGAAGCCAACCTCAACGTGATCCTTGATCGCGTGGGTGCAGTGGACGGCGACATCGTGTTCTTCGGCGCTGACAAGTTCAAAATCGTCAGCGAAGCACTGGGCGCTTTGCGCATCAAGCTGGGCCACGACCTGAACCTGCTCACCTGTGAGTGGGCACCGATGTGGGTCGTTGACTTCCCGATGTTCGAAGAGAACGACGACGGCAGCTTCTCCGCGCTGCACCACCCTTTCACCGCGCCGAAATGCTCCCCTGAAGAGCTCGAAGCCAACCCTGCGACGGCGCTGTCCCGCGCCTACGACATGGTGTTGAACGGCACTGAGCTGGGCGGCGGTTCGATCCGTATCCACCGCAAGGAAATGCAGCAGGCCGTGTTCCGTCTGTTGGGTATTTCCGAAGACGAACAGCAAGAGAAGTTCGGCTTCCTGCTCGATGCGCTGAAGTACGGCGCGCCGCCCCACGGTGGTCTGGCGTTCGGTCTGGATCGTCTGGTCATGCTGATGACCGGCGCTCAGTCCATTCGTGAAGTCATTGCCTTCCCGAAAACCCAGAGCGCTGCGGACGTGATGACCCAGGCGCCGGGCGTGGTTGATGCCAAGGCATTGCGTGAGCTGCACATCCGCCTGCGCGAGACGCCGAAGGCCGAGTAAGCCGTGTAGACAAGGGCTCGGCGGACCGACCATTCGGTCCGCCCTGATCCCCGCCCATTCCGGGCACAGATTCGAGTGAAGCGTCTGCGTGTGAGCGATCAAGCGCGGGCGTGCGTGTTTCAAGGTTTGGAGCGTGTTATGGCTGGTCATTCCAAGTGGGCGAACATCAAGCACCGCAAAGAGCGTCAGGATGCCAAGAAAGGCAAGATCTTCACCAAGTGGATCCGCGAGCTGACCGTCGCTGCCCGTCAGGGCGGTGGTGATCCGGCGTCGAACCCGCGTCTGCGTCTGGCGCAGGACAAGGCCCTCGGCGCGAACATGAGCCGCGATATCATCGACCGCGCCATCGCTCGTGGCGCCGGTGCGGCCGATGCCGATGACATGATCGAACTGGGCTACGAAGGTTACGGCCCCGGCGGCGTCGCGGTCATGGTCGAAACCATGACCGATAACCGCAACCGGACCGCGGCTGCCGTACGCCATGCGTTCAGCAAATGCGGTGGCAACCTGGGGACTGACGGTTCGGTGTCCTATCTGTTCGAGCGCAAGGGGCAGATATCCTTTGCACCGGGCGTTGATGAAGACGCGCTGATCGAAGCTGCCATGGAAGCGGACGCTGACGACGTGGTGACCCACGAAGACGGCTCCATTGACGTGTTTACCTCGTTCTCCAGTTTCTACGCTGTGCGCAATGCGCTGGAAGCCGCTGGTTTCACGCCCGCCGATGCGGAAATCGTGATGCAACCGACCACCAGTGCGGTGCTCGATCTGGAAATGGCGGAGAAGGTCCTCAAGCTGATCGATATGCTGGAAGACCTGGACGACGTGCAGAACGTCTATTCCAATGCAGAAATCCCGGACGAGGTACTGGAGCAGCTTGGCTGATCCTTCGCCCGCTCGGACTTGAGGCCGGAGCGCACGAAGCGTTGATGATCAACGCTATCGGCCTCCGGCTTCTGCCTTTATGCTGCGTCCAATTGTTCGCGTTACCTCTCAAGCTGCAGGCGTTATGACTCTTATTTTAGGTATCGACCCCGGTTCACGAATTACCGGGTTTGGCGTGGTGCGTGATACCGGGCGTGGCTGCGAGTACGTGGCCTCGGGTTGCATTCGTACGGGCACAGGCTTGCTTCATGAACGGCTGCAGATTGTGTACCGCGGCGTGCGCGAGGTCATTCAGACGTACGGCCCGGTGACCATGGGCATCGAAAAGGTGTTTATGGCGCGTAACCCCGACTCGGCCTTGAAGCTGGGTCAGGCCCGCGGTGCCGCTATTGTTGCGGGCGCCGAAGAGGGGCTGGAGATCGCCGAGTACACTGCGACCCAGGTCAAGCAGGCCGTCGCCGGAACAGGCGGTGCCAACAAGGATCAGGTGATGATGATGGTGATGCATCTGCTCAAGCTGACCACCAAGCCTCAGGTGGATGCTTCGGATGCACTGGCAATTGCCATGTGTCACGCGCATACCCGATCCAGCCTCATCCCTCACGGCCTGAACACCGCGCGCAGTCGTGGCGGTCGTCTGCGGCTCTGATGGCATTATTTGCGTTAGCACGGCCCGTCGCAGCGACGGGCATCTGGAAAGGATTTGATTCGTGATTGGACGTCTACGCGGTACGTTGGTCGAGAAGCAGCCGCCGCATCTGGTACTGGATGTCAACGGCGTGGGTTATGAAGTCGAAGTGCCCATGACCACGCTTTATCGCCTGCCTCATCTGGGCGAAACCGTGACGCTGCACATCCATCTGGTGGTCCGCGAGGACGCGCACCTGTTGTTCGGGTTCTACGAGAAGCGTGACCGCGAGATGTTCCGCGAGCTGATTCGTCTGAACGGGGTCGGACCAAAGCTGGCGCTGGCCCTCATGTCGACGCTGGAAGTGGATGAGTTGGTGCGCTGTGTCCAGGCGCAGGACACCTCCGCGCTGACCCGCGTCCCGGGCGTTGGCAAGAAGACCGCCGAGCGTCTGTTGGTTGAACTGAAAGATCGCTTCAAGGCGTGGGATTCGCTGCCGGGCACCTTCGCCCTGGTATCGGACGGACCAGGCGCGCCGATGGCAGTGGCGACGGCGGAGTCGGATGCAGTCAGCGCCTTGATTTCCCTGGGCTACAAACCCCAGGAAGCGAGCAAGGCAGTGACCGCGATCAAGGACAAGAATCTCAGCAGCGAAGACCTCATTCGCCGCGCATTGAAGGGGATGCTGTAAGTGATAGATGCCGACCGTCTGATCGCCGCCACCGGGCGTGACCGTGACGAGCAACTGGACCGTGCCATCCGGCCGCTGAGCCTGGCCGACTACATTGGTCAGCCTACCGTGCGTGAGCAGATGGAGCTGTTCATCCAGGCGGCGCGCGGGCGCAGTGAAGCGCTGGACCACACGCTGATCTTCGGTCCGCCGGGCCTGGGTAAAACCACGCTGGCGCATATCATCGCGCAGGAAATGGGCGTTTCGATCAAGAGCACGTCGGGGCCCGTGCTCGAACGGCCGGGTGATCTTGCGGCGATTCTCACCAATCTTGAGCCGCACGACGTGCTGTTCATCGACGAAATCCACCGTCTGTCTCCCATTGTCGAGGAAGTGCTGTACCCGGCAATGGAAGATTTCCAGCTAGACATTATGATCGGTGAGGGCCCTGCGGCACGCTCCATCAAGCTCGACCTGCCGCCGTTCACGCTGGTGGGGGCGACCACCCGTGCGGGCATGCTGACCAATCCGCTGCGTGACCGCTTCGGTATCGTGCAGCGTCTTGAGTTCTATAGCACCGCGGATCTGGCCACAATCGTGTCGCGCTCGGCGAAAATTCTCGGGCTGTACATTGAGGACGAAGGCGCATTCGAGATTGCCCGCCGTGCACGGGGCACGCCACGGATCGCCAACCGGCTGCTGCGTCGGGTGCGGGATTTCGCCGAGGTGCGCGCCAAAGGCGAGATCACCAAGGCGATTGCGGACCTCGCGCTGAACCTGCTGGACGTCGACGAACGCGGTTTCGATCATCAGGACCGGCGCTTGCTGCTGACGATGATCGAGAAGTTCGATGGCGGGCCGGTCGGGGTGGACAACCTTGCGGCGGCGATCAGCGAAGAACGACACACAATTGAAGACGTGCTGGAGCCCTATTTGATTCAGCAAGGCTATATGATGCGCACACCTCGCGGCCGCATGGTCACGCGGCATGCGTACCTGCACTTCGGTCTGAACATTCCCTCGCGGATGGGCGACCGGGCAGTGATGGATGAACCCGTCGAAGACCCTGACGAATAAATGCACAATTGACCGATTTATTCGGGTGATTGAGGGTCTGAAGGGCAGTCACCGCTAAGTGATGTGACGCGGGCAGTAAAAACGATGAAAAACAGTTGCCTGGCCGGATTGGCAACCTGGGGAGTAAGCACTAGAGTATGCGCGCGCAAAACGGGGCTCAGTCGTTCGCACATCGTTGTCGCGTTTATTACGAGGACACCGATGCCGGCGGCATCGTTTACTACGTCAATTACCTGAAATTCATGGAGCGGGCTCGAACCGAGCGACTGCGGGAACTGGGCTTTGCCCAATCCGCAATGGCGGGTGTCGATAACCTGTTGTTCGTCGTGCATTCAAGCGAGGCTCGATACCACAAGCCCGCGCGGCTGGACGACGAACTGCTGATCAGCGCCGAAGTAATCGAATTGAACCGCGCCAGCCTGCGCTTTCAGCAACAGGTTAGGCGGGCTGCGGATGATGTACTGCTCTGCGAAGGGCAGTTTTTGGTGGCGTGTGTGCGCGCCGACAGTTTGAAACCCCGGGCCATTCCCGAAGCTCTGCGCACGGCCTTTGCCGGGCAGGGCGGCGCGGGTACACATTCAGAGCAGGAGATACAGCGTGGAAGCTAACGTCGTCGACCATTCCTCCATGTGGAGTTTGGTCAGCAATGCCAGCGTGGTTGTACAGTTGGTGATGCTGATCCTGGTGGCCGCCTCGGTCACCTCGTGGATCATGATTTTTCAGCGCAGCGCCATGCTGCGCGCCGGTCGTCGCGCATTGGACAGCTTCGAGGAGCGCTTCTGGTCAGGTATCGATCTGTCCAAGCTCTACCGTCAGGCCGGCAGCAATCCGGACCCGGACTCCGGCGTAGAGCAGATCTTCCGCGCGGGCTTCAAGGAATTCTCCCGTCTGCGTCAGCAGGCTGGCGTCGATCCGGATGCCGTCATGGAAGGTGTTGCACGTGCCATGCGCGTCGCGATCTCCCGTGAAGAAGAGAAACTCGAGCAGAGCCTGCCCTTCCTGGCAACCGTGGGTTCCACCAGCCCGTACATCGGTCTGTTCGGTACCGTCTGGGGCATCATGAACTCCTTCCGCGGCCTCGCCACTGCGCAACAAGCCACTCTGGCCACGGTTGCACCGGGTATCGCCGAAGCGCTGATCGCCACTGCCATCGGCCTGTTCGCCGCGATTCCTGCGGTCATCGCTTACAACCGTTTCGCCGCTCGTGGCGAGAACCTGATCGGTCGTTACTACACATTCGCCGACGAGTTCCAGGCGATCCTGCACCGTAAAGTGCACACCAGCGAAGAATAAGCAGGTATTTCCCAATGGCTTTAATCGCTCGCGGCCGACGCAACAAGCGCAAGCCGGTCGCCGAAATGAACGTGGTGCCGTACATCGACGTGATGCTGGTGCTGCTGGTTATCTTCATGGTGACGGCTCCGATGATCAACCAGGGCGTGAAAGTTGATCTGCCCAAGGTCTCCAGCGAGGCTTTGCCGCAGGACAACAACAATCAGGTTCTGACGATCTCGATCAAGGCTGACAAGACCTATTACTGGAACCTTGGCAGCGAAGTCGACACCGACAAGCAAATGGACAAGGCAATGACCTTGCCCCAACTGACCAGCGCCGTGACCAAAATCATTGCAGCCGGTCGTGACGCGGGCAAGCAGACCCAAGTGTTCATCCGTGGCGACAAGACGGTCGACTACGGCGCTGTCATGGGCACGATGGGCGGGTTGCAGAAGGCCGGGGTCGGGAACGTTGGTTTGATTACCGAGGCCCCCTGATGCAGCCGATTCGAGAGCCGTCCGCCTCGGAAAGCTACTTCTGGCCGTCCGTCTGGGCGGTAGGACTGCACGTCCTGATTTTTGGTTTGTTGTTCGTCAGCTTCGCAATGACGCCCGAGCTTCCTGAAGCCAGGCCGATTGTTCAGGCCACGCTCTATCAGTTGAAATCAAAAAGTCAGGCAACCACCCAGACCAACCAGAAGCTTGCCGGTGAGGCGAAGAAGTCCGCTGCGCGACAAACCGAAGTCGAGCAGATGGAGCAGAAAAAAGTTGAGCAAGAGGCGGTGAAGGCGGCGGAACAAAAGAAAGCCGATGCCGCTCAAAAAGCCGAAGAACAAAAGGCCGAAGAAGCGAAAAAAGCTGACGACGCCAAGAAAGCCGATGACGCCAAGAAAGCTGCGGACGACGCTAAGAAGGCCGAAGCCAAAAAAGCGGATGACGCGAAGAAAACCGCTGAAGAGAAGCAATTGGCTGATATAGCCAAGAAGAAAGCCGAAGACGACGCGAAGAAGAAAGCCGAAGAAGACGCTAAGCGCGCGGCCGCCGAGGAAGCCAAGAAACAGGCTGCCGAGGACGCGAAGAAGCAGGCTGCAGACGACGCCAAGAAAAAGGCTGCCGAAGACGCGAAGAAAAAAGCGGCTGAGGACGCCAAGAAGAAGGCTGCGGAAGACGCGAAGAAGAAAGCCCAGGACGCGGCTCGCAAATCAGCGGAAGACAAGAAGGCGCAAGCACTGGCCGACCTGCTTTCCGACAAGCCGGAACGCCAACAGGCGCTGGCCGATGAGCGTGGCGACGAAGTGGCTGGCAGCTTCGATGATTTGATTCGCTCTCGGGCGGCTGAAGGTTGGGCACGTCCCCCTTCCGCGCGCAAGGGCATGACGGTCGTCTTGCAGATCAACATGTTGCCGGACGGCACCGTGACTTCGGTCAACGTGAGCAAGTCCAGCGGCGATGGTCCTTTCGACAGTTCAGCAGTAGCGGCGGTCAAGAACATTGGTCGTTTGACAGAGATGCAGGGAATGAAGCCTTCGGACTTCGCACCTTACCGTTCATTCAAGATGACATTCACACCTGAGGACCTAGCCTTGTGATTAACCTTCTTCGAGGAATGCTTGTCGTTCTGTGTTGCGCAGCGGGTTTCGCCGCTGCCGACGAAAAGAACATTCTGGTAACAAGCGGCAGTGACCGCGCCACGCCAATCGCGGTGGTGCCGTTCGGCTTGCAGGGCGGCAGTGTGCTGCCGGAAGACATGGCCAAGATCATTGGTAACGACCTTCAGAACTCGGGCTACTACTCGCCGATTCCAAAGGAAAACATGATCAGCCAGCCACGCCAGGCCAGCGAAGTCATCTTCCGTGACTGGAAGGCGCTGGGTGCCCAGTACGTCATGGTCGGCAGCATTGTTCCTTCGGGCGGTCGCTTGCAGGTCCAATACGCGCTGTTCAATGTGGCCACCGAGCAGCAGGTCCTGACCGGCAACGTTTCGGGCACCACAGACCAATTGCGTGACATGTCGCACTACATTGCCGACCAGTCATTCGAGAAGCTGACCGGCATCAAGGGTGCGTTTTCGACCCGCATGCTGTACGTGACTGCGGAACGTTTTTCGACTGACAACACGCGCTACACCCTGCAGCGTTCGGATTATGATGGCGCCCGTGCTGTCACGCTGTTGCAGTCACGTGAGCCGATCCTGTCGCCTCGCTTTGCGCCCGACGGCAAGCGTATTGCCTATGTGTCGTTCGAACAGAAGCGCCCACGGATCTTCGTTCAGCACATCGACACCGGTCGTCGCGAGCAGATCACCAACTTCGAAGGCCTGAACGGCGCCCCTGCGTGGTCCCCGGATGGCACTAAGCTGGCCATGGTCTTGTCGAAAGATGGCAACCCGGAAATCTATGTGATGAATCTGGCGTCGCGTCAATTGTCGCGAGTGACCAACGATTCTTCCATTGATACAGAACCGTTCTTCGGTAAAGACGGCTCCACGCTTTATTTCACGTCTGACCGCGGCGGCAAGCCACAAATCTATAAAACCAATATTAATGGCGGAGGGGCAGAGCGCGTTACTTTCATCGGTAACTACAATGCCAACCCTAAGTTATCGGCGGATGAAAAGACTCTGGTGATGATCCATCGTCAAGATGGCTTCACTAACTTCAAGGTGGCAGCTCAGGATTTGCAGCGCGGTAGCGTAAAAATCCTCACAGACAGCAACCTTGATGAGTCGCCTACTGTTGCGCCTAACGGCACCATGGTAATCTACGCCACCCGCCAGCAGGGCCGGGGAGTCTTGATGCTCGTGTCCATTAATGGACGCGTAAGGCTCCCGCTTCCTACCGCTCAAGGCGAAGTCAGAGAACCTTCCTGGTCCCCTTACCTGAACTGACGCGGCGCTTTACGTTGTACTTAACACACTTGGGGTTCATTAGGAGTTTTACGATGGAAATGCTGAAGTTTGGTAAATTTGCTGCGCTGGCTCTGGCCATGGCTGTAGCTGTAGGTTGCTCGTCCAAAGGCGGCGACAATGCCGGTGCTGGCGGCGCTGCTGTTGATCCTAACGCTGGTTACGGCGCTAACTCTGGCGCTGTTGATGGCAGCCTGAGCGAAGAAGCTGCTCTGCGCGCTATCACCACTTTCTACTTCGAATACGACAGTTCCGACCTGAAGCCAGAAGCCATGCGCGCTCTGGACGTTCACGCCAAAGACCTGAAAGCCAACGGCGCTCGCGTAGTTCTGGAAGGCAACACCGACGAACGCGGTACTCGCGAATACAACTTGGCCCTGGGCGAGCGTCGTGCGAAAGCCGTTCAACGCTACCTGGTTCTGCAAGGCGTTTCGCCAGCTCAGCTGGAACTCGTTTCCTACGGTGAAGAGCGTCCAGTTGCTACCGGTAACGACGAGCAATCGTGGGCTCAAAACCGTCGCGTCGAACTGCGTAAGTAATTTGACATGCGAACGTGCCGACGTGCTTTAACCGTTTTGGCTCTCACCCTTCCTCTTGCAGCGATGGGTGCGGTTCCTGTGGTCGATGACAACTCTGGCTCTGCTGGTAGCAGTTATCCGCCATCGGGTTATGGCACGTCTGGCGCCTACGCCGGGGGTGCGGCTACGGCCGCGCCTTCGGCGCAAGGTCAGCTGTTCATGCAATTGCAGCAAATGCAGGACGAAATTTCGCGCTTGCGCGGAATAGTGGAAGTTCAGCAGAACGATATCCAGCAGATGAAGCAAGAAGCGCTGGATCGTTACAAAGATCTCGATTCCCGTATCGGAGCTGGAGGCGCATCTGCCCCATCAGCTACCAACAATTCCGCATCCGACGGTGGCAGCAATGCCGGCGGAGCACCCGCGTCATCAGCCGCTCAAGCGCCTCAGGCGAGCAGCGAGCCCGGTGACCCAGCGAAAGAAAAGCTTTATTACGACGCTGCTTTCGACCTGATCAAGGCGAAAGACTTCGACAAGGCCAGTCAGGCTTTTGCGGCGTTCCTGCGCAAATACCCGAACAGCCAGTACGCGGGCAATGCTCAATACTGGTTGGGCGAAGTCAATCTGGCCAAGGGTGACCTTCAAGGTGCCGGTCAGGCCTTCGCAAAGGTCAGTCAGCTTTACCCAAAGCACGCCAAAGTGCCTGATTCCCTGTACAAGCTGGCGGACGTTGAACGTCGACTGGGTCACACTGACAAAGTGAAGGGTATCCTTCAGCAAGTGGTTGCTCAATATCCGGGCACCTCAGCCGCTCAGCTGGCTCAGCGAGACCTGCAGCGTCTCTGATTGCTACTCAATCTGACCGCTGATTCAAGAAAGCCGCGCATTGCGCGGCTTTCTTCGTTAGAATTCCGCCCCCGAAATTCCGGTATTGATTACGCTTCTGTGGATTCTGCGTGCGCAGGGTGTACAGAAGTGCCTGACGGAGGCGGATGGCCTGTTTAGCCGTTACGCCCGTGGCCCCTATGCAAGACACATTACGCATCACCGAAGTTTTCTACTCTCTGCAGGGTGAAACGCGCACGGCAGGCTTGCCTACCGTTTTCGTGCGACTCACCGGCTGCCCATTGCGTTGCGGTTATTGCGATAGCGAATACGCCTTCACCGGCGGAACCATCCAGACCCTCGATTCACTGATGGAGCAGGTTGCCAGCTATCGCCCGCGCTACGTCTGCGTCACAGGCGGCGAGCCCCTTGCTCAGCCGAACGCTATTCCTTTGCTTCAGCGGCTGTGTGACGCGGGCTACGAGGTTTCTCTGGAAACCAGTGGCGCGCTGGACATTTCGAAAGTCGATCCCCGCGTGAGCCGCGTCGTCGACTTGAAGACCCCAGGTTCAAAAGAAGTGGCACGCAACCGATACGAAAATATTGACCTGCTCACGCCCAACGACCAGATCAAATTCGTGATTTGTTCGCGGGAAGATTACGACTGGGCCGTCTCCAAGATCATTCAGTACGGTCTGGACCGTCGCGCCGGCGAAGTGCTTTTTTCCCCTGTGCACCGCGATTTGAACGTCAGAGACCTGGCCGACTGGATCGTTGCCGACAACCTCCCGGTGCGTCTGCAATTGCAGTTGCATAAAATCCTCTGGAACGACGAGCCGGGGCGCTGAATGAGTGAGCAATCGATGACTGAGAAAAGAGCGGTAATCCTGCTGTCCGGCGGCCTGGATTCGGCCACCGTGGTGGCAATGGCCAAGGCCGATGGTTTTAGCTGCTACACCATGAGCTTCGACTACGGCCAGCGGCATCGCGCCGAGTTGCAGGCGGCGGAGCGGGTAGCGGCGGATATGGGCGTCGTTGAGCACAAGGTCATCGGCCTTAACCTCAACGGCATCGGCGGGTCTGCGCTGACTGACAGCAGCATCGCGGTGCCGGAGACGCCGGGCGAAGGCATACCGGTGACATACGTGCCGGCGCGCAATACCGTTTTCCTCTCTCTCGCGTTGGGCTGGGCCGAAGTGCTCGGCGCACGGGATATCTTCATCGGGGTCAACGCCGTGGATTACTCCGGCTACCCGGATTGCCGTCCGGAGTTTGTCGAGTCGTTCGAGCGCATGGCCAATCTCGCCACCAAGGCTGGCGTTGAAGGGCAGGGATTCAGGATACAGGCGCCGCTGCAGATGCTGAGCAAGGCCGATATCGTCAAAACCGGTACGCGTTTGGGTGTGGATTACGGGTTGACGGTTTCCTGCTATCAAGCCGACGAGCAGGGGCGTGCGTGCGGAAAATGCGACAGCTGCCGCTTGCGCGCTGAGGGCTTCGCGGCGGCGGGTGTGACGGACCCGACGCGTTATTTTTAAATTATTTTCGCTTGGGTGTTGAATTACTGTGAAATATCAGTAATATACGCGCCACAACGAAGCGGGTCGTTAGCTCAGTTGGTAGAGCAGTTGGCTTTTAACCAATTGGTCGTAGGTTCGAATCCCACACGACCCACCATTTCGAAAATCTGGAAGGCCCATGAAAATGCGGATTTCCAGATTTTTTTTTGCCTGTCTGAAAAGCAGTAGGGCGTGAGTAAAGCTGCGAACTGAGGCGATGCAACTGGGAACTGGGCACGACTATTCCCTCAGTTTCGCTGTGTGCCAGGCGACTGCAGCTTGTTGAAGTTGTCCACCTCCTTTCGCCCTGTGCATCCAATCACCTGATGCGCGCCGCATCTGACTGGCCGTCTACCGAAGCGCGATGTGATGCTTTTGTGGGTCACCCCTTCCAGCGACATCCGGATAGCTCAGCTGGCCTCGCTGGAAGTCGCAGACGTGCGGTATCCCATCGGAGCCATCAAGCCTGAGGTGTAGTCACGCGCAGACTTCACCACGGGCCGTCGGCCGCGCATTGTCTACCTGACCCCACCTACGATCCCTTCCTGCCTTGCTCCAACGATCGACCCAGTGAGAATTCGGCACGCCTTCGCGGTTGCGCTCTCATGGCGACATCAGTAATGATTGTTGGATCCAAGTGTGCGCAAGAATCGTAGTTGCCCCCTCAGCCTGCTTAAACGGCGGGCTTTGGCAGCATCTTCACATCCTCGAATTTCGCCCCGTCAATACGGGCCAACATCTCCTCGGACGACAAACCAGTACAGGGAACGACATCAATGCAATCTAATTTCAGCAAAGGCGTTATTTTCGCGCTCTCCGCTGCCGCACTGAACGCAACCATTGGGGTGCTCAGCAAGTTGCTCATGAGCAATGGCTTCACTTCCAGCAGCGTTGCCGTCATCAAAACGATAGTGGGGTGCATCCTGCTCTCGATCGTGCTGCTTTTTCTCAAGCGTCCGACCTCAGCCGCCAAATGGAGCCAGGCGGCGATCTGCGCGTTCCTTGGTATTTTCGTGCTGTTCCATTTCGAGACTTCCGCCTACCGGCATTACGCCGCCGCGGGTGTCGTCGTCGTACTCATGGCCAGTGCCTCAATTTCGTCGATCATTCTGGGGCGCCTGTTCCTGAAGGATCCCATCACTGCAAACGCAACCGTGGGTGCCGCACTTGCCATCTCAGGGATTGCAGTGATATTCGGCGCTGATTTGCAGCAGGGTTTCACTCTGGAAGGCGCAGCGCTGGCCTCCGTCGCAGGCTGTGGCTACGGAGCGTTTTCAGTTGTGATGAAAAAAATGGGTGTTTCAGGTGGCTTGCATTTCACTCGTCAACTGCTCTTCTTCGGCAGCCTGTACCTGCTGATGCCTGCCGCTGGCGATGGCTTCGTGATAGGCGAGCTGTCATCCATGGCGATTGCCGCACTGCTGGCGCTGGCCGCGCTGCCGACCATCCTTGGCTTTTTCTGCACGACCAAGGCGATCGAATACCTCAAGCCATCCCAGGTGCAAGCGCTTGAACTGACCGAACCGCTCTTCGCGGCACTGCTGGCATTTGTCGCCCTCAATGAAGTACCGCGCGAAAGCCTTTATCTGGGAGCGGCCCTGATCATCGCTGGTTTGTGTTTCTCCAACGAACTGATACGTCTGGGTCACAAAGCGTCGGCCCAGGCGGAGCGGGTCAGTCGCATTTAATGGGGATTCATTAGGGGCTGCGTTGCCGAATGCCTTGGGCTAAGCGCGTTATGTCACGGGGGCTTGGAGCGAGTCTTACGCCCGCTTGTCTCTAACAATGGGTCGTAGGTTCGAATCCCACACGACTCACCATTTGAAAATCTGGAAGGCCCATGAAAACGGGTTTTCCAGATTTTTTTGCCTGTCTGAAGGTAGGTGGTCGGGTTGAGTCAGTAAGTCAGAGCCTTCCAGCCCATCTCACGCCTTGCCTTGCGCACTGCCACTGCCTTGAGAAGACGCACCCGTATCGCTCCGGACGTTATACCGCTTGAGTGGCAACTGATCCGCTTTGGTTCCGTCATCCCACGCTATGGGGCCGAGCCCGTTTCTTTTGACGCGCGGTGTATGAGCGTTCGCTTAGATGAGGGAGAGCAGCGTTTCCAGCTGACCGCGTTCCCACGTGCTCAGCAGCTCAAGGGGATCAGTGCCGTAACGCTGGCGGGCGTCAAACATATAAGTCCGGCCTTCGGGGCTGAGGCAGCGGTCGCAGTGGTCCAGGGCGTTGTGCTCTTTGTAAAACGTGATCAGCCAGCCATCGGCATCGACGGTCATCAGTCCGCTGTCGGTCTGGACTTGAGCGTTGCCGTCCACCCGACGCATCACCCGAATGCCGAGGGCAATGTCACGCAGGACCTGACAGGTGTCACGCGCAGTAAGAGGCTCTGCTGACAAATGGCTTTCCTCGGATGGCTCAGTTTGAAGGGCGGTCGCATGAAAATGCCTACCCAAGGCATGCGCCTGTGGCATCGATTTGGTAGCCTCGCATCACTTTTTTGGAGAGATTTATGACCACAACCAGCCAATCCAGAATGGCGGCGCGGTACGGCGAACCCGATGCGTCTGCGCTCACCACCTGGAACGATACCATCGATCAATTGCTCGACCATCGCAGCGTTCGCGCTTTCAGCACCGAGCCTCTGCCGGATGGGCTGGTGGAAACACTGGTCGCTGCTGCGCAGTCTGCAGCCACCTCTTCAAACCTGCAGGTCTGGAGCGTGGTCGCGGTGCGGGACACGGATCGCAAGGCGCGCCTCTCGGCGCTGGCCGGCAACCAGGCTTACATCCGACAGGCGCCGCTGTTTCTGGTATGGCTTGCCGACCTTTCTCGCGTCTCCCGTGTAGCCGAGCAGCAGCACGCCGAACTGCACGCGCTTCCCTACCTCGAAAGCCTGTTGCTGGGCACGATAGATGCTTCGCTGGCGGCTCAAAACGCCGTTGTGGCACTCGAATCGTTGGGGCTTGGCAGCGTTTACATCGGCGCCATTCGCAATGACATCGAGGGGGTCGCCAAGGAGCTAGAACTGCCTCCACACGTTTACCCCGTATTTGGCCTCTGCGTCGGCTATCCCTCCAGCGAACTGCCCGCGAAGGTCAAACCGAGGCTTCCACAGGCCGCGGTGCTTCACCACGAAACCTACGCGGCGGAGCCAGAGCCGGCCGCAGTCGCCGCGTATGATCAGCGGTTGGGGGCTTTCTACCAGCGCGAGGGGATGAGGGCAAACGGTTGGTCTGAACAAGTCGTCAACCGACTTCGTGACACCTCCAACCTCCATGGCCGTGAACATTTGGTTGAGCAATTGATCCGGATGGGGTTTGGCCTTCGCTGACGACGGGGCTCCAGGATTCAGCGATGGGATGAGCGCGCCTTGATTGCGCATGACAGATGCAGGCCTCAGCATCAGTGCGGCGGGCAGGACGTCGTTTTGATCGTCGAAGCAATGAGGTCGCGCCGCCACAGGTGGGCGTCGACAGAACGCCGGAGATTATGAAATCCCGGCGCTCACGCTAAAGCCCCCTTCGCGGCGGGCGCCACGGCTTTCGCATCCATCGCACCGACGGCGATTGAAACTGAAGCAATCATGCGGGCTTAGGTTCGCCCCCCCCGACCAATCCCGCGGGTTGTCCTTCAAGTCAGATTTTCCACGGCCGATACAGAGGAAAGCTGCCGCGTATGCAGTCATGCGCTCAGCGATCCCTTCTAGTGAGCCGACGATGAACCCACTCAAACTCTTCAACCGATCCCGCGCGAACCGTCAGGAAGCGATCAGCATTAACTGCACCGCTGGTGAACTGGATCGTGCCTTGGCAGGCGTGCGTTCGGTTCCCGTTCTGGTGACGGGTTTCGTCTCTCCCCATCTGGACATCGATCAGGTCGCGGCGCGTATCAAGCAGCGCTTTCCCGGCAGCGCGCTGAGCCTGTGCACCACCTCCGGCGAGCTGTGCAACAGTGCGACCGGTTTGTATTGTGCGACGGGCGATCGCTGGGACCGCATCGTCTTGCAGCTTTTCGAAAAAAGCGTGATTGCCTCCGCTGAAGTGGTGATGGTGCCGCTGGAATGCGAAGACATCCGCAGCGGCGGCAAGCGCATGGAAATGCGTGAGCGTATTGAAAAACTGGTCAACAATATCAAGCGTGCCCAGGTCAGCACGGCCATCGACCACCGCGACACCCTGGCCTATGTGGTGTTCGACGGCTTGTCGGCGTCCGAATCGTTCTTCATGGAAGCGCTGTACGAGTCCGGTCGCTTCCCATGCCTTTTTGTCGGCGGTTCGGCTGGTGGCAAGTCGGATTTCAAGAAGACGCTGATCCACGACGGCCAGCGCAGCTATCAGAATCATGCGCAGATTGTCTTCATCAAGACCGCTGCCGACATACGGTTCGGCGTGTTCAAAAGTCAGAACTTCAAACCCGCCGGGCTGACCTTCAGTGTCCTGACTGCGTCGGTCGAAGACCGCACCATCGACCAGGTGATCGACAGCCAGGGCAACATCATGAGCATGGTCCAGGCCCTGTGTAACGCCTTCAGTTGCGACGCTCACGCCCTGGAAAAGAACCTCGCGGAGTACTCCTTCGCCATTCGCGTGGGCAGCGAACTGTTCGTGCGATCGATCGCGCGCATCGACCATGCACAGCAAATCATTCAGCTGTTCTGCGACGTGGCCCCCGGCGAGGAGCTGGTGATGGTCAAGCGCACCCCGTTGCGCGAAGCCACCCAGGTGGATTACGAGCAATTCCTGCGCGGCAAGGGCGGGCAGCCCGTGGCGGCGATCCTCAACGACTGCATCTTGCGTCGGGCCAACAACGGCAAGGACCTGGGCAGCATGACCGGATTGTTCGGTGACGTGCCGGTGGTGGGGTTCTCGACCTTCGGCGAAATTCTCGGCCTGAACCTGAACCAGACGCTCACGGCGATCTTTTTCTTCCGGGTGGCAAAAGGCGCGTCATTCACTGATGAGTACGTGGACAATTTCATCGCCCACTACGGAGAGTTCAAGGCGTTTTTCCTGCGCCGCCAGCTGAAAAAGATGGTGGGTTTGAACCACGTCATCGTGAAGCAGATCGAGGCGTTCAAGCTCAACGATTTCAACAATGCGCTGGACACTCGCGGGCTGGATACCAAAGTGCTGCCCGTGTTCGAGGGCCTGGCCGCACTGGGTAGGGTCCTTGCCCAGGCCGGTCAGCAGCAGGAAGAGATGTCCACGCAAATCAAGCACTATTCCGGCGAGCTGCACCTGTCCATGGACGATCTGGCCGGAACGATTGACCAGCAGAACACTGTCTCGACAAACGCCGGTAATACCGTGGTAGCGCTGGTCAGCCAGGCGGACGAAGCGGTGGTCGGCGCACGAGCCCTTGCGGAATCGAGCCTGCGGATCCAGTCCATCGTGCAGGTGATTCAGCAAATCGCCGGACAGACCAATCTGCTGGCGCTCAACGCCGCGATCGAGGCCGCGCGGGCAGGGGACCTGGGCCGAGGCTTCGCCGTGGTCGCCGACGAAGTGCGCAAGCTGGCGGAAATCACCCGCAAAAACGCAGCGGAGATTGGCGTCGACATCGACCTGCTCTCCAGCGAGATTCAGCGGGTGGCGCAGCAGATCGAGGACCAGTCCACCGGCGTCGGCGCGTTGCGCGAAATGCTCGATTCCCTGGAACACTCGAACCAGGCCACCGAAGGCACGGCGCGGCGTACTAAAGCCATCGCCGATACCTTGACCGGCTTGACCCACGCCAGACCATGACCCACGATGCCTGATTGTCGGCGATAAACGACAGCATGGATCACGAGTGAGTTATGGCGAAAAGACCGTCGATAGAGCAGCGCCGCGAGTTCGGCAATTTCCTGTCCAGCCGGCGGGCGCGCCTTGATCCGAAGGACTTCGGTCTACCGGAGGGGCCCCGGCGCACGCCGGGATTGCGCCGCGAAGAAGTGGCGGCGCTCGCCGGGGTCAGCGTCAGTTGGTACACCTGGCTTGAGCAGGGCCGTGACATTCAGCCCTCGCCGGACGCGCTGGAACGGATATCCAAAGTCCTCAAGCTCGACCGTGTGGAGTCCGCGCACCTGTACGCGCTTTCCGCGCTGGAAGTGCCGGTTGCTGCGACCGGCGGCGGGGTGACGGCCGGGCTGGAAATGCTGGTGCGCGCGATCAACCCGATTCCGGCGTATGTGCGCAACGCCCGACTCGACATCCTGGCGTGGAACGACGCCATCGCCGAGCTGTTCGTCGACTACGGTTCGTTGCAACCCCATGAGCGCAACACGCTGCGTCTGCTGTTTCTGTACATTCCGTACCGAACCATCATCCTGGATTGGGAGCAAATGGCGCGGGGCATGATCAGTGCGTTTCGGGCATCGCGCGCGTTGGCTCAGGACAAGGCACCGTTTGATAGCCTGATCGAAGAACTCTCGGCCGTGAGCCCCGAGTTCAAAGAGTGGTGGCAGGACACCGAGGTCAAAGGCTTCGAAGAGGGTCGCAAGCGCCTGCTGCACCCCATCAGCGGCCATATCGATTTCACCTACGTCGCATTGACGCCAGAAGGGCGGCCGGACCTGTCGCTGGTGACCTACATTCCCCGCCACACTGCCTATGACTCACGGTCATAGGATAACAACACGCCTTCCTGGCTATTTCGGGCTTGCCTAGAGTGACGGTCATCGCAGCGCACATGTGCTGCACCGATCGCCAACGAGGTAATCACGATGTCTGACCTGAGCCCGATCTCCACCGCAAACGTCGCCACATCACGCGACCCGGCCACCGGTGAGCTGATCGCCACTTATCTCTTCCAGACGCAGGCTGAAGTCGAGCAGTTGCTGGACGTGAACGCTGCGGCGTTTCGTCTGTGGCGCGCCACTCCAATGGCTGAGCGAGTGTCGGCTTACCGTCGTCTGGCAGCCATCCTCCGTGAGCGGTCGGAACCCTTCGCTGCGCTGATCACCGCTGAAATGGGCAAAACCCTGGCGGCGGCCCGTGGTGAAGTGGAGAAGTGCGCGGCCACGATCGAGTGGATTGCCGACAACGGCCCGGCGATTCTTGCCGATGAGCCGGTCAATGTAGACGGCGACGATGAAGTCCATGTGTCCTTCCTGCCGATCGGCACCGTGCTGGCGGTGATGCCCTGGAATTTCCCGCTGTGGCAGGTGATTCGTGCCTCCGGGCCGATCATGTTGTCGGGCAATGGCTTCATGCTCAAGCACGCGCCGAACGTCATGGGCTCGGCTTACGCGCTGCAAGAAGCCTACGAGGCGGCGGGCTTTCCAAAAGGGCTGTTCACCAACCTTATTGCCGACAACGACACCGTGGCCCGCACCATTGAAGACCCGCGCATCGCTGCAGTGACGCTGACGGGAAGCATGCGCGCAGGTTCTGCCGTCGCCGCCACCGCAGGCAAGGCACTCAAGAAGAGCCTGCTGGAGCTGGGCGGTTCGGACGCCTTTATTGTGCTGGCCGACGCGAACATCGACCTTGCGGTGAAAGCCGCCGTCGAAGCGCGTTTCCAGAACGCCGGCCAAGTCTGTCTCGCGGCCAAGCGCTTCATTCTCGAGGCGCCGATCGCCGAGCAATTCACCCGTCAATTCGTTGCGGCGGTCGAACAACTGAAAGTGGGCGATCCGTTGGACAGCGCCATCAATGTCGGCCCGATGGCTCGGGCTGATCTGCGCGATGAGCTGGATGGTCAGGTTCAACGCACTGTTGCAGCCGGCGCGACGTTGCTGCTGGGCGGGAAGAAAATCGACGGCCCCGGCAACTTCTACGCGCCTACCGTGCTGGCCGATGTGAAGCCAGGCATGGCCGCATTTGATGAAGAAACCTTCGGGCCGGTGGCCGCGATCACCATCGCCGCCAACGCCGAAGACGCTATCCTGCTGGCGAACACCAGTGACTACGGACTGGGCGGCAGCCTGTGGACCCAGGACATTCCGCGCGCGCAACGCATCGCCCGGCGTCTGGAAACCGGCGGCGTGTTCATCAATGGGTTTCCGGCCACTAACGCGCGCATCCCGGTGGGAGGCGTCAAAAAGAGTGGCTACGGTCGCGAGCTGTCCCACTTCGGGTTGCGCGAGTTCACCAACGCCCAGGCGGTGTGGGCCAAAAGCGTTGACTGAGAGTCAGTGAGCAGTACCCGCATGGGAGAAGCTGTGTCACCGCCCATGCTGCAAAAAGCCGTCGCACCTGCGACGGCTTTTTCGTACCTGCCATTTGGAAGGGCGCTTCTCGATTCAACCGATCGGGTGCAGGTCAGCGGGTGCCAGGCCCACAAGCTCGATATGCGCAGCGCTCGCGTCAGCCACGATCAGGTTATCGGCGGTGAAAGTCTTGGCGACGTTTTTGTCGATACTGATCTCGAATCGGTTACCGTCAGCGTCCGCTTCGTAATCCTTGAGGTAGGTGCGGTGCAGAGCCGTGTCATAGATCACCTTGAGCGTGCCATCGGTGCCATCGCCAAGGCCTGTGTAACCCAGCGCTGAAACATCGATGCGGTCCTGAGTGGCGTCGAAGTTTTTGATGAAGTCCGAATTGCCCCGGAAGCTGTCGCTCTTCTCGACATATCGGAAGGTGTCGACCCCGGTGTTGCCCACCAACAGATCATCATCACCGCCTCCGACGAGGATGCCGCCCGCGGTCGAATTGGTGAACGTGTCACGGTGGTTATCGCCAGTCAGCGTCTGGTTGGCGCGGTCTGCTGCGTTGTCCCCGGCAAAGGTGAAGCGATCCATGTCCTGCAGGCCGGTAAGCGGATCCCGGTCGTATTGCGTCAGGTGCACGGCGAATCGGTTGCCGTCCTCATCGGCCTCGAAGGATTGGGCAATCGCGTAACCAGCTTCATTGTCGTAGCTGTAATTGAGCGTGCCGTTGTAGCCATTGCCAAGGCCGGTGAACCCCAGTGCCGAAACGTCCAGCAGATCACCGTCACCGAGGCTGAAGCTGTGGATGAGATCAACGCTGGACTGGCCTGTGCCGTCGTTCACGAAGCTATCGGTGAGATGCTCGAAGACAAACGTGTTACGGGAGCCGCCGCCATACATCTCGTCCGCTCGGCCTCCACCGGTCACGATGTTGCCGGAGCGGGGAACGACCAGAATGTCATCGCCATCGGTCCCGGTGATGACGTATTGCTTGTTGCTTAGCCCATGTTCGCGGCCATTGCTTTCTGCAGTCAGGTCGTAGCGCAGGGCGAAATTTTGCGTGCCAAGCTCAGCGGCGTGATCGCCTTCAAGTCTGACTTCGAATGCCTGGCCTTGGGCGTTTTTATCCAGAGAGCGAACATAGGTAATGTCCTCGTCGGCGTTGTAGGTCACTGCCAGATCGCCGTTGTGGCCATTACCAACGCGCTCCAGCCCGAGGGCTGTCAGGTCAAGTACGTCAGTGGATTGGAAGTTTTTGATCAGGTCCGAGTGGGAGCCCTGTTTGTCGAAGTAACTGTCCGTCACCGAGGTGTAGACGAACGTGTTCCCGTAGACATAAGCGGAGTGGCTGGTGATCGTATCGACGCCCGCGCCGCCGTTGTAGCGATCCTGCGCGTTGCTGAACGGGTCGGGATCCCCTTCCTGACCGATGAGGATGTCGTCGCCATCGCCGCCAGAGATGAAGTCCCGCTTTGTGGTGCCCGTGATGGTGTCGTCATCCGCCGTGCCCACGTAGCTGTCATAGGTGCCATGAGCAGTCATGACAACCGCTTCACTCTGCAATGCCGCTTTCGTTCCCTGAGCCATTTTTTCTCTCGCGATAGAGGGGTTGGTACTGCGATCGCCGTAAACGACAGATCCAGTTGCAATGGGCACCATGGGTGTTCATCAATGCCCGCCACTACCGTGGTAGACCCGTTAAAGCCGTGTTTGTTTGGTTATTCGCCTTCGCCCAGAAACGACAAAGCCCGACATAAAGTCGGGCCTGGGGTCGGGTTGAATCCGTTCATTACCAGTTCATGGCAGTTATCTCGTTGCGAAGGTGAGAAGCGGGGAGGGGTGCGAACACCCCTCGCGCTGGGCGGTGATCAGGCCGATTTGTTCTGCAGTGCTTCGATCAGCACGTCTGCCGCAGGACCGGAGGAAGCAGGGTTCTGACCGGTGATCAACAGACCATCGGTGAGGACGTACGAGCCCCAGTCCGGACCTTTGGAGTAGACGCCGCCGAGTGATTTCAGCTCGTCTTCCACCAGGAAAGGCACCACATTGGTCAGGCCGACCGCTTCTTCTTCGCTGTTGGCAAAGCCGGTGACCTTCTTGCCTTTCACCAGTGGCGTGCCGTCGGCGCTCTTCACGTGGCGCAGCACGCCAGGGGCGTGACAGACGACAGCGACGGGCTTGCCGGCTGCGATGAACGACTCGATGAGCTGAACGGAATTTTTGTCTTCGGCCAGATCCCACAGAGGGCCATGGCCGCCTGGGTAGAACACAGCGTCGAAATCTGCCTGGGACACGCTGTCCAGGCGAACGGTGTTGGCGAGCAGGGCTTTGGCGGTTTCGTCTTTTTCGAAACGACGGGTCAGGTCGGTCTGGAAGTCGGGCTCGTTGCTCTTCGGGTCCAGCGGAGGTTGGCCACCTTGTGGCGAAGCCAGAACGATTTCAGCGTTGATGTCGCTGAATGCGTAGTAGGGCGCGGCCAGCTCTTCCAGCCAGAAGCCGGTAGGACGGCCGGTGTTGCCAAGGGTGTCGTGGGAAGTCAGAACCATGAGAACTTTCATCGGGTGTATTCCTTGTGACGGGCTAAAGTAGGTACACCATAGCCCTGAGTAGACCAGTCGTCTAGAGTTAATTCAAAAAATTATTTGCGCGTTGATTGAGCGATGGAGAGGTCCGCGCAAATGAGGTGCATGGGCTGGGCCGCACGAGGCCGGCAGGCGTCATGGCGGCGTGAACCAGGGATGAGGGGTTGCAGATGGTGCGGCGCACGGTTGCCGTGCGCCAATCAGGCCAGGCGCAGAATCACACGCGTGGTCGCCATGGCTGTTTCAAAAGGGGCAAGGCTTCTTTCAATCTTGACCATCACGCTGGCCCCTACCCACAGTTGATACAGGCTTTGCGCAACGGCGAAAGGATTCTCGCAGGCGGGCAGCGAGCCGTCGGCAACGCCAGCCTCGATCGCGCTGCCAAGCCGGTCGGTGATCCCGGCAGTGCCTCGCTTGAGAACGGCGCGCATGGTTTCCGACAGATCGGCCACTTCAACGCCGAGCTTCACGGCGAGGCATTTGCCCTGGCATTCCTGAAACGACTGCGTGTCCTGCCAGACGCGCCAGTAGTTCATCAAGCGCTCGCCCATGGGCAGGCCGGGCTCGCCGAGGATGCGATCAATGTCAGCGAGGTAGTCGTCGAAGTAGTGCTCAAGCAACGCTTCCCCGAAGGCATCCTTGGAGCCGAAATAATGATAGAAGGAGCCTTTCGGCACGCCCGCAGCGGCCAGAATTTCGTTCAGGCCAACGCCGGAATACCCCTTGGCGGCCATGATGCGCTGGCCGACGTCGAGGATGCCTTGACGAACATCAGATGAACCACGTGTTTGGGGAGTATTCATAGCGTCGGAGAATACATCCTAGTAAGTCGGTCTACTAGAGGATTCTGATGGACGATGCTGTCGTGGGTCGGCGCGGCCCGCGTCGAACGACGGCTGCGCCCCAAGCCGTCGTTCAGCGCGTTTATACCGCGAGTCTGCCCGCTATACCTGATCCACCGCTTCAGGCACGCCCTGATCCTCACCCAGAAACCCACCGCTCTGGTGATGCCACAGACGCGCGTAAGTACCGTTCTTGGTGAGCAGTTCAGCGTGGGTGCCTTGTTCGATGATGCGCCCGTCGTCCATCACGATCAGCCGGTCCATGGCTGCAATCGTCGACAGCCGGTGGGCGATGGCGATCACGGTTTTGCCTTTCATCATCTCATCGAGGCTTTCCTGAATCGCCACTTCGACTTCCGAATCCAGCGCGCTGGTGGCTTCGTCCAGCAGCAAAATCGGCGCGTTCTTCAGCATCACGCGAGCAATGGCAACCCGCTGGCGCTGGCCGCCCGAGAGCTTGATGCCACGCTCACCGACCAGCGTGTCATAGCCGCTGTGGCCATGCTTGTCGCTGAGCTGACTGATGAACCCATCCGCCTGGGCATTGACCGCAGCGGTGTGGATTTCCTCATCGGTGGCGTCAGGCCGACCGTACGCAATGTTGTCGCGGATGGACCGATGCAGCAGCGAGGTGTCCTGAGTCACCATGCCGATGGCGCTGCGCAGGCTGTCTTGCGTGACCTGCTTGATGTTCTGACCATCGATGCGAATCTCGCCGCTGTCCACGTCATAGAAGCGCAGCAGCAGATTGATCAGCGTGGATTTACCGGCGCCTGAACGGCCGACCAGGCCTATCTTCTCGCCCGGGCGGATGGCCAGATTCAAACCCTCCAGCACCTGGCGCTCGCCGTTGTAGTTGAAGCTGACGTTCTCGAAGGTCACCGCGCCGCCGGTGGTTTTCAGCGAGTTTGCATTCGGCGCGTCCTGTACTTTAGGGCCCTGAGTCAGGGTCGCCATGCCGTCCTGCACCGTGCCGATGTTCTCGAACAGCGAGGTCATCTGCCACATGATCCAGTGGGACATGCCGTTGATGCGCAGCGCCATCGCGGTAATCGCCGCCACCGCGCCAGTGCCGACGTCACCCTGATGCCACAGCCACAGGGCGTAACCGCCTGCGCCCAGAATCAACGCGACGACCAGCGCCTGATTGACGATTTCGAACTGGCTCACCAGACGCATCTGGCGAAAGCCCGTGTGCTTGAAGTCCTCCATCGCCGCGCGGGCAAACTGCGCTTCGCGTTTGGAGTGGGAGAACAGCTTCACGGTGGTGATGTTGGTGTAGGCGTCGGAAATTCGCCCGGTCATCGACGACCGCGCGTTGGCCTGCTCCTGACCGACTTTGCCCAGGCGCGGCACGAAGTACACCATCGCCAGGCCGAACAGCACGATCCAGGCAAGGAACGGCAGCATCAGCTTCAAGGCGAAACCGCCCGCCAGCGCGATGATCGCAATGAAATAAACGCCGATGCCGGGCGCGATTTCAATCAGGGTGAACAGCACGTCCCGCACCGCCAGCGCGGTCTGCATGACCTTGGTGGTGACCCGGCCGGAGAATTCATCGGAAAAGAACGACAGGCTCTGCCGCAGCATCAGCCGGTGAAAGTCCCAGCGCAGCCGCAACGGCAGGTTGATCGCCAGCACCTGATGCTGAACCATCGTGCGCATGGCCACCAGCCCGACGCTGATCACCAGCACAATACCGATGCCCCACAGCGCTCGGCTTTCTTCGCCTGCGGTGGCGCCGCCGTCCTTCCAGGTCGACAGCAGATCGACCACTTGGCCGAGAAACGAGAAAAGCCAGGCTTCGTAAATCGATACACAGGCGCTGAGCACTGCCAGGGCGAGGATGTAGCCACGCGCACCCCGGGTGCAGGCCCACAGAAAACGTACCAGACCCACAGGTGGCGGCGGCGCTTCGTCGGGTGGGAAGGGGTCGAGGCGTCGTTCAAATACGCGCAGCATGAGGGTCTCCAAAACTGTCCAGTGACGCAGATTCTGCCATTGAATGGCGGGCTTGAGGGTTTCGGTGCTTTTTTGACTGACTCGTTCCAACCATTGCGGACGTGTTTTTACGATGCCCTCGCTTGAGGCGATGGCGATGGCGCTAACATTGAGGGCGGGGACTGCCGGTAAGTGATCGCTCAACAGAACCCGTGCTAACTTCCCGGGCGTTTTCTACCCTGCGGACTTTTGCTCCGTACGCGCATTCAGGTTCATCGACATGACACACATCTCCGAACGTCTTCTGGTCCAAGCGCACCTGGACGCCAAACAGCCCAAAACCCTGAGCCCTGACGAGGAAGCGGAATACCGCCGCTTGATCGCCGCCGAGCTCAAGGCCCAGGACGCCGTGCTGGTCGCTCATTACTACTGCGACCCGGTGATTCAGGCACTGGCGGAAGAAACCGGCGGTTGCGTCTCGGACTCTCTGGAGATGGCGCGATTCGGCAAAAACCATCCGGCGAAAACCGTGCTGGTGGCCGGGGTGCGTTTCATGGGCGAAACCGCAAAAATTCTGACCCCTGAAAAACGCATCTTGATGCCGACCCTCGAAGCGACCTGCTCACTGGACCTCGGTTGCCCGGTCGATGAGTTTGCTGGGTTCTGCGATCAGCATCCCGAGCGCACCGTGGTGGTTTACGCCAATACGTCGGCCGCCGTAAAAGCCCGTGCCGACTGGGTGGTGACGTCCAGTTGCGCGCTGGAGATCGTCGAAAGCCTGATGGACAACGGCGAGAAAATCATCTGGGCGCCCGACAAGCACCTGGGCCGTTACATCCAGCGCGAAACCGGGGCGGACATGCTGTTGTGGAACGGCGCCTGCATCGTGCACGAGGAGTTCAAATCCCGGCAGTTGGAGGACATGAAGGCCTTGTACCCGGACGCGGCCATTCTGGTGCATCCGGAGTCGCCCGAGTCAGTCATCGACCTGGCCGATGCTGTGGGCTCTACCAGCCAGTTGATCAAAGCGGCGCAAACGCTGCCGAACAAAACCTTCATCGTCGCCACCGACCGCGGCATCTTCTACAAGATGCAGCAGCTGTGCCCGGACAAGGTCTTCATTGAGGCGCCCACTGCGGGCAACGGCGCCGCCTGCCGCAGTTGCGCGCACTGCCCGTGGATGGCGATGAACACCCTGGCACGCACGCTTCAATGCCTGCGCGAAGGCACTAACGAGATCTTCGTTGACCCGGCGGTCATCCCTCACGCCGTCCGGCCGTTGCAGCGCATGCTGGACTTTACCCAGGCGGCGCGGATGAAAAACTCGGGTAATGCTTGAGTAACAGCCGCAAGCCGCAAGCCGCAAGCCGCAAGCTTCAAGCTTCAAGCTTCAAGCTTCAAGCGAAAAGCGAAAAGCGAAAAGCGAAAAGCGAAAAGCGAAAAGCGAAAAGCGAAAAGCCAACTCGCCGCATTTCAGCTTGCAGCTTGCAGCTTGCCGCTCGTAGCTCGCTTCAGTTCATCATGTCCTTCACCGCCCGCTCCTGAGCGATGATTTCCTGCTGCCGCGCGTCGATGCGTGAGGCCAGCTGGAAGTTGTTGTTCGCCCGTCGCTTGGCAAATTCGAGCTGTTGAATCGCCTGCTTGAAATCGCCCATCAGCGCAAAATATTCCGCACGGGCCTGATGCAGGCCGATGGTGTTGCCGGACAGGCCGCGGGTGTCGGCCACCTGATTCCAGATGTCTGGATCGTCGGGGCGGCTCTTCAACAGAATCTCCAGAGACTTCAACGCCTCGGGCGCCTTGGACTGCTTGAGCAAGACGTCGACTTTCGCCTGATTGAGCGGGTAGTTGTCGGGATACAGATTCAGCATTCGGTCCACCCGCTGTTGAGCGTCAGGCAGGCGATTGTTGGAGATGTCCAGGTTCACGGCGGCGAGGTTGTAGGGAATATTGTCCGGCGCCTTGTCGAGCAAAGGCTTCAGCGTCTCACGGCCTTCGTTGAGCTGACCCGCCTTGGTCTGGGCAAGCGCCAGACCGTAGCGAGCCGCGTCGTTTTTCGGGTTCTCGGCCAGTTGTGCACGGAAACGCTTGGCGGCCATGCCGGGGGTTTCTTCGTAAATCAGCACGGTGCGTGCGCGCATCAATTGATACGCCGGGCTGTCTTCCTTGCCGCCGGGCTTGGCTTGTTCGGCGCGGTTGCGCGTGTCGGCGATACGGGATTCGGTCACCGGGTGGCTCATCAGGAATTCCGGCGGCTTGGCGTCATAGCGATACTGGCGTGCCAACCGCTCGAACATGGTGGGCATGTTGCGCGGGTCGTAGCCGGCCTTTTCCAGATTGAGGATGCCGATGCGGTCGGCTTCTGCTTCGTTCTGCCGGGAGAATCGCGCCTGCTCCTGAATCGCGGCAGCCTGGGTGCCGGCGATCGCGGCAATCCCCGCATCGCCCGCGCCCGCAGCGGCCATGACGATGCCGGCAAGCATCGCCGCCATTACCGGCACTTGCATGCGCTGTTGCGCCTGTACGCCCCTGGCAAAGTGCCGCTGCGACAAGTGAGCCAGTTCGTGGGCGAGGACCGCAGCGTATTCGCCTTCGGTTTCAGCGTGGAGGAACAACCCGCCGTTGACCCCGATGATCCCGCCGGGCGCTGCAAAGGCGTTGATCTCCGGGGTGTTGATCAGGATGAACTCGAGACGGCGGTCCTGCACCTGGCTGGTTTCGGCGAGCCGGTAAACCGACGATTCGACGAAGTCCTTGAGCAGCGGGTCGGACAGCTGTGCCACTTCAGAGCGCAGCAGCCCGAGCCAGGCACGCCCCAGGTCGTGTTCCTGCTGCGGAGAAACGATGGATGAACTCGCGTCGCCGAGGGAGGGCAGGTCGTCTTCTGCGAAACTCGGCGCTGCCAGCAGGCAGGCGAGGGTCAGCAGCGTGGGGCGCAAAAAATTCATGCACGAAACTCTGGGGCAGAAAGGCGTCACTGTAGCTGGCTCAATGGCTTGCTGACCAGAGTGGGGTATTCTGGAAAACTTGTAAGAATGTTCTTCCGCCCGTTGGCTTTTATGCGGGGGCGGATGTGTCTATCCGGAGAGAAACGATGTCTGACGCTGTAGGACACCCCGCGGCCTGCGATGCAGAGCTGGACGCCAGCGGCCTCAATTGCCCGCTACCCTTGCTCAAAGCCAAGATGGAACTCAACCGTCTGGCCAGCGGCGCGGTGCTCAAAGTGACGGCTACCGACGCCGGCTCGCAGCGTGACTTCCGTACTTTCGCAAAATTGGCCGGGCACGCGCTGCTCCACGAAGAAAACGCTGACGGCATTTATCGGTATTGGCTACGCAAGGCCTGAGCGTTTCTGACCCCTCGCAACCCCCTTAGGATTCTTGATGTTCAAAGTGCTTCGCGACTGGATACAGCGCTACTTTTCCGACGAGGAAGCGGTAGTGCTGGCGGTGTTGTTGGTTCTGGGATTTACCGTTGTCCTCACCCTCGGCGGCATGCTCGCGCCGGTGCTCGCCGGGTTGGTGCTCGCCTTTCTGATGCAGGGGCTGGTCAACCTGCTCGAGCGTTTGCGGGTGCCCGAAGGCGGCGCCGTCGGGCTGGTCTTCGCTTTATTCATGGGGGCGCTGGCGCTGTTTCTGCTGGTGCTCGTGCCTTTGCTGTGGCGCCAGCTCATTACCTTGTTCAACGAATTGCCCGGCATGCTCGCCAAATGGCAGTCGCTGCTGTTGCTGCTGCCGGAGCGTTATCCGCACCTGGTGTCGGACGAGCAGGTCTTGCAGGCGATAGAAGTGGCTCGCGGCGAGGTCGGAAAGTTCGGGCAATGGGCGTTGACGTTTTCCCTGTCCAGCTTGCCGCTGCTGGTCAACATGATGATCTACCTGGTGCTGGTGCCGATCCTGGTGTTCTTCTTCCTTAAAGATCGTCGGATGATCAGCCGCTGGGCGAGGGGCTATCTGCCACGCGAACGTACGCTGATTACCCATGTGGCCGAGGAAATGAATCGGCAGATCGCCAACTACATTCGCGGCAAGGTTATCGAGATTTTCATCTGCGGCGGGGTGACCTACATCGCCTTCGTGACCATGGGCCTGAATTACTCGGCGTTGCTGGCGATGCTGGTGGGGATTTCGGTGGTGGTGCCCTATGTGGGCGCGGTGGTGGTGACGGTGCCCGTGGCGTTCATCGCGCTGTTCCAGTGGGGCTGGAGCGATCAGTTCATCTATCTGATGGCGGTCTACGGCATCATCCAGACCCTGGACGGCAACGTGCTCGTGCCACTGCTGTTCTCCCAGACCGTGAGCCTGCACCCGGTGGCAATCATCTGCGCCGTGCTGTTGTTCGGCGGGCTGTGGGGGTTCTGGGGGATTTTCTTTGCGATCCCGCTGGCGACCCTGTTCAAGGCCGTGCTGGATGCGTGGCCACGAAACGAACCGACGGTGGCGCCGTTGCTGTAAATGTTGCCGTGCTTTTGTAGGAGTGGGCTTGCTCGCGATCGGCGTCGTCATGGTCAACCTACGATGACTAAACGAACCCGATCGCGAGCAAGCTCACTCCTACATCATGGCGATCAAGCCTGGTTAAGCGCCTGAGCCGCTTCAAGCACCGCCGCCACATGCCCCGGCACCTTCACGCCGCGCCATTCCTTGCGTAGCACACCGTCCTTGTCGATCAGGAAAGTGCTGCGGTCGACGCCCAGGTATTCCTTGCCATACAGCTTTTTCAGCTTGATGACATCGAACAGCTGGCACAGCGATTCGTCCTTGTCCGAAATCAGCTCGAACGGGAATTCCTGCTTGGCCTTGAAGTTCTCGTGGGATTTCAGGCTGTCCCGCGACACACCGAACACCACCGTGTTGGCTGCCTTGAAGTCGGCGTGATGATCGCGAAAGCCCTGGCCCTGGGTGGTGCAGCCAGGGGTGCTGTCCTTCGGGTAGAAATAAAGGACGACCTGCTGACCCTTGAGCGCCGACAGGCTGACCGCCTGTTCGCTCGTGGCCTGCACTTGAAAGTCGGCAACGGGTTGGTCGAGTTCTACAGCCATTCGGGATTCCTTACATCGGTGCTTGAGGGCGCCATGGTTCGATCAGCGCATCAAGGTTGAGGGCGTCGGCGAAGTCCAGGAACTGGTCACGCAGCCAACTGATCTGGGTGCCGGCCGGTAATGTCACGGTGAACGTCGCGTTGAGCATGGTGCCGCCGGTCTGCGGTGCCTGATAGGTGTCGCAGATTAGGTTTTCCAGCTCGACGTTGTGATCGATGAAGAACTGGCACAGCTCGTTAATGATGTCCGGGCGATACGCCGAACTGACGTAGGCCACGTAGGGCAGGGCTTCCGGGCGGTTTTCCAGCGAAGCGCTGCGCACCACATTGACGGTGAAGGCGTGTTTCTTGGCCAGATTGGGCAGACCCGTTTCCAGACGCGCCAGGGCGTCCCAGCTGCCGGAGATCTGCAGGATCAGCGCGCTGCACTCACCGTGGCGAGTGAGGCGTGAGCTGACGACCGAGCAACGGCTTTCGTTACTGGCGCGGCACAGGACGTTGGTCAGCTCCATTGGGTTGGCGCCAAGGGCACTGATGACAAGGAATTGTTCGCGAACTGTGGGGATGGATGACATGCAGCATTCCTAAACGATGAGCGGTCGGTACGCAGCAGGCCTTTGCCGGCGGGCTCGACGGACGAAGGCATCGTGACGTCGCCCCGACCCACAGCCGGCAATCGCTGCCATGAGCCTGTCATGGCGCGCGATAACGACGCAGGGCGGGGTAATTGACGTCAAAATCGAGCAGTCGAACGAGCCGGGCAGATGACCCGTACCGATCAAAGACCGAAGGGTAGCGAAAACCGGCGCCGAGGGGAATGCTCGCCTTGTGCAAGGATCATGGCGCCAGTACCATTACCGCTCTCTTTTTCCGGCAGGAGCGGTTTGCATGATTGCGGGCAGTATGGTGGCACTGGTCACACCCATGGATGCACAAGGTCGTCTCGATTGGGACAGCCTGAGCAAACTGGTGGACTTTCACCTGCAAGAGGGCACCAACGCCATTGTTGCCGTCGGCACCACCGGTGAATCCGCGACGCTCGACGTCAACGAGCACATCGAAGTCATCCGCCGCGTGGTTCAGCAGGTCGCTGGCCGCATTCCGGTCATCGCCGGCACCGGCGCCAACTCCACCCGCGAGGCGGTCGAACTGACCACCAACGCCAAGAACGCCGGTGCCGATGCCTGCCTGCTGGTCACCCCGTACTACAACAAGCCGACCCAGGAAGGCTTGTACCAGCACTTCAAGCACATCGCCGAAACCGTCGACATCCCGCAGATTCTGTATAACGTGCCGGGTCGTACTGCCTGCGACATGTCGGCCGAGACCGTCATCCGCCTGTCGAAAGTCAAAAACATCATCGCCATCAAGGAAGCCACCGGAGACCTGCAGCGCGCCAAGGATATTCTTGCCGGCGTGAGCAGCGACTTTCTGGTCTATTCCGGCGACGACGCGACTGCTGTCGAGCTGATGTTGCTCGGTGGCAAAGGCAATATTTCGGTCACCGCCAACGTCGCACCGCGCGCCATGGCCGACCTGTGCAAGGCCGCGATGGACGGTGACGCCGACACCGCCCGCGCCATCCACGAAAAACTGATGCCGCTGAACAAGACTCTGTTCATCGAATCGAACCCTATTCCCGTGAAATGGGCCCTGCATGAGATGGGTTTGATGCCAGACGGTATTCGTCTGCCACTCACCTGGCTCAGCGAGTCCTGCCACGAGCCGCTGCGTCAGGCCCTGCGCCAGTCCGGTGTATTGGTCTAATGAGGAAGCATTACGCAATGAAGCGACTGGCCGGACTTTCCGCACTAGCCTTGATTATCTCCAGCACCAGCGGTTGCAGCTGGCTTTTTGGCCAGGACGGTTATTTCCGCGATCGCAGCAGCGATTACCTGGAAGCGACCCAGAAGCCGCCGATGCAAATGCCCGAAGGCGTTCAGGAAGTCAAACGACTGGACCCCTTGCTGCCGATTCCGCGCAACGTTGCCGACGACACCCAGAAGGGTGAATTCACCGTGCCGCGTCCGCAACCGCTGACCACCGCTCAGGACTCCGGCGACTACACGCTGCAGAAGAGCGGCGACAACCGCTGGATTCTTGCCCAGCGCGCACCGGCTGAAGTCTGGCCTGTGGCGCATCAGTATTTCGAAGACAACGGTTTCCGCATCGCCGAAGATCGTCCGCAAACCGGTGAATTCAACACCACCTGGCAGCGCATGGATGAACTGTCCGCATCGGTGGCCAAGCGCATGGGTTCGAGTGGTGATGCCGCCAGCACCGAGACCCGCGTGCGCGTTCGTATCGAGCCGGGCGTGCAGCGCAACACCAGTGAAATCTATGTGGTCAGCGTGCAACGTCCGGCCGGCAGCCGTGATGATCCTGCATTCCCGTCGCGCAGCACTAACGTCGGCCTCGACTCCGTGCTGACCGATGACATGCTGGCAAGCCTGACCCGTACGGCCGAGAAGGGCGGTTCAGTGTCCCTGCTGGCGGCGCGTGATTTCGACACCCCAAGCCGTGTCTCTCTCAGTGAAGACGGCAGCGGCAACCCGGTGCTGAACCTGGGCGCAGACCTGGATCGGGCGTGGTCGAGCGTCGGCCGTGCGCTTAACCAGGGCGACTGGCGCGTTGAAGACATCAACCGCAGCCTGGGCCTGTACTACATCAACCTGGCGGAAAAAGCCGACAAGCCTGAAAACAAGCCTGGCTTCCTCAGCCGTGTGTTCGGCAGCGAAGAGTCCAAGGAAGAGAAAGAAGCCCGCGCCGAGCGTTATCAGGTTCGCCTGAGCAAGGTCGGCGAGAACGTTCAGGTAACGGTCGAGAAGAACATCAACACCGTGGCGCCGACGGAAGTCGCTCGTCGTGTGTTGAGCGTCATTCAGGACAACCTGGGTTAAGTGCGCTTCGCGGTTCTCGGCAGCGGCAGCCGTGGCAATGCCACGCTGGTTGCGAGCAACGACACGTATGTGCTGGTCGATTGCGGTTTCTCCTTGCGGGAAACCGAACGGCGGCTCGACAGGCTGGGCGTCAGCGGTAAACAGCTCAGCGCCATTCTAGTGACCCACGAACATGCCGATCATGTGCATGGCGTGGGTTTGCTGTCTCGGCGCTACGATGTGCCGGTGTACCTCAGCGACGGTACGCTGCGCGGCATGCGCAAACCGGTCGAAGCCGGTCTTCGGCTGGTGGGCGGGCAGGGGCTGCGCATTGGCGGTCTGGACATTGACGTGGTGTCGGTGGCTCACGATGCGCTGGAGCCCACGCAGTTCGTGTTCAATGACGGGCGCCGTCGCTTCGGCCTGTTGACCGACCTTGGCTCGTATTGCCCGATGGTGCTCGACAGCTACCGCGGCCTCGACGCGCTCATGGTCGAGTCCAATCACTGCCGCGATCTGCTCGCCCGGGGTCAGTACCCGTACTTTCTCAAGCAGCGGGTGGGTGGTGATCACGGTCATTTGAACAATCATCAGGCTGCCAGTCTGGTGAACGAGTTGGGATGGCAGGATCTTCAGCACCTGGTGCTGGCCCATCTGAGCAGCAAGAACAACCTGCCGCATCTGGCCCGGCAATGTTTCGTCGACACCCTTGGGTGCGACGAGGACTGGCTACAATTGGCCGATCAGGATTCAGGGCTCGACTGGCGCGAAATCGCCTAGCGTCCCAAACGGGCGACTCGCCCCCCATTATTCAGCCAGATTCAGCAAGCGGAGCCCATCATGGAAAAACGTGAAGAACTCTACCGCGGCAAAGCCAAGTCGGTTTACAAGACCGATGACGCTGACCGCTTGATCCTTGTGTTCCGCAACGACACCTCGGCGTTTGACGGCAAGCGCATCGAACAGCTCGACCGTAAAGGCATGGTGAACAACAAGTTCAACGCCTTCATCATGCAGAAGCTGGAAGCCGCTGGCATTCCGACCCAGTTCGATAAACTGCTGGCCGACAACGAAGTGCTGGTCAAGAAGCTCGACATGATCCCGGTCGAATGCGTCGTGCGTAACTACGCCGCCGGCAGCCTGGTCAAGCGCCTGGGCGTGGAGGAGGGCGTGAAGCTCAACCCTTACACCTTCGAGCTGTTCCTGAAGGACGACGCCAAGGGCGACCCATTCATCAACGACTCCCACGTCGTCGCGTTCGGTTGGGGCACCGCCGAGCAACTGGTTCGCATGAAAGAGCTGTCCCTGAAGGTCAACGAAGTCCTGTCCAAGCTGTTCGACGACGCCGGCCTGCTGCTGGTCGACTTCAAGCTTGAGTTCGGCGTGTTCAGCGACGGCTCGATCGTCCTGGGCGACGAGTTCAGCCCGGACGGCTGCCGCCTGTGGGACAAAGAAACCCGCAAGAAAATGGACAAGGACCGCTTCCGTCAGGGCCTCGGCGATGTCATCGAAGCCTACGAAGAAGTCGCCCAGCGTCTTGGCGTACCGCTCTGATCCAACGCTTCACGCGTAAAACGCTGCAAGCATCTGAAAGAACGCGAAAAAATCCGTAAAAAGGGTTCGCGTTCTTCGGACGAACTGTTATGATGCGCGCCGTTGGAGAGATGCCGGAGTGGCCGAACGGGACGGATTCGAAATCCGTTGTACTGGCGACAGTACCTAGGGTTCAAATCCCTATCTCTCCGCCATTATTTGAAAAGCCCCAGAAGTTATGCTTCTGGGGCTTTTTTGTTTCCGCGATTTAAAAAAACCCCTCCAAAATCCGAGCTGCGCCCTGCGCACTTTACTTTTTCCAACCCCCGCCTACTCTCGATCTCACGCCCCTTCACGGTACGAGATCGCTCCACGCTCCATCCCCAATCCCTCAGCCCTTCCGGCGAGTCAGAGAAGCCATGACTACCATCCAACAGCTCAACGATTTCATCAGCAACCCGGAGCTCAACGATTCGATCGCGCAGATCTGGACATTCATCGGCGAGCATTTCGAGCAGGCGCAGAGCACGTTGCCGGCAGAGCGGGCGATGCCGCGCAAGGAGTTGTCGTTTCATGATCATGTGCGGCTGCTGGGGTATCTGGCGCTTCTGGTCGAAGGCATCCCCGGTGATGTGGTGGAGATTGGCGTTTGGAAGGGCAAGTCGCTGGTGCTGATGAATGAGGTCTGCAACCGCGAGCGCCGCATCATCGGGATTGACCCCTTTGAGCTGCCCAACCAGTTTGAGGAGTTCAGTTATTACCAGGAGAAGCTGTTCTCGAACGCTCTGGTGCTGAGGGGCTATTCAGAGTTATGCGCCGAGCGTTTCTACAACCTGTCGCCGAAGGTGGCGCTGTTACACGTCGATGGCGGCCATGCCGGGCGCAATGTGCTGTTGGATTTCCTGCTGTATTCGCCCAGCGTCGTACCGGGTGGCTTTATTGTGTTCGACGATTACGGCGACTTCCAGCATTCACCTGAAGTCGGTCCGGCTGTGGACCTGCTTCGCGCGACGGGCTATTTCAAGGGATTCAACGTGATTGGGTGTGTGCATGGCTTTGAGGCGAGCTATGTGATTCAGCGCGTTGGACAGGCCTGACCACGGCGTCAAAAAAGTGGGTAGATCGGCTTGGAGGGCAATCAATCAGACCCACTCCCCCCAGCGCACGTCCGTCAAACCGTAGCGGCGACCATGGGCCATCAACGCTGTCAGCTCCTCCCGGGTCTTGGACAGGTTGTGCAGCACGCCTATGCCTGCGTGCAGACAGGCGTAATACCAGGCGTCTGATTCGTCCAGCACTGAGTCGGGTTGGAGAAATACTCGGTGCTCGCCCAGAAAGCGGTAGTGGATGCGAAAGATGCGCTGGCCTGACATTGATATCTCCGTTTTGATATCAATGTGACTGCAATGGCTCATCGCCAGTTCAATGTGTAAGTCATTTCGTCCATCGGTCGAGGGTGACCGTGGTCGAAAGAGCTTTGCTCGAAACGGTCGATTTCCCATAACGTCGTTTTTACTGTGACCCGCCACGGCCTGCTGGTTCCCAATGCACGGCCAGTTTCTGACCGTTTGGACGACTTGGCTCCATCATTTCGCAATCGTAGGGCGACAAAATGTCGCAATCGTTTTCAGGCGAGTAAGATAGGCACCCTGTTTTTACCCCCTATTTCTTCGGACGGATCCTGCGTTGAGCGTCGTGTACATCGACCTCCGGGGCCTCGTTTCTACGACGTATTGATAGAGCAAACAGAGAAAAGGCGATCACTGCAAATGACCAAGACCTCGCGACCTTTATATATTTCCTATGCCGGCCCTTCGTTGCTGGAAATGCCGCTGCTCAACAAGGGCAGTGCGTTCACACCGCAAGAGCGCATCGATTTCAACCTGGTCGGCCTGCTGCCCCAGAACGTCGAAACCATCGAAGAGCAGGTCACCCGCGTTTACAACCAGTACCAGCAATGTGCGAGCGACCTGGATAAACACATTTACTTGCGCTCGATCCAGGACAACAACGAAACCCTGTTCTTCCGCCTGCTGGATTCGCACCTCGACGAGATGCTGCCGATCATCTACACCCCGACCGTGGGTCAGGCGTGTCAGGAATTCTCGAAGATCTACCGCACCCACCGCGGGCTGTTCATTTCCTACCCTGAGCGCGACCGCATCGACGACATCCTGCGCAGCGCAACGAAAGATCGCATCAAAATCATCGTGGTGACGGACAGCGAGCGCATCCTCGGCCTGGGCGATCAGGGCATTGGCGGCATGGGCATCCCAATCGGCAAGCTTTCGCTGTACACCGCGTGCGGCGGCATCAGCCCGGCGTACACCTTGCCGATCGTGCTCGACGTGGGCACCAACAACAAAGAGCTGCTGGACGACCCGATGTACATGGGCTGGCGCCACGAGCGCGTGACTGGCAAGGAATACGACGACTTCATCGCCCTGTTCATCGAGGCCGTTCAGCGCCGCTGGCCGGACGTGCTGCTGCAGTTCGAAGACTTCGCCCAGACCAACGCCATGCCGTTGCTGGAGAAGTACCGCGATGAGTTGTGCTGCTTCAACGACGACATTCAGGGCACCGCATCGGTTGCCGTGGGTACGTTGCTGGCGGCGTGCAAGGCCAAGCACGAGACCCTGGGCCAGCAGCGGGTGGTGTTCCTGGGCGCGGGTTCGGCGGGTTGCGGGATTGCCGAGCACATCATTGCGGCCATGGTGATCGAAGGCCTGAGCGAGGCTGAAGCGCGCAAGCGCGTGATGATGGTCGACCGCTTCGGGTTGCTGACCGACAGCATGGACAACTTGCTGGACTTCCAGAAGAACCTCGCGCAAAAGTCCGCCGACGTGGCTGGCTGGTCGAGCGGCGAGGGTTCGCCCGAGTTGCTGGACGTGGTCGCCAATGGCAAGCCGACTGTGTTGATCGGCGTCTCCGGCCAACGCGGCCTGTTCACCGAGCAAGTCATCCGCGAGATGCACAAGCACTGTGCCAAGCCGCTGGTGATGCCGCTGTCCAACCCCACCTCGAAGGTCGAAGTCACCCCGCAGGAAGTGCTGACCTGGACCAACGGCGACGCGCTGGTGGCGACTGGCAGTCCGTTTGCCCCGGTCACCGTGGGTGATCGCACGTTCCACATCGCCCAGTGCAACAACTCCTACATTTTCCCGGGCATCGGCCTGGGTGTTGTGGCGTCGAAAGCCACGCGCATCACCGACAAAATGCTGATGGCCGCTTCCAATGCGCTGGCGGAATGCTCGCCGATGGTCACGGGCAAAGGTGACGCTGTGCTGCCGCCGCTGAAGGAGATTCAACAGGTGAGCAAGAAGATTGCCTTGGCCGTGGCCAAGCAGGCTCAAGCTGAAGGCATCGCGCTGGAGACCACCGAACAAATGCTCGTCGAAGCCATCGAGCGTCACTTCTGGATGCCGAGCTACCGCAGCTACCGTCGCAGCGCTGTGTAATCGCACCGCCACTGACGGCAGACGCTTCAACCGGACCGCCCCATGGAAACATGCGGCGGTCTTTTGTTTTGTGGCGAAAAACTTCAGGATGGGGCCTGCATAAAAACAAAAAATATCAGCGAGGGACGCATGCAAATGGACGTCGGTCTTCATGACTACATCATCGTCGGCGCAGGCCCGGCGGGCTGCCTGCTGGCCAATCGGCTGTCGCAGAATCCTGCTCATCGGGTCCTGCTGCTTGAAGCCGGCGGCCAGGACAATTACGCCTGGATTCATGTGCCGGTGGGTTACCTCTACTGCATCGGCAATCCGCGCACCGACTGGTGCTTCAAAACCGAAGCGGAGCCCGGCCTCGGCGGACGCGCGCTCAACTATCCGCGCGGCAAAGTACTGGGCGGCTGCTCGTCCATCAACGGCATGATCTACATGCGCGGGCAGGCCCGGGACTACGACGGGTGGGCGGAGCAGGGCAACACGGGCTGGGGCTGGGGTGACGTCCTGCCAATCTTCAAACGCTCGGAAAACCATTACGCCGGCGACTCGGACCTTCACAGCGCGAACGGTGAGTGGCGTGTCGAGCAGCAGCGTCTTTCATGGTCGTTGCTGGATGCGTTCCGTGAAGCGGCGGCTCAAACCGGCATCCCGTCGATCCCCGACTTCAATGGCGGCGACAACGAAGGGTGCAGCTATTTTCAGGTGAATCAACGGCGCGGTGTGCGCTGGAACGCGTCCAAGGCATTTCTCCGTCCGGCATTGAAGCGGCCGAACCTGACGGTAATCACAGGCGCGGAAGTGTCGCGCGTCGTGTTCGAAAACAGTCGAGCCAGCGGGGTGATTGCTCGCGTCAACGGGCAGGAACAGACGCTTCGCGCGCGACGGGAAATCATCCTTTGCTGCGGCGCCATCGGATCGCCCATGGTCCTGCAACGCTCCGGCATCGGGCCGCGGCCATTGCTGGAAAAGCTCGGCATTGGCGTGCGGCATGAGCTCCCCGGGGTTGGCGCGAATCTGCAGGATCACCTGCAGTTGCGCCTGATCTACAAGGTCACCAATGGCCAGACGTTGAACCAGATGGCCGGCAGTCTGTGGGGCAAGATGAACATGGGCCTGCGCTACGCCTTCAATCGCAGTGGGCCGTTGGCAATGGCGCCGAGTCAGCTGGGTGCTTTTGCGCGCTCGGGGCCGGAGCAGGCGAGCGCTAATCTTGAATACCACGTGCAGCCCTTGTCCCTTGAGCGCTTCGGCGAACCGCTTCACGGCTTCCCTGCATTCACGGCGTCAGTGTGCGACTTGCGCCCGCAGAGCCGTGGGACGGTGGAGGTCCGTTCGGCGCTGGCCGATGCCGCGCCGGTCATTCGGCCGAATTATTTGAGTCACGAGACCGATCTCAAAGTCGCTGCCGAAGCCATTCGCCTGACCCGTCGCATCGCCGCTGCTCCTGCGCTTGCTCGCTTCGAGCCGGTGGAGTACCTGCCCGGCGCGGGCCTGCAAACCGAGGAAGAACTGCGCGAGGCCGCCAGCGTCATCGGCACGACGATCTTTCACCCGGTCGGCACCTGCAAGATGGGGCAGGGCCGCGACGCCGTGGTCGACGAACGCCTGCGCGTGCACGGCATCACCGGCTTGCGCGTGGTGGATGCGTCGATCATGCCGAACATCACCTCCGGCAACACCTGCTCGCCGACCGTGATGATCGCCGAGAAGGCGGCGCAGATGATTATTGAGGATGAATTGAGGAGCGGCATACCGGAGATAACGAGCCTGCCCACCGCTCTTGAATCCCGGGCTTAATAGGGCGAGCGTTGAACGCTAGTGCCCGATAAGCAAACGCCTAAATCGCACTCAGGCGGTCAACCATGTCCGGAAATTTTTCGACCAGTTTGATCAGCAGGGCAGCTTGGGCATTGGGTTTGGATTTTTCCTGCTCCCAGTTGCGCAGGGTGCTCGTGCTGGTACGGATCCGCCGCGCAAATACGTTTTGAGACATGTGCAGTCTTTGCCTCAAGGCCACTATTTCCTGCGCAGAAATATTGGGCGCCGGCCTGTCTTCGAAGGTATCGCTCCGAAGGGTGAGCTTCCCCTCTCGGTGCGCCGTCATCTCTTCAACACCCTCCATCATTTCTGCGAACAGGTCGCGCTTCTTGCTCATCGTTTGCCTCTCTTGCGCAGCTCTGCGTCGATAGCGGCCTTCAATTGACGCTGCTGATCAGCGGTCAAGTTCGAGACCTCATCCTTGTCATAGATCGAAAACATCCAGATCTGGCGATCATTGATTAGCCAATAATAGATAACCCGCAGGCCGCCACGCTTGCCTTTGCCTCGACGTTCATCGTGCCAGCGCAGCTTTCTGAATCCGCCCGTTCCTGGCATGAGATCCCCTGACTCGGGGCCTGCCAAGATATGAATCTGAAGCGCGCGATAGCCATCATCGTCGAGGTAGCCCGGCCTAAGCCGGCTGAAAGTTGTTGTTTCGAAAAATACAGCATCCATAAAAGGGTAGGCAACCTGATTATGTTTGGTCTGACCTCTAAGCTATCGGTCAGAGCGAAACGCTTCACCTCGTTTTCTGCGACCAACTGTTGCATCGATTCGATGCGTCCAATGGAATGCCGCGGCAACACACCAATCCCACCCCACCATTCGTTCTCATCCTTTTCACAAAAAATTGATGGCCAGATGCCTAGAGTTCGCGGCATCGGCGGGGTTTCCTCCGCGTTTATATTCTCATTTCCACCCAAGCAGACTTTTATGCTGAACGTCAAAGCAGTTCGTCCCGAGCTTGTGACAGTGCTTGCCAGTGCCTTTCTATTGATCGGGTTTAACCTGACCCTCTGGCAGCATTTATTTGCAATTACTGACTCTGATGGTAAGGGCCTGTTGTTGCGTTGTGCTTTTGCGCTGATGGTGTTTTGTGCGTTTAATATTTTCTTCACGCTGTTAGCGTTCAAACGCGTATTAAAACCGGTGTTGATCGTTATCTTTTTCGTCAGCGCCGGCGTGGCTTACTTCATGAGCCAATACGGCGTGATGATTGATTCGGGGATGTTTAGAAACTTCGCTGAAACCAATGTCACGGAAGTACGCGATTTGCTCTCGTTGAAGTTGCTCGCTTATTTGTTTTTTCTGGGTGTGGTGCCGTCGTTCATTCTTTTCAAAACACCGATTGCCTATCGCCGCTGGCCCCGTGAGTTGCTCAGCAAGGCGCTGGTGTCCGTGGTGTGCGCGGTCGCCATTGGCGGTGTTGCGTTGATGAATTACCAGGGGCTGTCATCGCTGTTTCGCAATCACCACGAGTTGCGCCTGATGGTGGTGCCAAGCAACTACCTGGCAGCGTCCGTGGGTTACTTGAGCGAGCAGGTCAAGTCGGCGCAGCGGCCGTTCTTGAGCATCGGTCAGGACGCCAAACTTGCCAGCGACTGGCAGCAGCACAAGCGCAAGTCGCTGACCGTGCTGGTGGTGGGTGAAAGCGCGCGGGCGGAGAACTTCGGCATCCTGGGTTACAACCGCGATACCACGCCCCAGCTGAGCAAGGAGCGCGGCCTGCTCACCTTTACGGATGTGCATTCCTGCGGCACGGAGACGGCGGTGTCGGTGCCGTGCATGTTTTCCAACATGGGCCGCAAGGATTACAACGCAACCACCGCGCGCAATGAAGAAGGCATGCTCGATGTGCTGAAACGCGCCGGGCTGGATGTGATCTGGCGGGACAACCAGTCGGGCTGCAAGGGCACCTGCGACCGGGTGACGTTGCAGGATGTCAGCAATCTCAAGGACCCGGCGCTGTGCGCCAACAACGAGTGTCGCGATGAGATCCTGTTGCAGGGCCTGCAGAAGTTCATCGACACACTGGACAAGGACACCGTGCTGGTACTGCATCAGATGGGCAGTCATGGTCCTGAGTACTTCAAGCGTTATCCAAAAGAATTCGAGAAGTTCACCCCGGTGTGCGAAAGCAATGCGCTGAATAACTGTTCCCGGGAAAGTATCGTCAACGGTTATGACAATACATTGCTCTACACCGACCATGTACTGGCGTCGCTGATTGATATTCTGCGCAGCAATCAGGGCAAAGTGGACACGGCCATGGTGTATTTGTCCGACCACGGTGAGTCACTGGGTGAATACAACCTGTTCCTGCATGGCACGCCTTATGTGCTGGCGCCCGATCAACAGAAACATGTCCCGATGATTGCCTGGTTCTCCGAGAACTATCAGCAGTCATTTGCAGTGGATACCCATTGCCTGCAAAAAGAGCGCAATGCCCCTCTCAGTCAGGACAACCTGTTCCATTCGATGCTGGGCCTGCTGGAAGTGCAGACAAAGGTCTATAACCCGGCGCTGGACATGTTCGCGGGTTGTCGGGGGATTTATACGGACGGGGTACTGGCCAATGAGTGAGCCCCTCGGCAAAAAAATACACGTCGACGCGTACGTGGGCGGGCACGAACACACCCTCAGTCGACGTCTGAGTCTGTGGCGCGATGCGCAGTTGGCACGGAGGGCGTTGCGTGATGCGGGCGAGCCTGGACTGGTGCTGGACGTGCCGTCGGGTTCGGGGCGTTTCTGGCCGGTGCTGGCCGAACACGCCAATCGGGTGATCCTCGCAGCCGATCCGTCCACCGACAGGCTGGCGCTCGCCGAGGCGCAGTCATCCAACGAAGTGCGCAAGCGCATCCGCACATTCCAGAGCTCGGCGTTTTCCATCGGCCTGTCCGGCAACGCGGTGGACTGCATTTTCTGCATGCGATTGTTCCATCACCTGGCCGACAGCGAAAAACGCGGCGCGATTCTCGACGAGTTCCATCGGGTAACCCGCGACACGGCCATCGTCGGGCTGTGGGTGGACGGTAACGTCAAAGCCTGGCGTCGCAAACGGCAGCAGGGTCGACTGGACGCCGGCATGTCTGCGCCCCGCAATCGATTTGTGGTGTGCCGCAGCGACATTGAATCCGAGTTCGCGCGGGCGGGTTTCAGAGTCGTCGATCACCACGACTTTCTGCCCGGCTACGCCATGTGGCGCGTGTATGTGCTGCGCAAGGCGGGCCAGTGATCAGTGATCGGATGGACGGTCGTCGCCGCGGCGGCTATTTGCGCGCTCCAAAGATGAAGTTGTTCGAGACTTGCAGGACGGATGCCCGGTAACCGCTTGTAGCGATATATACTGCGCGCCATTCTTCGAGGGAGAGCCGTGTGGCCATCGATATTCACTGGATTCGCGACGACCATAGCCTCGCCGAACATTGCGCACAGTGGCAGACCCTGTCCTACGTCGCGCTCGACACCGAATTCATGCGGGTCGACACCTTTTATCCCATCGCCGCGCTGTTGCAGATCGGCGACGGTTCACGCGCTTACCTGATCGACCCGTTGCTGATAAGCGACTGGAAACCTCTGGCCGCGCTGCTGGAAAACCCTGACGTCATCAAAGTCGTTCACGCCTGCAGCGAGGACCTCGAGGTGCTGTTGCGCCTGACCGGCAGTCTGCCGGCGCCGCTGTTCGACACGCAACTGGCTGCGGCCTACCTGAACCTCGGGTTCTCGATGGGTTATTCGCGTCTGGTCCAGGAAGTGCTGAACATCGACCTGCCGAAAGGCGAGACCCGTTCTGACTGGCTGCAGCGCCCACTTTCGGAAACCCAGATCAGCTACGCCGCCGAAGACGCCGTGCACCTGGCAGAGGTGTACAACCTGCTGCGTCCGCGTCTGTCCGATGAAAAGTACGCCTGGGTGCTGGAGGACGGTGCCGAGCTGGTCGCCAATCTGCGCCGCGAAACCGATCCGTATCACGCTTACCGCGACGCCAAGCTGGCGTGGAAGCTGTCCCGGGCGCAACTCGCCGTGCTGCGTGAGCTCTGTGCCTGGCGCGAGCAGCAGGCGCGCCTGCGCAATCAGCCACGCAACCGCGTGTTGCGCGAGCACTCGCTGTGGCCGCTGGCAAAATCCCAGCCGGACAACCTCGCCGCGCTGGCGAAAATCGATGATATGCACCCCAAGACCGTGCGTCAGGACGGCGAGTTTCTGCTCGACCTGATCAAAAAAGCCGGCAGCGTGTCGCCGGATCTGTGGCCGCCCGCCTTGCCGGAGCCGTTACCGATCGAGGCTTCAAGCGTGCTGAAGAGCTTGCGCGTCATAGGCCAGCAGCAAGCCGAGCGCCTCGACATGGCCCCGGAATTGATGCTGCGCAAAAAGACTCTCGAAGCCCTGCTCAAGACCGGTTACCCAGACGGTCCCTATAAACTGCCCGACTCGCTGCGTGGCTGGCGCCGCGAATTGATGGGCCAGATGCTGCTCGACAGCCTGGCCAATGCCGGAGAACAGCCTTGAAACATATTTGCTCCATCTACCGCAGCCCGCGCAGGAACGAAATGTACCTGTATGTCCTCAAGAGCGACGCACTGGAACGTGTGCCTGAAGAATTGCTGACTGCGTTCGGCAAGCCGCAGCACGCTTTCAACCTGGTCCTGTCGCCAGAGCGCGCTCTGGCCCGTGAAGACATTCATGTGGTGCTCGCCAACCTGGAAAAGCAGGGTTACCACCTGCAGATGCCACCGGCCGAAGACGATTACATCGAGCACCTGCCCGAAGAGCTGCTGCGCCGCAACGATCCGATGTGATCGATTTCTGACCCTGCAATCCACCGCAGGGGTACACCGGACCGTTGCATGCGTCAGACCTGACCGGCTCAATCGAGCGCGGTCCGGAACGCTGTGCGGTCGCATGCCCCGTTTATTCGAGTTTTGAAGCCATGCGCGTTCTGATCGCCGAACACGATTATCCCGTTTACACCGAACTGCTCCGCCAGGCGGCCCCCGAAATCGAAGTGCTGAGCAGCGGTAATTCCGCCGAACTGTCGAAAATGGCCGCCGAGGCGCCGATCTGGCTCGGTCAGCCCGATTTGCTGGCCAATCTGCTGCGCCAGGGACACAAACCGAAATGGCTGCAATCGACCTGGGCCGGCATCACGCCGCTGCTGGCTGACGGGCTGTACCGCGACTATCAACTGACCCGCGCCGTCGGCATCTTCGGTCAGGTGATGGCTGAGTTCGTGCTGACCTACATGCTGGTGCATGAGCGTGAGGTGCTGGCGCGGTTGGTCAGTCAGGTCGAGCGCAAGTGGGACAACCGCATGGGCCGCAGCCTGTCCGGACGCAAGGCGTTGATCGTGGGGACGGGCGACATTGGCCGCTTCGTGGCGCAGTTCCTCGTGCCGTTCGGCGTTGAGCTGTATGGCGTTGCGTCGAGTGCGCGGACCGAAGCGCCGTTCGTTGAGGTGGCTGCGCTGGAGGACCTGCCGCGTCTGGTGGCCGAGGTCGATTTCGTCATCAACCTGCTGCCCAACACGCCGCAGACCCAGGACCTCTACAACGCCAAACTGTTTGCCGGCTTCAAGCCCTCGGCGTTGTTCATCAACGTCGGGCGGGGCACGGCGGTGGTGGATGCGGATCTGGTCGAAGCGCTGAAAGAAGGGCATCTGGCGGGGGCGGTCATTGACGTCTGCCGGCAGGAGCCATTGCCCCAGCGTCACCCGTTCTGGACGGCATGGGGCCTGTTGCTCACCGGTCACAGCTCGGCGCCGACCTCGCCGCCGGCGATGACTCAGCTGTTCGTGGACAACCTCAAGGCCTATACCGCCGGCGAGGCATTGCGCGGCGAAGTGGATTTCGCCAAGGGGTATTGAGCACTTCCCGGCTGAAACCGGTCCTGCTGACACAGCGATGAGTGGGACCGGCTTCAGCCGGGAAGAGGCCCGTGTGTACGCCATCCAGTTTGCGGCGTGCCCCCGACGCCCTCCCGGCTAAAGCCGATCCCACTAAAACCCAGCGTCCAGCCCTTACAAACTGAAATCCCCTTCAGCCGCCCGTTCAGCCAGCGGCCGACGCGGGCTCGGCGTTTCGCGGACCGCATTACCCCGCCAAAGCAGGTCCAGCCGGAGGAACGCGTTTACCGACAGTCGCCAATGCTTGGCCCAAATGACTTGTGCCTCTAGACTGGCGGCCTTTCATTGCCCCACAGCTGTTTGCGCGAGAACCATGGCCGCCATCGTAGAACCCTTCTGGATACGCAAAACCCTTGAACAGCTCGATGCAGTCGAGTGGGAGTCGCTGTGTGACGGCTGCGGTTTGTGCTGTCTGCAAAAGCTCGAGGACGAGGACGACGGCAGCGTTTATTACACGCGCATTGCCTGCAAGCTGCTGGATATGAAGAACTGCGCCTGCACTGACTACTCGAATCGTCGCGCCCAGGTCCCGGACTGCATTCAGCTGACGCCGGGAAAGGCTGATGAATTCAAGTGGTTGCCGCCCACCTGCGGCTATCGGCTGGTCAGCGAGGGCAAGGACTTGCCGCTCTGGCACCACCTGGTGTGCGGGGACCGGGAACAGGTGCACAAGCAGCGTATTTCTCAGTCCGGCCGCATGCTCAGTGAAAGCAGCGTGCTGGAGGACGACTGGGAGGATTACCTGATTTTTCGTGCGGGCTAAAGCAAAAAGCTCGTGGGGCTGTCGGTTCAGCCGTCACGAGCTTGCGTGCGATGCAGCGTGGATCAGACGCCTTTCGGACCTTTCAACGCGTCGGCGCCGGTGTCGACAGCGTCTTCTACAGCGACTTCAGCCTTGGTCTTCAGCTTGCTCAGCTCGGCGCCGGCTTCTTCGATGCGCGAACGGGCCACGTCCATCTCGCTGCGGCTTTTGTCGATCAGCGCTTTGGCCGAGCAGTGGCCGGTAATACCACGGGCCAGAACGGCACCGCCGATTGCCAGTTGCACCAGACCAAAGATCCCGCCGCGGCGCAGACCCTTGCCCATCATCAGTACACCACCTGCCAGCGAGCCAATACGCTCCCAGCCCTGTACGTTCTGCTCCGGGTAGTCGTGCAAAGGTCGTTCGATGCGTTCAATGATCGGGGTGTCGCTCATGATGCGTTCTCCGTGAAAGGTAGGGTCCTTAAAGCTGACTGTCAGCAGCGCAAACTGTTCAATGCGTTTTGTCAGCGCGCGGACGTCAGGTGCGATCGGTTTCCCGTCCGAACTGCGGGCCGGAGCGGGTGTTGATGCCTTTGGCCATGCGGTCGTAAAGCACGACGTTGACCGTCGCGGCGAGGTTCATGCAGCCCGTCGTGGGGATGTACACCACGTCTTCGCACCAATCGCGGATTTCCTTATCCAGTGAACCGTCTTCCGGGCCGAAGATGTAAATCGCGCGATCCGGGTGGGTGTACTCGGGCAGCGCCCGTGCGCCTTCGACCAATTCCACGGCCACCGGCACGCAGCCCAGCGGGATGATCTTTCTCAGGTCATCGATGCCGATCAGCGGAATGTCCTGATGAATCTTCTTGGTGTCAGTGACGAAATCACGCGCACGCTCATAGCGCTTGCCGGTGTAGAACACCGACGCCACGCCATAGCAGCCTGCTGCGCGCATCACCGAACCGACGTTTTCCGGGGATTTGGGATTGAACAAGCCGATGCAGGCATAGCGTTTGTTGGCCACGGGGGAGGGTGCTCATCAGAGAAAGCGCAGGATTATAGGGGAAAGAAGCAGCGGCAAGCTTCAAGCTTTAAGCTGCAGGAGGCGGTGAACGGTGGCCCGTCAGACGCCGCTGTGCTTTTACTTGCCGCTTGCCGCTCAAAACGTGCAGCTCATTCCTCAGTCTTTCTTCATCAACCCGGCCAGCGCGGCGAACGGGTTGTGGGTGGCCTTGGCGGTTTTCGGGCTGCTGGTCGAGCTTTCCGAGAAGTATTGCTGATCGGTGTAACGCGAGTGTTCGTTGTCGTGGCAGTACAGACACAGCAGCTCCCAGTTGGAGCCGTCCTGGGGATTGTTGTCGTGGTTGTGGTCGCGGTGGTGAACGGTCAACTCGCTGAGGCGTTTACCGGTAAATTCCCGGGCGCAGCGGCCGCAGACGTGCGGGTACATGCGCAGGGCTTTGTCGCGGTAACCCATTTCGCGATCACGCTGGGCGTCGGCGAGGATGCGGTCCAGTTTGGAAGTGTTGGTTGGCGTGTTGGCCGAACTCATGGCGTCACCTGTTTCGTGTTCTGTTGGCGATGGAGAGCAATGCAGGCAAGTCTAGCGCTTTGCTCGTCGATCAGCCCTTCAGTTTTTCAGCGATCCAGATGGTATGCCGTGTGCCCTTGTTGCCGTGGGCGTAGACCTTGACCTCTTCAGCTTTGAAACCGGCCTTGCGCAGTTTGTCGCTGAAGGCCGCATCGGCGCTGGCGGACCACACGGCCAGCACGCCTTTTGGGCGTAGCGCGCTGGCACAGGCCGCAAGACCGCCGGCCGAATACAGCCAGCTGTTGGACTTTTGCGTCAGGCCTTCGGGGCCGTTGTCGACGTCCAGCATGATCGCGTCAAAGCCCTGGGGTTCGGCTTTCAGCACTTGAGCGACATCCTGTACCACGACCTTGGCGCGCGGGTCCTGCAACGGATTGCCCGATTTCTCACCCAATGCGCCGCGGTTCCACTCCACCACGCCGGGCACCAACTCGGCGACCACTACTTCGCCGTTCTTGCCCAGGTGCTTGAGTGCCGACGCCAGGGTGAAGCCCATGCCCAATCCGCCGATCAGCACCCGCGGGTTAAGGCGGGCAGCGACCTTCTTGCACGGTATTTCGGCCAGAGCGTCTTCAGAGCCGTGCATGCGCGTGTTCATCAACTGGCCGCCGTCGCCGCCCTGGATCTTGATGACAAAATCTTCGCCGTACTCGAACAGGCACAAGGCGCCGCCGTTATCGGGGATCGGAGTGGTGTCGAGCAGAACAAAACGTTTCATGGATAACTCGTCAAAAGGGTAGGGCCGCATGCAGCGCAATTTGTCAGAGCGCGATGGGTTGCGCAGGAGTAGCCTGAGCGGTAAGCGAAAGATTGGCAGGGGAGGCCAACGATGAAGTGCTCCATTCTACTGACGATTGTCATCACTGTGCTCGGCGCGTCGCAAGCGTCTGCCGAGAGCCTGCAGCCTGTTCTGAATACACCCGAGCCCATCGCGGCTTCCGAGGGTTCGCCCGGCACCGCGACGCCAACGCCGTACCCGCAAGTGGCACCGCCGGGCGTTCCCCATGCAGGCGGGCAAGGCAACCCGCCGTTATTGCCGAAGATTCCCCAGCCAGGTCCGCCAAAGGACGATGAGCCATTGCCCGGCTTGCAGCCGTCGGCCAAGCCCAGTCCCTGACTCACGCTCGACGCTCTCAATCGTGCTGCGTCACCACCTGGCCGTCCATCATGCGCAGCCGCTTCGACATGGCCACCGCGATCGCGCGGATGATCTTCGCCGCCACTTTCGGTGCCTCGTTGAGCATCTTTTCCAGCGAATCCTTGCCAAGGTTCAGCAGGTAGCACGACGATGCGGCGATGCATGTGGCCGAGCGGCGTTCGCCGTCCAGCACCGCCATTTCGCCAAACGCTCTGCCGCTGCGCAGTACGGCGGTCTCCACCGGTTGGCCGTCGCTGTTGAGCTTCTGCACCGACACCGTGCCCGAATGAATAATGCACATGAACGTGCCCGCGTCGCCCTCGTTGAAGATCGCGTCGCCTTTTTCAATGCTGCTGATGCTGAAGTACCCCGCAGCGGCGGCGAATTCTGCAGGCGTCAGGGCTATGAACAGACCGCAGTCCATCAGCATGTCGCGGATTTCTTTGTTGAGTAATGTAGACATGGCGAGTTCTTGTTGAGTGTTCAGGGAGATTGCGTGAAGCACTGGCTGGCGTGAGAGCAGCCCCGGACTTTACAGCGTCCGGGGCTTGCCATGTGACACACCACTCGCGCAGATTTCGTCAGGCCATGTTCAGCACTTTCAGAATAAATCCGTATTCGAGTGCTACGTCACGCAATCCCTGATAGCGCCCGCTCATGCCACCGTGGCCTGCACCCAGTTCGGTCTTGAGCAACAGCAGGTTATCGTCGGTTTTTAGATCACGCAGTTTTGCCACCCACTTGGCCGCCTCCCAATACTGCACGCGACTGTCGTTATAGCCCGCGATCACCAGCATGGCCGGATAATCCTGCGCTATGACATTTTCATAAGGCGCGTAGGCCTTGATCCGCGCGTGAACATCGGCCTCCTGCGGGTTGCCCCACTCGTCGTACTCGGTGACGGTCAGCGGCAGATCGGGATCGAGCATGGTGTTCAGCACATCGACGAACGGGACTTCAGCAATGGCCGCCTTGAACAGCTCAGGACGCTGATTGACCACCGCGCCAATCAACAGGCCGCCGGCGCTGCCGCCACTGATGACCAGTTGCTCGGCAGTGGTGATGTTCTCCGCGATCAAGTGTTCGGCGCAGGTGATGAAGTCGCTGAAGGTGTTCTGCTTGTGCTCCTGCTTGCCGTTGCGGTACCAGGCTTCGCCCAGCTCACCGCCGCCGCGCACATGGGCGATGGCGAAAGCGATGCCGCGATCGAGCAGGCTCAGTCGCGCATGGGAAAACCACGGGTCCAGGCTCTCGCCGTACGCGCCATAGCCGTAGAGATACAGCGGAACCGTCTGACCCGCCAGCTCGCGCTTGACCACCAGGCTGATCGGCACTTGCGTACCGTCGGCGGCCGTCGCCCACAACCGCTGGCTGACGTAGGCATCGGCGTCGAACACACCCAGTACGGGCGTTTCCTTGAGTACGACCTGTTCCCCGGTGGCCAGCGACAATTGCCATACCTGCGGCGGACGGTTCAGCGACTGATAGCGCAGGCGAATCTTGTCGCTCCCGAATTCAAGGGTGTCCTGCACGTACAGGTTGTACGCTGCATCCGGCAGTTGCACGCGATACGCCGGCAGGCCTTGGGGATGTACTTCGACAATCGGCAGGCCGCCTTCGCGCAGGCTCAAGGTCAGGCCTTTGGCGTTGAGGCTGAAGCCGTCGAGCATGACCGTCTCGCTGTGGGCAATCAGGTTCTGCCAGTCGCCACGCTCAGGTGCGCCATCGGCCTTTTCAGCCGCGTGATACAGCGCAAAGTTGATGCCGTCCTGATTGCTGCGAATCACCCAGCTCCATTCGCCCTCGATCAATCCGTGGTCCACCAAATACTCGTGGCCTTCGCTGCGCGGTGCCATGCACACGAACGCCTGCTCGGGCGTGCCCGCGTCCAGCACCCAGGCCTCGCTGGTGGTTTTACTGTCCAGCCCCACGATCAACTGCCGCTCCGAGCTGCTGCGATAGCAATGCAGGAAGAAGCGCCCGTCGGGCTCGCTGAACACCAGCTCGGCGGATGCTTCGCCCAGCTTGTGGCGATACAGCTTGTGCGGACGGTGGGTGTCGTCCAGTTCGCCGAAGAACAGGGTCTGGCTGTCGTTGGCCCAGGTCATGCTGCCGTCGCAGTCTTCGAACGGCAGGCTGCTGACCGCGCCGCTGCTCAGCTCTTTGACGTACAGCTGATAAACCTCCTCGCCGCTGGTGTCGAGGCTGTAGGCCAGGCGCCGATGGTCGGGGCTGATGCTGAACGCGCCGAGGGAGAAGAAGCCACCGCCGGCCAGTTCGTTCGGGTCGAGCAGCAATTCTTCAGCGCTTTCGTCGAGGGTCTGGGAGTCATCGGCCGGGCGCGGGCAGCGGTAGTGACGGGCGTATTCGTCGCCTTCGGTGGTCCGGGTGTAATAAAGATACGGGCCCCAGGGGGAGGGCAGGGACAGATCGGTTTCGAGGATGCGGCCCTTGATCTCCTGGAACAGGGTTTCGCGCAACGGCTGCAGGTCGGCGAGCTGCTGTTCCTGCCAGGCGTTCTCGGCCTTGAGGTAATCGAGCACTTCCTCGGTGTCGCGGTTTTGCAGCCAGGCGTACGGGTCGGCGCCGTCAGCCTGGCGGGCGACCGGGGCGGTGGCAGTGTGTGGGGCGGAAGGCATGCTGGGCTCTCTCACGTGGGCTCATTTAAAAGGGATCGGTCGCGCTGCCCGGTGCTGGACACGCGGCGGACCGATAACTGAAGCCGGGGAAGCCGGGCTGGTGAAAAGTCGTTATCATAAGCGCCTCTTTACCTGCCTTACCACGGACGTCATGACCGACAACGACTATCTGATTGCCTGGGGCCTTTACGCGTTCGCCGCGTTGGGCTGTCTGTTGGTGTGGTTCAAGCTGACCGGCTGGATGTGGCGCTACCTGCGCGAACCCCTGCGCGTGATCGGCGCCGTGCTGTTGTTCTGCCCGACCATCGTCGATCCGGCCAAGGATCAATACGCCCCGGCGCTGGCGATCAGCGTGCTGGATCTGGCGCTGAAAGTCGGCAACAACGTCTGGCGCGCCGTGCTCGACCTCTCCACTTACGGCGCCGTCGCGCTGGGCCTCTACTTGGTTTACGCCTTGATCCGCTTGCCGTTCCTGCGCAAGAAAAAAGCCCGTCTGGCCCACGCCGAAGCTGCCGCTGCACAGGCTGCCGCCGAGCAGAAGGAACACGACGAGCCTTACGCGGACCAGCCTGCAGGACGCTTCGCCAGCCCGTCGCCGGCGACATCGCCAGCACCTGCGCCGAGCGGCCGCTATCGCGTCGAACCCAAACTGTGATGATCACCGGCATCCTCCCAGACGCGTGCTTCAACGCACCGAGACCCGAGCATGTGTGAACTTCTGGGCATGAGTGCCAACATACCGACGGACATCGTGTTCAGCTTCACCGGGCTGATGCAGCGCGGTGGCCGTACCGGTCCGCACCGCGACGGCTGGGGCATCGGTTTCTACGAAGGCCGTGGCCTGCGCCTGTTTCAGGACCCTGCCGCGAGCAGCGAGTCGGAAGTTGCGCAACTGGTCCAGCGTTACCCCATCAAGAGCGAAGTGGTCATCGGCCACATTCGTCAGGCCAACGTCGGCAAGGTCTGTCTGTCCAACACCCATCCTTTTGTGCGCGAACTGTGGGGGCGCAACTGGTGTTTCGCCCACAACGGTCAGCTCGCGGATTTTCACCCCGGTGCCACGTTTTATCGGCCAGTGGGCGATACCGACAGTGAAGCGGCGTTCTGCGACCTGCTCAACCGGGTGCGTGAAGCGTTTCCCGAGCCCGTCGAGATCGAGCAGTTGCTGCCGACTCTGGTCGAGGCCTGCAACGAATACCGCAGCAAAGGCGTATTCAACGCACTGCTCAGTGATGGCGACTGGCTGTTTTGCTACTGTTCGACCAAGCTGGTGCACATCACCCGCCGCGCGCCGTTTGGCCCGGCGCGCCTGAAAGACGTCGACGTCATCGTCGATTTCCAGGCAGAAACCACGCCCAACGATGTGGTGACGGTGATTGCCACCGAGCCGCTGACCGAAAACGAGACCTGGAATCGCTACGAACCGGGTCACTGGAGTCTTTGGCGCCGCGGCGAATGCGTTGCCGAAGGCTCGGCCTGAGAGAGAGGGATCTATGCTGCGCAGCTATATACGACTGGTGTTGTTCACGGCAGGCCTGTTGATAGGCGTGCAGATTCCAGGCTTCATCAGCGATTACAGCAAGCGCGTCGAAGCGCACATGCTGGAAGCGCAACAAAGCCTGCGCGGTTATACCGAAACCGCCCAGCGGTTCTTCAATGGCGACGTGCAGGCCCTGATCCAGCATTACCGCAGCAGCGATGATCCGGTGTTCCGCACCGACGCTGACAACATCAGCAACCTGCTCACCCGCAATCAGACCCTTGACCGTGAATGGCTGGCGCTGCAAGGCCCGTGGTACTCCCGCGCCTGGCATGTGCTGACCGCCGCCGACACCGGCATCCGCGACGAAACCTGGAATGGCTACACCTGGCAGGTGCTGTTGTCGCCGGAAGTCATCGGCTGGGGCCTGCTGTGCGCGTTGCTGTTTTCGCTGGTCATCGAAAGCATTGTGGTGTTCATTGACTGGGTGTTTGTGGGTCGGCATCACGTGCGACCGGTGGGTCGGGACTGGCGTTGAGGCTCATTGCCGGCACCCGCTTGATTGGGCAGTGATGCTACTGACGCCTTCCCGGCTGAAGCCGGTCCTACAGTGGGGGGTACTTCGTAGGACCTTGTAGACCGGCTTTAGCCGGGAAGGGGCCCTCACAGTCAGTGAAGATCCTCGCACCGTTCACTTTTTCTTATCCTCCCCCCGCGCTTTAATTAGTTGGACGCTTGGGCCATCCGCGCCGAAGAATGCCCCCAACGCACAGCCCCGTGTCCCGCGCTGCCAACCTGACAACCCCGCGCGTACACTCGAGCTTCTCCCCGTCTCGTTCGCACAGGAGTCACGCCTTTGAGCCGCCTGTTATTGAATTGTGATATCGGCGAAAGCTACGGCGTCTGGACCATGGGTCTGGACGCCGAGGTCATGCCCTACATCGATTGCGCCAACATCGCCTGCGGCTTCCACGCCGGCGACCCGAGCGTCATGCGCAAGACCGTCGCGCTGGCCCTGGCCAACAACGTTACCATTGGCGCGCACCCGGCTTATCAGGATCTGGTGGGTTTCGGCCGTCGCTCGATGGCCTGTTCGCCGCAGGAAATTCAAGACCTGCTGCATTACCAGATCGGCGCACTTGACGGCGTTTGCCGAGCCCAGGGCAGCCACGTCAGCTACGTCAAACCCCACGGCGCGATGTACAACGACATGATGGCCAACCCGACGCAACTGCGCGCCGTTATCGAGGCCATCGCCCGTTACAATCCCGAACTGCCGCTGATGCTGCTGGCCATGCGCGACAACTCTGCGGCGCAAGCCATCGCCGATGAATTCGGCATCACGCTGTGGTTCGAGGCCTTTGCCGATAGGGCCTACGACAATGTGGGGCGTCTGGTCTCGCGCAACATTCCCGGCGCGGTGCATCACGATGCCGAGGTCATCATCGCTCAGGCCATGACCTTGTCCCGAGGCGAAGCCTTGATCGCCAGCGATGGCAGCGAGCTGCGGCTGCAACCACACACCTTGTGCGTGCACGGCGACAACGCCAGCTCCATCGACGCAGTCCAGCGCATTCGTCAGGCATTGAACGGCACTGACGCCGGACCGTCGGCCCCGTGAACCTGCGCATCGAAGTCGTCGCCATCGATTGCCTGATGGTCCGCCTGTTCGACGCCATCGACGAGGCCAACATGCCGTGGATGCTCGCCGCGACGTTGCGTCTGCGCGAGGGCTTTGCTGCGCAATTGATTGATCTGGTGCCGTCCTACACCACGTTGATGGTGCATTACGATCTGTTGGCGTTGAGTCCGACACAGGCTCGGGCGATCATTACCGATGCGCTGAAAGACCTCACACCCGACGCCGCCCAAGGCGGTCGGCAGCATGTGTTGCCGGTCTGGTACGACCTCAGCGTCGGGCCCGAGTTGAGCCTGTTGTCCAGGCGCAGCGGGCTGTCGGTGGAAGAAGTGATTAGCCGCCACAGCCAGCGCGAGTATCAGGTCTTCGCCCTGGGCTTCGCGCCGGGGTTCGGGTTCATGGGGCTGGTGGAAGAAATCCTCGCCGCGCCGCGCATCAAGACACCCCGCAAGCGCGTTGCCGCGGGAAGTGTCGGCATCGCCGAACGGCAAACGGCGGCCTATCCACTGGAGTCGCCCGGCGGCTGGAACATCCTCGGGCGCACCCCGGCCAAACTGTTTGATCGCGAAATCGACGGCTACAGCCTGATGCAGCCTGGCGACACCGTGCGTTTTGCCGCCGTTGATCACGCCGAGTTCATGCGTCTGGGCGGCGACGACACGCCGCTGGAGGGCCTGGCATGAGCGCGTTGACGGTTAAAAGCAGCACGCCGCTGTGCCTGTTGCAGGACGCGGGACGGTTTGGCGTAAGACACCTCGGCGTCACCCAGGGTGGGGCGCTGGACTGGGTGTCGATGTCGTGGGCCAACAAGCTACTGAATAACGCGCTGGACGCTGCCGTCGTCGAAGTGACATTGGGCGGCCTGACGCTGGTAGCCGAGGCCGACTGCTGTCTGGCCCTGGCGGGTGCGGATCTGGGCGCGATGCTCGACGATCGTCCGATGGCGCCGTGGCGCAGCTTCTTTGTGCGCAAAGGCCAGCAGCTACGTTTTACCCGGCCCATCAACGGTGCCCGCGCCTACCTCGCGGCGCCCGGCGGATTTGCGGCGCTCGATGTGCTCGGCAGCTGCTCCACCGTCACACGCGAAGGGCTGGGCGGGCTCGAAGGAAGCGGCAAAGCGCTGGCTGAAGGCGATCAACTGACTTATGCAGGGGCGTCATTTGAGCTTCACGCGCTGCCCGATCACCTCATTCCCGACTTTTCCGAACAGCGTCCGCTGGATGTCGTTCTCGGTGCACAGATCGGCCAGTTCAGCGGCTTGAGCCTGTTCGATGCGTTCAATAGCGACTGGACCCTCGACAGCCGCGCCGACCGCATGGGCATGCGCCTGCTGGGGCCGGAGCTGGTTTATCAGGGCAAACCGATGATCTCCGAAGGCATCCCGCTCGGCGCCATCCAGGTCCCGCCGGATGGTCAGCCGATCGTCCTGCTCAACGACCGTCAGACCATCGGCGGCTATCCAAGGCTCGGCGCGCTGACGCCGCTGTCACTGGCGCGGCTGGCGCAGAAACTGCCGGGGAGTGTGGTGCGGATGAGGGCAGTGGTGCAGGACGTGGCGCATCGGGAGCAGGTGGGATTCCAGAATCTCGTCCGCCGTCCGCTGTAGGAGCGTGGCTTGTCCCGCGATCTGCCGGGAACCGGCAGCAATTGGAAGATGCGTTCCGCCTGATGTACGCCACAATCCGGTTTTACGACGACTGCGTCGCCGATCGCGGGACAAGCCACGCTCCTACGGTCTCAGCATCACTTCGCCAAATACCGCATCCCTTCCTCCAGCCCCCGCAACGTCAGCGGGTACATCTGATCTTCGATCAAGTCCCGCACGATGTTGGTGGAGGTGGTGTAGGCCCAAGCGTCTTTGGGGTACGGATTGATCCAGATGATCTTCTTGAACTTGGCCATGAATCGCTGCATCCAGACGTAACCCGCTTCCTCGTTCCAGTGCTCGACGCTGCCGCCCGGCTGGGTGATTTCGTAGGGCGCCATGGCGGCGTCGCCGATGAAGATCACTTTGTAGTCGGCGCCGTATTTATGCAGCAGGTCCTGGGTGGCCGTGCGCTCAGAGGTGCGGCGCTGGTTGTTCTTCCACACCGACTCGTAAACGAAGTTATGGAAGTAGAAATACTCCATGTGCTTGAACTCGGTCTTGCAGGCCGAGAACAGTTCCTCGCAGATCTTCACGTGGGCGTCCATGGAGCCGCCGATGTCGAACAGCAGCAACAGCTTGATGGTGTTGCGGCGTTCCGGGCGCATCTGTATGTTCAGCAGGCCGGCGTCACGGGCGGTGTGATCGATGGTGCCGTCGATGTCCAGTTCGTCTGCCGCACCCTGGCGTGCGAATTTGCGCAGGCGCCGCAGCGCCACTTTGATATTGCGCGTGCCCAGTTCAACCCCGTCGTCGAGATTCTTGTACTCGCGTTGATCCCAAACCTTCGCGGCCTTGCCCTGACGCTGGCCGGCGTCGCCCACCCGAATCCCCTCGGGGTTGTAACCGCCTGAGCCGAACGGGCTGGTGCCGCCGGTGCCGATCCATTTATTGCCGCCGGCGTGGCGCTCCTTTTGCTCTTCCAGACGCTTCTTGAATTCTTCGATCAGTTTGTCCAGGCCGCCCAGGGACTGGATCTGTGCGCGCTCTTCAGCGGTCAGCGAACGCTCGAATTCCTTGCGCAGCCAGTCTTCGGGGATTAGCGCCTGCAAGTGATCGTCGAGCTTTTCCAGGCCATTGAAGTACGCGCCGAACGCCCGGTCGAACTTGTCGAAATGGCGCTCGTCCTTCACCAGAATCGTGCGCGACAGGTAGTAGAACTCGTCCATGTCAGCGAACGTCACACGCTGCTTCAGCGCGTTGATGAGGTCGAGCAGTTCACGCAACGAAACCGGCACTTTGGCCGCACGCATTTCGTTGAACAGGTTGAGCAACATAGTCGGCGTCCCGCCCTTGATCTAAATAAGCTTGACCAGAAAAGGCTCAGCGATTGCCGCGACGGCTCATGAACGCTAGGCGTTCAAGCAAATGCACGTCCTGCTCGTTCTTGACCAGGGCACCGGCCAGCGGCGGGATGGCTTTGGTGGGGTCGCGCTCGCGCAGCACGGCTTCGCCGATGTTGTCGGCCATCAGCAGTTTGAGCCAGTCCACCAGTTCGGATGTCGAAGGCTTTTTCTTCAGCCCCGGGACTTTGCGCACGTCGAAGAACACGTCCAGGGCTTCGCTGACCAGGTCCTTCTTGATGTTCGGGTAATGCACGTCGACGATCTTCTGCAGCGTGCTGCGGTCGGGGAACGCGATGTAATGGAAGAAGCAGCGGCGCAGGAAGGCGTCCGGCAGTTCTTTTTCGTTGTTGGACGTAATGATGATGATCGGGCGCTTTTTGGCCTTGATCGTCTCGTCGATCTCGTAAACGTAGAACTCCATTTTGTCGAGTTCTTGCAGCAAGTCGTTGGGGAATTCGATGTCCGCCTTGTCAATCTCGTCGATCAGCAGAATGACCCGCTCTTCGGATTCAAAGGCTTCCCAGAGCTTGCCCTTCTTCAGGTAATTGCGCACGTCGTGGACTTTGTCGACCCCCAGCTGCGAGTCGCGCAGGCGGCTGACCGCGTCGTACTCATAGAGGCCCTGATGGGCCTTGGTGGTCGACTTGATGTGCCAGGTGATCAGCCGGGCGCCGAAGGATTCGGCCAGTTGCTCGGCGAGCATGGTCTTGCCGGTCCCGGGCTCGCCCTTGACCAGCAGCGGGCGCTCCAGGGTGATGGCGGCATTGACCGCAAGCTTCAGATCGTCGGTGGCGACGTAGGCGTGGGTGCCTTCGAATTTCATCGGGAAAATCCTCGAACAAGGCGGACAGACCCGTGGCCTGAATCGCGCAAGATAGGGCGCAAAGAATGCAGCGACTATACCGCGCGCCCCGCGCGACTGTGAACGCAGACGGTTTATTCAGTATCTGAATGGGGCGTAACGGTCTGACCGGGCAGAAAATTGTAACCGTCATTGAGGTATCGCCAAAATAGCTATACCTTGCAGGCCATGTCGACCAAACACAGATTCAGGGACAAATACAGAATTCAACTGCGGGAAAAGGATCACCTGCCGCCTCACGTGCACCTCACCGGTGGCGGGCTGGATGTGTTGATCTGTCTGCAGTTGGTTGAACCCATGCTCGGCCACGCCCCGGCCGCCGTACTCAGGGAGGCGCTCGAATGGGTAAGGGCCCACCAAACAGAATTACTGGAGGAATGGAAACGATGGCATCCATGAAACGCCCACGCCTCAAAACCGTAGAGGCGCTGGCTCATCAAAAATTGGCGCTGACATTCATCAACGACGTGACGTACGTCCTCGACCTGAGCGGCGACATCGCGGCAATCCGGGGGCTGCAACCGCTCAGGGATTCGAGCGTGTTCAAGCAGGCGCAGATCGGCGACGACGGCTGGACCGTTGAGTGGGCCGGGCCCGACATCCAGATCGGCGCCGACACTCTTTACCTGGACGCCAAGGCGCAGGCCGCCACCGACGAGAACACACGGATCTTCATCGGCTGGCGCGCGCGCACCGGGTTGCCGCTGGCCCTGGCGGCCGAGGCACTGGGGGTCAGCACGCGAAGCATCACCCGCTACACCAACGGCAGCGAGGCCGCACCGCGCACGTTGGCGCTGGCGTGTCTGGGGTGGGATGCGTTGCAGAATCAGGCGGAGAACGGTGTGTTGCTGGCGGAGAAGCGTGCGGCCTATGGAGTTGCCAAAGAGAACCGCGTTGACAAGGGGGCAGCCGAAAGTGGCGAGTGAGCTGACTCGCGGGGGAGGCGTGTCAGCGATCAAGGTCATCGCTGACTAAACGCTTCGCGAGCAAGCTCACTCCTACAGGGATGCGCCAGTCAAAACGCTGGGTTTATTTCGCCTCGCTCTTGCCACTGTCGTAGCGGGTATTGAACGCCTTCACGAAGGCATTGCGCAGGATCTGTAAAAACGCTTCGAACGCACTGATGTCCTGTTTGTGGACACTGCCGCTGAGTTCGACGCGGGTGGCGAACTGGTTCTTCACTTGGTTCTTCAGCACCGTTTCGCTGCCGCCGACCACGGCTTCCCAGATCGAGCGGAAGAAGCCTTTGTTCTGGTTCTCGACGTCCTGCTGCCAGTCAAATACATCGACATTACGCAGAAGGGGCTTGATGTAGCCACTGAGCTGGCCATTGGTGGCCTGGGCTTCGATGACCACATCGCCGTCGCCCGCGTGGAAGTCGAATTTGCCATACGCCGACGCGAAGTCGTTCAGGCGTTTGAGCTGGATACCGGTCGCGCGCAGCTTGAAGTCGAAATCTTCCAGGCTGAACGGGTCGAAGGTCGCTGTGCTTTCCAGCGGCGCATGGCCCAGCAGCATGGCCTTGCCCTCGAAGCGGGCATCGCGCTTGCCGGCTTTGTCTTCGACGTTGGTCAGGTTGTAGATGCTGGCGTTGATGTTGTCGGCATCGATTTTCACTTTCGGCGTCGAATTGAAGTTGCTGAACGTGATCTTGCCGTCTTGAATGCGCAGCTCGTTGAGGGTGATCGGCAGCAGCTTGTTCAACTGAGCACGCCAGTCAGTGCCGGCACCGGTCTGGGACTGGCGCTTGTCCGGGCCACCGTCGACGAAGTTGAGTTCAGGGCTGACAAACGCGACCTCGGCGACCACCGCATGGTCGTACCAGAGCGAGTGCCAGCTGACGGCGAGGTCGATGACCGGCGCATCCAGCAGAGGCACGGGCACCTTGCCATCGACCTTGACGATTTTCAGGCCGTTGATGCGGTACGCCCCGCGCCACAGGGCCAGGTCCACGTCGGTGACCTGACCGCGGTAGTCGCCCATGTCGGCGAGTTTTTCATTGAGGTAATTGCGCACCACGTAGGGCAGTGCGATGTGGACTGCGATCAGCAACACCACCAAGCCAACAATTGTCCATAACGGCCAGCTGTAACGACGTTTCATGTCTCCACCCTCCAGTAACGTAGCTTTGTTGACTGCTGGCGATGTGATCGGTTCGCTTCGACTGGACGTTGCACCGGCTCAAGGCATAGGCTTTGAGCTTTTCCAAACCTGCACAAGGACCCGGTCATGAGCCGTATTTACGCAGATAACGCCCATTCCATCGGCAACACGCCACTGGTGCAGATCAACCGCATCGCGCCGCGCGGGGTCACCATTCTGGCCAAGATCGAGGGGCGTAATCCGGGGTATTCCGTGAAGTGCCGGATCGGCGCGAACATGATCTGGGACGCCGAAAGCAGCGGTAAACTCAAGCCCGGCATGACCATCGTCGAACCCACCTCCGGCAATACCGGCATCGGCCTTGCGTTCGTCGCCGCAGCCCGTGGCTACAAGCTGACCCTGACCATGCCGGCCTCGATGAGTATAGAGCGGCGCAAGGTGCTCAAGGCCCTGGGCGCCGAACTGGTGCTGACCGAGCCGGCGCTGGGCATGAAAGGCTCCATCGCCAAGGCCGAAGAGTTGCTCGCCAGTGACCCTGCCACATACTTCATGCCGGCGCAGTTCGAGAACCCGGCCAACCCGGCCATTCACGAGAAGACCACCGGACCGGAAATCTGGAACGACACCGACGGCGCCATCGACGTGCTGGTCGCAGGCGTCGGCACGGGCGGCACGATCACCGGCGTCTCGCGCTACATCAAAAACGCCATGGGCAAGCCGATTATCTCGGTGGCCGTCGAACCCATGGGCTCGCCGATCATCACCCAGGCGATGGCCGGTGAAGAGATCAAACCCAGCCCCCACAAGATTCAGGGTATTGGCGCGGGTTTCATCCCGAAGAACCTCGACCTCTCGATTGTCGACCGCGTCGAGCTGGTCAGTGATGAAGAAGCCAAGGCCATGGCCCTGCGGCTGATGCAGGAGGAGGGGATTCTCTGCGGTATCTCCTGCGGCGCGGCCATGCACGCAGCGGTGCGAATGGCCGAGAAACCGGAAATGCAGGGCAAGACGATCGTGGTGGTGCTGCCGGATTCTGGTGAGCGTTACTTGTCGAGCATGCTCTTCAGCGACCTGTTTACTGAACGCGAGCTGACGCAATAATCGTGTGCGCCGCGGCTTCGGCTTTTTACCCGGCGGACTAAAGCTTATGATGGCCGCCATTCGAAACCCGCCGGAAGATTGTCCCAGATCATCCGGCGGCGGTTTCAGCGGCGTAAGCTTCGGGCCGCGCGGTTCGGCCCTGTTTCAAGGAGAGTTTCATGACCCTTTCTTTTGCTGTCAAAGCGGCGATTCTGCTGCTGTTTGTCGGCAGCACGCTGTACGTGCATTTGCGCGGCAAGGCGCGTTTGCCGGTATTGCGCCAGTTCGTGAATCACTCCGCACTGTTCGCCCCCTATAACGCCTTGATGTATTTGTTCTCCAGCGTGCCCTCAAAGCCGTACCTGGACCGCAGCAAGTTTCCTGAGCTGGACGTGCTGCGCGACAACTGGGAAACCATCCGCGACGAAGCCATGCACCTGTTCGACGAGGGCTATATCCGTGCCGCCGCCAAGGACAACGACGCGGGTTTCGGCTCGTTCTTCAAGAAGGGCTGGAAGCGTTTTTACCTCAAGTGGTACGACAAGCCGCTGCCGTCCGCCGAGGCGCTGTGCCCGAAGACGGTTGAACTGGTCAGCCGTATTCCCAACGTAAAAGGCGCAATGTTTGCTCTATTGCCCGGCGGCAGCCACCTGAATCCGCACCGTGACCCGTTCGCCGGCTCCCTGCGTTATCACCTGGGCCTGTCGACGCCGAACTCTGACGATTGCCGCATCTTTGTCGACGGTCAGGTGTATGCCTGGCGCGATGGTGATGACGTGATGTTCGACGAAACCTACGTGCACTGGGTCAAGAACGAAACCGACGTCACCCGCGTGATTCTGTTCTGCGACATCGAGCGACCGCTGAGCAATCGCTTCATGACCGCTGTCAACCGCCGCGTCAGCGCGTTTCTGGGCCGTGCCACTGCGCCGCAGAACACCGATGACGAACGCGTCGGCGGGATCAATCAGGCGTATGCCTTCAGCAAACGCTTCAGCAACAGCTTCAGCGGCAAGGTCAAGCAGTTCAAACGCGCCAACCCCAAGGCGTATCGCATCCTTCGTCCGGTGCTGGCGGTGGTCGTACTGACGCTGCTGGGCTGCTGGCTGTTCGGCTGAACAAACGGTTTTGTCGAGCGCCGTCGCACCCTGCGCGGCGGCGCTTTTTGCTGTCTTGGCAGTTCCGCGTTGGAGCTGTCAACGACGTCGACTTATGACATTGCACAAGGCACCGGTCGCTGGTTATAGTCGGCCTCGTTGCCGCCCCACTTGGCGTCATCCAGTCCTTCCCTTTCAGAAGATAAGCACGATGCCTGCATCCAGCACCCGGTTTGCTTTATCCGCCACGGCTCGCGCTGTTGCGGAACCGCGCGACTGCCTGCAACTCGTCTTCATCACGCGTTACCCGCCACCCCCACCTGTGAATAGTCCTGTCGTGTGCGCTGTTGCACCGCCAGGGGTCGTTGTGCTCGGCTGATCGACCGCCTAAACGCTGTCGGTCCAGGCCTGCAAACGCCCGCAAAACTTCCGTGAATCCGGTACGTGCCGGGTCCGATTCTGTCTGAATCACAGGTGACTCATGTTTGCTCATAAAGCCCTGGCCTCGATGGCCACGACGACGCTTTTCGTCCTGCTCTGGAGCAGCGGCGCGATTGTTTCCAAGTGGGGCCTGACCCACGCTTCACCGTTTGCATTTCTACTGTTCCGTTTCCTGCTGGCGCTTGTGGCGTTGGCGATTCTGATCCCCGCGTTGGGTTACAAGCTTCCCGCTACACGAGCTTCGATGGGCTTCGCGTTGCTGACGGGCGCTGTGCTGCTGGGGGCTTATCAGATCTGCTACCTGCTGGCGCTGGACCTGAAAGTCGCGCCCGGCGTCATGGCCACGATCATGGGCGTGCAACCGATTCTCACGGCCGTGCTGGTCGAGCGCAGCCGTTCGACGTCCCGCATGTTTGGCCTTGGTCTGGGGCTGGCGGGTCTGGTGCTGGTGGTCTGGAAAGGTATCGGCGACGGCGGATCGCTCGCCGGCATGGCGTTCGGCGTGCTCGGCATGTTGAGCATGACCGGAGGTTCGATCATGCAGAAACGCATCACCGACAACCCCCTCGGCACGCTGCCTGTGCAATACCTCGCGGGGACGGTGGTATGTGCGGTGTTCGTGCCGTTTCAGCCCTTTCATTTCGAGCACAGCATCGGCTTCTACGTGCCGGTGCTCTACATGGGGCTGGTGGTGTCGGTGCTCGCGACGTTCCTGCTCTACCGATTGATCGCCCAGGGCAATCTGGTCAACGTCACCAGCCTGTTTTACCTGGTGCCCGGCGTCACCGCGATCATGGATTACCTGATCTACGGCAACCGCCTCGCGCTGGTGAGTTTGCTGGGGATGGTGCTGATTGTGGTGGGGTTGGTGTTTGTGTTCAGGAAGGTTGAATAGCGTCAACCGTCCCGAGGCTGCGGTCAGGGTCAACCCAGCCGCACGTGCCGACTCAACAATGCCCGCAGCGCTGCGGGTTTCACCGGTTTGGCGAGGTATTCCAGGCCGGCGGCGTGTACCTGGGCGATCAGCTCCGGGCGGCCGTCGGCGCTGATGACGACGCCGGGGACCGGCTCACCCAATTGCGTGCGTAGCCACGCCATCAGTTCGGTGCCGATCTCGCCGTGGTCCAGGTGGTAATCCACCAAGGCCAGGTGCGGGCGAACGCCGTCGCTGAGCAGCGTCTGGCATTCCTCGCGATTGCGCGCCGTCCAGACCTGACACCCCCAGCGGCTCAGCAGGCTGTTCATGCCGATCAGGATGCTGTCTTCGTTGTCGACGCACAGAATTTGTGTGCCGTTCAGCGCGGCGCGCACAGGTTCAGTCGGCGCAGCGGCCGGCGTCGGCAACGCAGGCGCCAGCGGCACCGTAACGCTGAACAGGCTGCCCTGACCCGGCCACGAACGCACTTCCAGCGAGTGACCGAGCACGCGGCACAAGCCGTCGGCAATCGCCAGTCCCAAACCCAGGCCCTTCTCGGCGCGGGTCTGATGGCTGTCAAGCCGCTTGAACTCCTCGAAAATCACCTGCCGCTTGTCCTCGGGAATACCCGGCCCCCGGTCCCACACTTCCAGGCTCAGTTGCCCGTTACGGCGCCGCACCCCCAGCAGAATCGGCCCCTTGGCGTAACGAAACGCATTGGTCAGGAAGTTCTGCAGCACCCGCCGCAGCAGTTTGGCGTCGCTGGCCACACGCAATGTGCTGCCGCGCACGCGGAAGTCCAGGCCCTGCTCCTGAGCGAGGGCCTTGAATTCGGCACCGAGGGTTTCAAACAGATTATTCAGCGCAAACGGCGTGATGGTCGGCGTGAACTTGCCGTTCTCCAGACGCGAAATATCCAGCAGGTCGCTGATCAGGTCTTCGGCCGAACGCAGCGAGCTGTCCAGATGATGGATCAGCTGTTTCGCTTCCGCCGGCACATTGTCATCGTTGTGCAGCAGGGCAGCGGAGAACAAACGCGCGGCATTCATGGGCTGCATCAAGTCATGGCTGACGGCGGCGAGAAAGCGCGTTTTCGACTGATTGGCCGCTTCCGCATGGGCCTTGGCTTCGGTCAACGCCGTGTTCAACTGCGACAGCTCCCGCGTCCGTTCGGCCACGCGCTGCTCAAGGCTTTCGTTGGCGCCCTTGAGCGCCTGCTCGGCCTCGCGGAAGGCGGTGATGTCAGTGAAGCTCATCACGAAGCCGCCGCCGGGCATCGGATTGCCGATCAGCTCGATCACCTGGCCATTGGGAAACAACCGCTCGGACGTATGTGCGCGGCCTTGGCGCATCCAGTGCAGCCGCCGGGCGACGTGCACCTCCGCTTCACCAGGCCCGAGCAAACCGCGCTCGGCGTTGTAGCGGATGATGTCGGCGATGGGCCGTCCCACGCTGATCAGGCCTTCCGGGTAATTGAACAGCTCCAGATAGCGCGCGTTCCAGGCCACCAGTCGCAGGGATTGATCCACCACGCTGATGCCCTGGGTGATGTTTTCGATGGCGCCTTGCAGCAGGGCGCGGTTGAACTGCAGCACTTCGGAGGCTTCGTCGGCGATGCGCACCACGTCTTCGAGTTGCATGTCGCGGCCTTCAATCGCCGCCTTGACCACCGCCCGTGTCGACGACGTGCCCAGCACCCCCGCCAGCAAGCGTTCGGTGTGGGCGATCCAGTCGCCGTTGGCGTTCTGGTTGGGGTTGAAGCCTTTGCCCTGGCGGTAGGCGAAGCGGATGAAGCTCTGCTGCGCGCGCTCTTCGCCGACAAAACGCGCCGAGAGCTTGAGCAAGTCTTCGATCTGCACCGCCAGCAGCGAGCGGTTGTTGGGCCGCGCCTGCAATTCCTGACCGATAAAACGGCCCGCCTGCCAGTGTTCCGACACGCGGGTTCGCGACAGCAGCGAGACCCACACAAACAACGCGAAGTTGCCGATCATCGACAGGACCACGCCCTGGGTCAGCGGACTGATCGGCAGATTGAACGGGTTGCTGTGCAGCCATGCCAACAGCGGAAAACTGCTCAGCGACCACCCCATGCTGTGGGCGATGATCGGCAGCACCAGCGTGTAAAACCAGATGAACACCCCGGCAGCGAGCCCGGCGAACACACCGCGTCGATTGGCCGGCTTCCAGTACAGCGCGCCGATCATCGCCGGCATCAATTGCGTGATGGCGGCGAAGGCGATCTGGCCGATGGTCGCTAGGCTCGCAGTCGATCCCAGCAGTCGATAGCTGACGTACGCGAGCAGCAGGATGACCACAATGCTGACCCGGCGCACCGAGAGCATCCAGTGGCGGAACGCCTCGAACGGACGCTCGGCGGTTTTGCGCCGCAGCAGCCACGGCAGCAGCATGTCGTTGGAGACCATGGTCGACAGCGCGACGCTGGCGACGATGACCATCCCCGTGGCGGCCGATGCGCCGCCAATGAACGCCAGCATCGCCAGCGCCGGGTGTGCATGGGCCAGCGGCACGCTGATCACGAATGAGTCCGGCAGCACCGAGGCGGGCAGCAGCATCTGCCCGGCGAGCGCAATCGGCACCACGAAAACGGCTGCGAGCAGCAGGTAGGCAGGGAACACCCATTTGGCCAGGCGCAAATCTTCGGGCTCGATGTTCTCCACCACGGTGACGTGAAACTGCCGGGGCAGGCAGATGATCGCCATCATGGCGACGCCGGTCTGCACCACCATCGACGGCCAGTTGACCGTTTCTTTCCAGTACTCCTCCAGGCGCGGCGCGAGCATGGCCTGGTTGAACAGGTCATCCACACCGTCGTACAGGCCAAACGTCACGAACGCGCCGACGGCCATAAACGCGAACAGCTTGACCAGCGACTCGAAGGCGATCGCCAGGACCATGCCGCGGTGGTGCTCGGTGGCGTCGAGGTTGCGCGTGCCGAAGACGATGGTGAACAGCGCCAGCACCAGCGAGACGATCAGTGCGGTGTCCTGGGCGCGAGTGCCGGTGGCGTCGGCGCCGGCACCGATCAGAATGTTCACCCCCAGCACGATGCCTTTGAGTTGCAGCGCGATGTAGGGCAACACGCCGATCAGGCAGATCAGCGCGACGACGACGGCGAGGGTTTGCGACTTGCCGTAGCGGGCGGCGATGAAGTCGGCGATGGACGTGATGTTTTCCTGCTTGCTGATCAGCACCATTTTCTGCAGCACCCAGGGCGCCAGCAGCAACAGCAGAATCGGACCGAGGTAGATCGGCAAAAACGACCAGAGTTGCTCGGCCGCTTGGCCGACCGAGCCGAAAAACGTCCAGCTGGTGCAGTAAACCGCCAGCGACAGGCTGTACACCCAGGCGCGCAGGCGCGGCGGCAGCGGGGTGCTGCGACGGTCACCGTAAAAGGCGATGGCGAACATGATGGCCATATAGGCCAGGGCGACGGCAGCGATCAGCCCGCTGGACAGCGACATGGGAACTCCGGAGGCAAGCGGCTAGCGGTTTCGGTGGCGATCCTTCGCCGGCCGGACAGTCTCGCACGCCGCGTAGGGTTCGTCTGTTACGACCAAGGTCTGAGCGGCGCGGTGTCGCAGGGGCGCAGCGAATCCATGGTCAACGCATATCTGGGAAATCTATGAGGTATAGCTAAATTACCCGCTTATTCGATATCAGCTGCCGTCCTACTATGGGTGCCACCTCACACGAGGACAGGAGCCCGCCATGACCCACGCCATGTTCATCCCGCAAAGACCCTTCAGCCAACTGAGTCACCCTCGGGAAGTCATCCGCCAATTCACCCCCAACTGGTTCGCCGCGACCATGGGCACTGGCATTCTCTCGGCGGTGCTGGTGCAGCTTCCGGTGACGATCCCCGGCCTGTTCCAGCTGGCGGAAGTCTTGTGGATGCTGAACATCGTCCTGTTCCTGACCTTCAGTGCGCTCTATATCGCCCGCTGGGTGATGTTTTTCGACGAGGCGCGGCGGGTGTTCGGGCATTCCACGGTGTCGATGTTTTTCGGCACGATTCCCATGGGCCTGGCGACCCTTATTAACGGGTTGCTCACCTTCGGCCTGCCGCATTGGGGCGATGCCGTGCTGCCGTTCGCCGAGCTGTTGTGGTGGCTGGACGTGGCGATGTCCCTGGCCTGCGGCGTGCTCATCCCGTTTTTGATGTTCACTCGCCAGGAACACCGTATCGATCAGATGACCGCCGTCTGGCTTCTGCCCCTTGTCGCCTGCGAAGTGGCGGCGGTGAGTGGCGGGCTGCTGGCGCCGCATCTGGCCGACAGTCACAGCCAATTCAGCGTGCTCATCACCAGCTACGTGCTGTGGGCGATGTCGGTGCCGGTGGCGTTCAGCGTCCTGACCATCCTGTTGCTGCGCATGGCCCTGCACAAATTGCCCCACGAAAGCATGGCCGCGTCGAGCTGGCTGGCCCTCGGGCCGATCAGCACCGGTGCATTCGGTTTGATCGTGCTGGGCGCCGATTCGCCGCTGATCTTCGACGCCAACGGCTTGCCCGGCGTCGGCGAAATCGCCTCGGGCCTTGGCCTGATTGGTGGCGTGATTTTATGGGGTGTCGGCGTGTGGTGGTGCCTGATGGCGCTGCTGATCACCGCCCGTTATCTGCGCAACGGCATCCCGTTCAACCTGGGCTGGTGGGGGTTTACCTTTCCGCTGGGTGTGTTCGCGCTGACCACCCTCAAACTGGGCGCTGTACTTCATCTGGGGTTCTTTTCAGCCCTCGGCAGCGTGCTCGTCGCTGCATTGGCAGCCCTGTGGCTGATGATCATGAAGCGCACCCTGAGCGGCGCCTATAACGGCAAGCTGTTCGTCTCGCCGTGCATCGCTGCCTCACGGTAAATAGCGCTCGCGCGCTCTAACGGGCTATCCGTTGGAGCGCATGCTCGACTTTGCCGCCGGTGTCGTCTTCAATGTGGCCCGGAACTGCCGTTCGGCGTTCCCATCCGTAAGCCGGCACCGGCGCCACTCAGGACCAGGGAAGATGAGTCAGTCGCAGTTCAGTTTGTTGGGTAAGCGGCGCTTTCTGCCGTTTTTCGTGACCCAGTCCCTCGGGGCGTTCAACGACAATATCTTCAAGCAGTCGCTGATCCTCGCCATTCTCTACAAGCTGAGCATCGACGGCGACCGCTCCATCTACGTCAACCTCTGTGCCTTGCTGTTCATCCTGCCGTTCTTCTTGTTCTCGGCGCTGGCCGGGCAGTTTGGCGAGAAATACCCCAAGGACAAACTGATCCGCATGATCAAGGTCCTGGAGATCGTGATCATGGTGGTGGGGGCCACCGGTTTTCTCTTCAATCACCTGTCGCTTATGCTGGCGGCACTGTTCGCCATGGGCACCCACTCGGCGCTGTTCGGGCCGGTGAAGTACTCGATTCTGCCGCAGCACCTGCATGAAAACGAACTGGTGGGCGGCAACGGCCTAGTGGAAATGGGCACGTTTCTGGCGATTCTGGCCGGCACCATCGGCGCCGGGGTCATGATGTCGGCGACCCATTACGCGCCCATCGTGGCGGCAGCGATGGTCTCGGTGGCCTGCCTGGGTTATCTCGCCAGCCGGGGCATTCCGCCCGCAGCCGCCGCTTCGCCGGACATGCGCCTGAACTGGAACATCTTCAGCGAATCCTGGGCCACCCTGAAACTCGGCCTGGGGCAGACCAAAGCGGTGTCGCGCTCCATCGTCGGCAACTCGTGGTTCTGGTTCGTCGGCGCGATTTATCTGACGCAGATCCCGGCCTACGCCAAGGACTTTCTGTACGGCGATGAAACCGTCGTCACCCTGATTCTGACCGTATTCTCCATCGGCATCGCCGCAGGTTCCATGCTCTGCGAGCGACTGTCCGGGCGCAAAGTGGAGATCGGCCTTGTGCCGTTCGGCTCCATGGGCCTCACCGTGTTCGGCCTGCTGTTGTGGTGGCATTCCGGTGATTTCCCGCAGAACGTGCAGGCCAACAACTGGCTGGCGATTCTGGGTTACGGGCAGGCGTGGTGGGTGTTGCTGGACATCTTGGGCATCGGCGTCTTCGGCGGGTTTTACATCGTGCCGCTGTACGCGCTGATCCAGTCAAGGACGCCGGAGAAGGAACGCTCGCGGGTCATTGCGTCCAACAACATCCTCAACGCGCTGTTCATGGTGGTCTCGGCGATCGTTTCGATCATCCTGCTGAGCGTGGCGAAACTGTCGATTCCGCAGCTGTTCCTCGTCGTGTCGCTGATGAACATCGCGGTCAACGCCTACATCTTCAAAATCGTGCCCGAGTTCACCATGCGCTTCATGATCTGGCTGCTCAGCCACTCCATGTACCGCGTGGAGCATCGCGACCTCGACCTGATTCCGGATGAGGGCGCGGCATTGCTGGTCTGCAACCATGTCTCGTTCGTCGACGCGCTGTTGATCGCCGGCTCGGTGCGCCGGCCGATCCGCTTCGTCATGTACTACAAGATCTTCAATCTGCCGGTGCTGAATTTCGTGTTCCGCACGGCGGGCGCGATCCCGATTGCCGGCATCAAGGAGGACAAGGCGGTGTTCGACACAGCGTTCGAACGCATCGCCCATTACCTCAAGGAAGGCGAGCTGGTGTGCATCTTCCCGGAAGGCAAGCTGACCACCGACGGCGAGATCGACACCTTCAAAAGCGGTATGACCCGGGTCTTGCAGGAGACCGACGTGCCGGTGATTCCAATGGCTTTGCAGGGGTTGTGGGGCAGCTTCTTCAGCCGCGACCCAAACAAGGGCGTATTCCGCCGGCTGTGGTCGCGCGTGACGTTGGTGGCGGGGCCAGCGTTGACGGGTGAGCAATCGCAGCCGGCGCTGGTGCGTGAGCGGGTGGCGGAATTGCGGGGTGGGGTGCGGTAGCCGGAAGCCGGATGTTCCGGGCTGTCCGAATAGGTGTGGGAGACTGCAGGTTGAGCCAGCTCCCCGGCTGATTAACCCACCACTGGCTTCTCTTCCGCAACCACCGCATCCGGGGTCATCTTGCGGAAGTACGTCGAAAGCAACGCACCGGAAATGTTGTGCCAGACGCTGAACAGCGCGCTTGGCACCGCCGCCAGTGGCGAAAAGTGCGCGGCGGCCAGCGCGGCACCGAGGCCTGAGTTCTGCATGCCGACTTCCAGAGACAGCGATTTGCGCTGGGCCAGCGGCAGCTTGAACAGCTTGCCGGTGAAGTAGCCCAGCAAAAAGCCGAAGCTGTTGTGCAGGATCACCACGGCCATGATCAGCAGTCCCGATTCGGCAATCTTCGCCTGACTCGCTGCCACCACCGCGCAGACGATCATCACGATACTCACCACCGACACCAGCGGCAGCACGTCGACGGCAAAGCTCACCTTGGCGCCCAGCAGGCGTTGAGCGATGACGCCCAGCACGATCGGCAGCATCACCAATTGCAGGATCGACCAGAACATCTCCATGAAGGACACCGGGAGCCACGCCGAGGCCAGCAGCCAGATCAGCGCCGGGGTCAGCAGCGGGGCGAGGAGGGTGGTGACGGCGGCGATGGCCACCGACAGCGCCAGGTCACCTTTCGCCAGCCAGGTCATGACGTTGGACGATGTGCCGCTCGGGCAGCAGCCGACCAGAATCACGCCTACGGCGATTTCCGGTGGCAGGTGAAACAGCTGGCAAAGCAGCCAGGCCACGCCGGGCATGATCACGAAATGCGCGACCACCCCCAGAGCCACGCGCCAGGGGTGGCGCACGACTTCAGAAAAATCATCGAGCTTGAGGGTCAGGCCCATGCCGAACATCACCAGCCCCAACAACGGCACGATGTACGACTTGAGGCCAATGAACCAGGACGGGAACAGGAACGCCAGCACGGCAAACAGCAGCACCCAGTACGCGAAGGTATTACCGACAAAACGACTCAACGCAGCCAGGGCGCGCATGGCCTGCTCCTTTCTTATGGGTATGAAGGTGATGCAGACGCTATGGAGCCAGCAAGCCGGCCCCTGCGTCAGTGGGCGAAATCAGATCCCCTGGGGAATCTCTTCGCCGCCCAGTGCTTCCATCAATTGCGGCAGGAACTCACCGAACGTCAGCATCATCAAGGTGAAGCTGGCGTCCTGCTGACCCAGCGCATCGTCGCCGCCGTTCTGCTCGGCTTCATCCTGCAGCAGGTCTTCGAACTTCAGGCGTTTGATACCGAGCTTGTCATCCAGCACGAACGACAGCTTGTCCTGCCACGCCAGCGACAGCTGAGTGACGACCTTGCCGGTGCTCAGGTGCAGCTGGATTTCGTCGCTGGTCAGGTCCTGACGCTTGCACTTCACAACGCCGCCGTCTTCGTGGGTGTCGCGCAGTTCGCATTCGTCCAGCACGAAGAAGTGCTCGGCGGTCTCGCCAGTCTTGACCCACTCGGTCATGACAGCGGTTGGCGCTGTTTTGACGGTCACGGGGCGGACGGGCAACGAGCCGACCACTTCACGCAGGGTCGACAGCAGGTCTTCGGCGCGCTTCGGGCTGGAAGCGTTGACCAGAATCACGCCCTGCTTGGGGGCGATGGCGGCGAAAGTGGCCGAGCGACGGATAAAGGCGCGGGGCAGAAAGGCCTGGATGATTTCATCCTTGAGCTGATCGCGTTCCTTCTTGTAGACCTTGCGCATCTGCTCGGTCTCGATCTCTTCGACTTTCTCTTTCAATGCATCGTTGACCACGCTGCCGGGCAGGATGCGTTCTTCCTTGCGCGCCGAGATCAGCATGAAATCACCGCTGACGTGCACCAGTGGCGCGTCTTCGCCCTTGCCGAACGGGGCGATGAAACCGTAAGTGGTCAACTCCTGGCTGGCACAGGCACGTGCAGGCTTGGTCGCCAACGCGGTTTCCAGCGCCTCGGCGTCAAATGGCAGGTCCTGGGTCAGGCGATAGACAAGCAGGTTTTTGAACCACATGGGGTACATCTCTCCTTTATACAAAGGGGGGCATTATTCGCTGCTGCGACCCTGCGGCCAACCCTGATGTAAGCCTTTGGAAGGATTATAAAATTTATTTCAAAAAGTGCTTGCCAGCTTTTTGATCGCTCCGTAGAATGCGCGCCACACCGAAGCGAAGGGTGATTAGCTCAGCTGGGAGAGCGTCTGCCTTACAAGCAGAATGTCGGCGGTTCGATCCCGTCATCACCCACCATTCGTTTCAAGTGTTACGCGCAGCGGTAGTTCAGTCGGTTAGAATACCGGCCTGTCACGCCGGGGGTCGCGGGTTCGAGTCCCGTCCGCTGCGCCATATTGAGTTACGAGGCCCTTGAACTCCTCGTAACGACAAAGAGAGCGACCCTAAGGTCGCTTTTTTTGTGCCTGCGATTTGGTGGGCGCGGCTGATCTGAGGTGACCAGTGTCCACACTGGCCTCTTCCCGGCTAAAGCCGGTCCTACGAAAAGCAGCGCGTGCATCCAGTGCAACGATTCATAGCCCGCAAGCCTGATGGTGCTCACACCGGCCTCTTCCTGCTGAAGCCGGTCCCACTAAAAGCAGCGCGTAGTTCCGTAGGACCGGCTTCAGCCGGGAAGCCTTTGATCTGCTTTTTAGCTCTGTCTTTGATCTTCAAACGCAAAAAGTCCAGACACCGCCAATCGCGACTTGGGTGCAGGCTGAACGCAGGTCTCGCGCAGTGGGCCGAGCGGCATGGATGCCGCGAGAGCGCCGTCAGGACATGGATGTCCGTTCGGCGCGGGCCCACGGAGCGAGACCGGAGTGAGGGAACCCCGACGGAGGAGGGGCCCAACCAGGAGCAGGTACCCTTGGTTACTTGGGGATGGTGCGACTTTCGACTTTTCCAAGTAACTCGCCGAAGGCGAAATGTCTGCCGTTAGGCAGACGCTCTTGACCTTCTCTCAGCCGCACCGCGCACTCGGGGACAGATTAATTTACGGTGAAGCGCTGTAAATAAATCAGTCCCCTAGACCCACCTCCACCACATCCCCCACCAGCCGAACCGGCCAGGTCCGCAGCCGTAGCGCTGCGTCTTCAAGGCACGTGCCATCCACCAGCCGGTAACGCTGCTTATATAGAGGCGAAGCGATCACAAGGTCCCCGCCCAAACTGCCGACCAACCCCCGACCCATCACATTCACCCCCGTCACCGGATCGCGATTGTCCACCGCAAACAACTGCGGCGCGCCGCCAATCGAGGCCACAAAAAACAGCGCCACCTGCGCATTGCCCACCAGCGCCACCACCCCGGAATTCAGCACCAGATCCTCGCGCGCACACACCGCGCGCCACACCTGAGCTTTTGGCATCTCCCTCACAGCCGCATTGGCCTGGCTCATCGTGAAACCTCCACAGCAGCAATCAGATTCAACTCTTCAGCGCGAGCGGGACGACGCTGGCTGCGCTCCTTGACGAAATGAATGTCCGGGTCAGCGCCCTTGTCATTGACGAACGTGCGGAAACGCTTGAGTTTCTCCGGGCTCTTCAGCGCATTCGCCCACTCGCATTCATAACGGTCGACCACCAACTGCATCTGCGCCTCCAGTTCAGCGGCCAGCCCCAGGCTGTCATCGATCACCACGGCCTTCAGAAAATCCAGCCCGCCTTCAATGGACTCGCGCCAGACCGACGTTCTCTGCAACTTGTCAGCGGTGCGGATGTAAAACATCAGCACGCGGTCGATGTAGCGAATCAGCGTCTCGTCGTCCAGATCGGTGGCGAACAGCTCGGCGTGGCGCGGGCGCATGCCGCCATTGCCGCACACGTACAGATTCCAGCCGTTCTCCGTGGCGATCACGCCGATGTCCTTGCTCTGGGCTTCGGCGCATTCGCGGGTGCAGCCGGACACTGCGAACTTCAGCTTGTGCGGCGAGCGCAGGCCTTTGTAGCGGTCCTCGATAGTCAACGCCATTTGCACACTGTCCTGCACGCCGTAACGGCACCAGGTGCTGCCGACGCAGGACTTCACCGTCCGTGTGGATTTGCCGTAGGCATGTCCGGTCTCGAACCCGGCGGCGATCAGCTCGGCCCAGATGTCCGGCAGCTCATGCAGTTGCGCGCCGAACAGGTCGATGCGCTGGCCGCCGGTGATCTTGGTGTACAGGTCGTATTTCTTCGCGACCGCGCCAATGGCGATCAAGCCGTCGGCAGTGATTTCGCCCGCCGGGATGCGCGGCACCACTGAGTACGTGCCGTTCTTCTGCATGTTGGCCATGAACGTGTCGTTGGTGTCCTGCAGCGGCACCAGCGACGGGTCCATGATCGGCCGATTCCAGCACGAGGCGAGGATCGAGCCGACGGTGGGCTTGCAGATGTCGCAACCCAGATGGCCTTTGCCGTGGCGGGCCAGCATCTCGTCGAAGCTTTCAATGTTTTCCACGCGGGCGAAGGCGTACAGCTCCTGACGCGTGAAGGGGAAGTGCTCGCACAGGCTTTTATCGACGGTGACGCCGCGGGCGATCAGCTCGTGCTCGAACACGCTCTTCAGCAGCGCTGCACAACCGCCGCAACCGGTGGCGGCCTTTGTGCAGGCCTTGAGCCCGGCGAGGTCCGTGCAGCCGCCGTCGATGGCCGAGCAGATCGAGGCCTTGCTGACGTTGTGGCACGAGCAAATGGTTGCCGTGGCGGGCAGGGCATCGGCGCCAAGGGTCGGCGCGCCGTCGCTGTGGGGGAGGATCAGGCTAGACGGATCGGCCGGCAGCTTGATGCCGTTCTGCACGTATTGCAGCAAGGTGTCGTAATAGCTGTTGTCACCCACCAGCACGGCGCCGAGCACCTTTTTGCCATCGGCGGACACCACCAGGCGGCGATAACTGCCGGTGGCCTCGTCGATAAACCGGTAGCTGCGCGCGCCCGTCAACGCGCCGTGGGCATCGCCGATGGAGCCAACGTCGACGCCCAGCAGTTTGAGTTTGGTCGACATGTCGGCGCCGAAGAATGGCTCGGCGGTCAGGTCGCACAATTGCGCGGCGACGTTGCGCGCCATTTGATAACCCGGCGCGACGAGGCCGAAAACGCTGCCGTTCCAGGCGGCGCACTCACCGATGGCGAAAATGTCGGCGTCGCTGGTGCGGCAATGTTCGTCGATGGCGATGCCGCCGCGCGGGCCCAGCGCCAGTTCACACTGGCGGGCGAGGGCGTCCTGGGGGCGTATGCCGGCAGAGAAGACGATCAGATCGGTTTCGAGGAATTCATCGCCGGCGAAATTCATCCGGTAGAGGTATTCCTCCCCCGCGCTGATGGATTGCGTCGCGCGGGACAGGTGCACGCCCACGCCCAGCGCTTCGATGCGCGCCTTCAGGGCGGCGCCGCCGTGGTCATCCAGCTGCACCGGCATCAGGCGCGGCGCGAATTCCACCACGTGGGCTTCCAGGCCCAGGGACTTCAGCGCGTTGGCCGCTTCCAGTCCCAACAGCCCCCCGCCAACCACCACGCCGCGTTTCGCCTGGCTGGCGGCGGCGCGGATGGTGTCGAGGTCGTCCAGGGTGCGGTAGACCAGCCGAGAATGGCCTTCAGCGCCTTCGATGGGCGGCACGAAAGGATACGAACCCGTCGCCAGCACCAGCTTGTCGTACCCGAAGCTGCCTTTGGCGGTGATCACTTCGCGCCGCGCCCGGTCGATTTCCAGCACCGGCACACCCAGGTGCAGCGCAAGCCCGGTCTGCTCATATAAAGAAGCAGCGCTCATCGCCAGTGACTCGGCGTCGCGACCGCCAAAGTATTCGGACAGATGCACGCGGTCGTAGGCGCGCTGGCCTTCCTCACCGAACACATGAATGCGATAGCGCTCGAGGGCGCCGGCGGCGATCAGTTGCTCGACGCAGTGGTGACCCACCATGCCGTTGCCGATGACGATCAGGGTTTGGACGTCGTTGAGTGGGGCGACTGTGGTGTTCATATCGAGTCCCGGCCAAGGCCAATCAGGTTTTTCGAAAGCAAAAAAAAGGCGCCCGGAACCTCTCGGTTCCAGGCGCCTTTGCCTGTTCTTTTAGGGGTTGCCGCGCGACCACAGTGTCGACGCCAACCTGGTGAGCCCGACGCCGCGAACGGCTGGCGGTCCGCGTTGACCGGCCAGGGCTGCCAACCGCGTGTTCAGGCTGGACTTGATAAGAGACTTAGCAATGGCTGTGCCAGTGGGAATATCGACCCGCCCGCCCCGTTTCTTTCCGGCCAGATGCGCAGGTTTGACGGGCCAGAAGCGTGATCGTTATTCGATCTCGTCGCCCTCCATAGCGAACGGTTCCGGCTCGAAAAGGGTGCGATTTACACTGGTGCGCCCCACGGTGAAGCTCAACGCCCATTGATCGTGTGGGCAACTTTCGCTGAAACCGCCCGCTGCACGTTCTACGGCCAGGCTGGCCTGCTGTTTGCAATATCCTGTTCACAGGCAATCAACGCCGATTGCCATATTCACGACAAAGGCGCCGTGTGCTCTCCGTTTTTTCAACGGATGAGAACAGGGCGTCTTTTTTTGCTTTCAGGAAACGGAATATGGCGAGCAGCAGCGTAAAGAGCGTGTGTCCTTATTGTGGTGTCGGCTGCGGCATCGTCATGCAGGTCGAGGACAACCGGGTCATCAAGGTCGTTGGCGACAAGACGCACCCGAGCAATTTCGGCCGACTGTGTACCAAAGGCACCACCTGCGGCCAGGCGATTGCCGAGTCGGGGCGGATGGAGTCCGCCTACATCCGCCATCAGCGCAGCCACGAGCCAGTGCGCGCGGAAATGGACGCCGCCATCAGCGAAACCGCCCGGCGCTTGCGTGGGATTCTGGATCGCGATGGCCCCGGTGCACTGGCGTTTTACGTCTCGGGGCAGATGTCTCTGGAGGCGCAGTACTTGGCCAACAAGCTCGCCAAGGGCTTCGTGCGCACGGCCAATATCGAATCCAACTCGCGGCTGTGCATGGCCAGCGCGGGCAGCGGCTACAAGCTCTCGTTGGGCGCGGACGGCCCGCCCGGGTCCTACGATGACTTCGACAAGGCCGGCCTGTTTTTTGTGATCGGCGCCAATATGGCCGACTGTCACCCCATCCTGTTCCTGCGCATGATGGACCGGGTCAAGGCCGGGGCGAAGCTGATCGTCGTCGACCCCCGGCGCAGCGCCACCGCCGACAAGGCCGGCTTGTTCCTGCAAATCAAACCGGGCACCGACCTCGCGCTGCTCAATGGGCTGTTGCACTTGCTGGTGAAGAACGGCGACACCGATGCCGACTTCATTGCCTCGTTCACCCAGAGCTGGGACGTCATGCCCGACTTCCTCGCCGCGTACACGCCCGCGCATGTCGCGCAGACCACCGGCCTGGCGGAAGCCGACATTCGTCAGGCTGCGTGGATGATTGGCACGGCACCCGAGTGGATGAGTTGCTGGACCATGGGCCTGAACCAGAGCACCCACGGCACCTGGAACACCAATGCGCTGTGCAACCTGCACCTGGCGACCGGGGCGATTTGTCGGCCCGGCAGCGGTCCGTTTTCCCTGACCGGCCAACCGAATGCCATGGGCGGAAGGGAAATGGGCTACATGGGCCCGGGACTTCCCGGACAGCGCTCGGTGTTGGTAGACGCCGACCGCCGCTTCATCGAAGACATCTGGCGCATCCCGGAGGGCAGCATCCCGCACATGCCCGGCGGCGGCACCATCGACCTGTTCGAGCAGATGCGCGAGGGCGTGATCAAGGCCTGCTGGATCATCTGCACCAACCCGGTCGCCAGCGTTGCCAACCGCACCACGGTCATCGACGCCCTGAAGACCGCCGAACTGGTCATCACCCAGGACGCCTTCCTCGACACCGAGACCAATCGCTACGCCGACATCTTGTTGCCGGGCGCGCTCTGGGCTGAGGCGGAAGGGGTGATGATCAATTCCGAACGCAATCTAAACCTGACACAGAAAGCCGTCGATGCACCGGGCCAGGCGTTGCCGGACTGGCAGATCATCGCCAGGGTGGCCTGTGAAATGGGCTTCGCTGATGCTTTCAGTTATGCCTGCGCCGAAGAGGTGTTCGAGGAAATCAAACAGGCGTGGAACCCCGCCACGGGCTACGACATTCGCGGCGCCAGCTATGGGCGGCTGCGGGATCAACCGGTGCAGTGGCCGTGCGCGCCCGATGACGAGCGCGTGCGCAATCCGATTCGCTACCTCAGCGAGATCAACGCGCGGCCCGTCGAGCGGGGCATACCAGCACGCCCGGCGATTGTCTTTCCCACCGCAAACGGCAAGGCGGTATTTTTCCCACGCCCGCACATGCCTGCAGCTGAACTGCCCAACGACGCATTTCCCATGGTGCTCAATACCGGTCGCCTGCAACACCAGTGGCACACCATGACCAAGACCGGGAAAGTCCCGACACTGAACGCGCTAAATGCCCGTCCGTTCGTCGAGCTGCACCCCGACGATGCCCTTGCACTGGGCATCCGCGAAGGCGATGGCGTGGAAATCCGTTCGGTACGAGGCCTGGCGGTGTTGCCTGCGGTGATCAGCGACCGCGTGCTGCCGGGCAACTGCTTCGCGCCCTTTCACTGGAATGACGTGTATGGCGAAAAGCTGGCGATCAACGCCGTGACCAACGACGCCGTCGACCCAATCTCCCGCCAGCCCGAATTCAAGTGTTGTGCGGTCGCCTTGCGCAAGGTCGAACTGATCGGACATCGCTTCCTTGATTTGCCCCAAGCTGAGACCGAGACGCAGACAGCACCTGACCAGGCGCCGCTGTTGACGCTGCTCTGGGCATCACAAACCGGCAATGCCGAAGCGTTGGCCCGGCAGTTCGCCGACCGGTTGAAGACTGCCGGCGTGCCCGTTCACGTGGCGGCGATGGACAGTCTCCCCTGCGAGCGTCTGGACCAACTGCAGAACGTCGCACTGATCAGCAGCACCTTCGGCGACGGCGAATCACCCGATAATGGGCAACGGTTCTGGCAGTCACTGGCTGCCCGGCAAGAACGTCTGGAATCGCTGCGCTACGCCGTGCTGGCGCTGGGCGATTCGAGTTACGACCGCTTTTGCCAACACGGCAAGAACCTCGACCAGCGCCTGCAGCACTTGGGCGCTTCGTCACTGCTCCCCAGAATCGATTGCGACGGCGAATACCAGGCCCACGCAGACAACTGGTTCACCGGGTTGCAGCAGGCGCTGTCGCTGAATCTTCCTACCCCTTCAATCACCGACAACGCCCCAGCTTTTGGGAATCAGCCTTCACGGACACAGCCCCATCACGCCAAGGTGTCGCTCAACCGGCGACTGAATGCGGAGGGCGCCGCCAAGGACACGCGGCAACTGGCATTGACCCTTGAAGGTTCGGGAATGACCTATGAAGCCGGCGACGCGTTGGGGGTGTGGCCGCGCAATTGCCCTGAACTGGTGAACGAGTGGCTCGAGCTTACGGGTCTGAACGCCGAGCAACCGGTGCGTGGCGTGAAGGCTGGCGACGTGCCGCTGTGTCAGGCGCTGGCCGAGCAGTTCGAGATTGCGCGACCTGGCGCAGACACTTTGGCGTTCATCGCCGAGCGTAACGGCAGCAACGATCTGAAAACCCTGCTGACCGAACCCTTCAAAAGCGAGCTTAAGGACTGGCTGTGGGGCCGGCAGTTGGCCGACGTATTGCGCGAGTTTCCCATCGCCTGCTCTGCGCAGGAATGGCTCGACCACCTCAAGCCGCTGCAACCGCGGCTTTATTCCATCGCGTCGAGCGCCAAAGCGCATCCCGATGAAGTTCACCTGACGGTTTCCGCGGTGCGCTATGGATCGCGCAAAGGCGTGTCGTCGACCTTTCTGGCGGATCGTGCGGGCGAGTGCGAGGTGCCGATTTTCCTGCAGCCCACGCGGCATTTTCGCCCGCCGGTCGATGGCAATGTGCCGATGATCATGATCGGTCCGGGCACCGGTGTGGCGCCGTTCAGAGCGTTTTTACAAGAGCGGCGCGCCCGGGGCGATAGGGGCCGGAACTGGCTGTTCTTTGGCGAGCAGCATCAGGCCACCGACTTTTATTACCGCGACGAGCTTCAAGGCATGCAGCAGGACGGCCTGCTCACTCGGCTGAGCCTGGCGTTTTCCCGGGATCAGGCAGAGAAAATCTACGTTCAACAGCGCATACAGGAACAGGGCGCCGAACTCTGGCGCTGGCTGGAGGAGGGCGCGCACCTGTACATCTGCGGCGATGCTTCGCGGATGGCGCGGGATGTCGATCAGGCGCTGCGTCGTGTGATCAGCGAACAGGGCGGCGTCAGCCTGGAAAAGGCGGCCGAACAGCTGCGCTGTCTGACCGAGCAGAAGCGCTATGTGCGCGACGTGTATTAGCGCCGTTCTCTCCCCCCGTGGCTGTCCCCTGAACCCCAACTGAACGAATTTCTCGATCAAACAAGAAAACCTTTGGATACCTGAACTTATCTGCCTTTTCTCCCTCTCATGCCGGTAGCCATTGATCGCGGCAGCCTGATAAGCTCGCGGCTTTACTCGTTTGCCCTATTGGCGCATGAACAAGGAAACAGAATGAAACAGCATCGGTTGGCAGCGGCGATTGCCCTGGTCGGTCTGGTACTCGCGGGCTGCGACAAGCAAGCCAGCACCGTTGAGCTGAAAACCCCGGCCCAGAAAGCCTCTTACGGCATCGGCCTTAACATGGGCAAAAGCCTGGCTCAGGAAGGCATGGACGATCTGGATTCCAAAGCGGTAGCGCTGGGTATCGAAGACGCCGTTGGCAAGAAAGAGCAGAAGCTCAAAGACGAAGAGTTGGTTGCAGCATTCGGCGACCTGCAAAAGCGCGCTGAAGAGCGCATGGCCAAGATGAGCGAAGAGTCGGCAGCCGCCGGCAAGAAGTTCCTCGAAGAGAACGGCAAGCGTAAGGAAGTCACCACGACTGCTTCCGGCCTGCAATACGAAATCATCAAGAAAGCCGACGGTCCAGTACCGAAGCCGACTGATGTCGTGACCGTTCACTACGAAGGCAAGCTGACTGACGGCAAAGTGTTCGACAGCTCTGTTGAACGTGGCAGCCCGATTGATCTGCCGGTCAGCGGCGTGATCCCGGGTTGGGTCGAAGGTCTGCAGCTGATGCACGTCGGCGAGAAAGTCAAACTCTACATCCCTAGCGAATTGGCCTACGGCGCACAGAGCCCTAGCCCAATGATCCCGGCGAACTCGGTTCTGGTCTTCGACCTCGAACTGCTGGGCATCAAGGACCCTGCTGCTGCAGGCGCCAATGATGCTGCCGCCGGCGCTGATGAAGAAGAAGAGGCTGCCCCGGCCGCCGAACCGGCCAAGCCAGCCGCCAAGAAGTAATCGTTCGTAAGTCCGGTTACCGCTTGAAAGAAATGCCCCGTCTCGACGGGGCATTTTCATTTCCGGGCCTATTTCATCGAACCGGCATGGACGGGCAGAGTCCCATGTCGGTCAGTCAACGGGCTTTAAGCCGGGATTTGTCGGAGGCTGCGGGGCGCTCATCGCGGTGCTCATTGGATTGTGGCTAGCGCCACCGCCCCAGTGAGTCAACGATTTTCGCGGGTTTTTATGTGTGTAAAAAACGCGCGATCTAAGGCCGGGCCCTATAGAACGGGCGTTCCGACCCCGAAAAGCGGGTCTGTTCACAAGGTTATCCACAATTTGTGTGGATAACCTTTGGGGGCGGAACCCGCACACGCGTCAGCAGGCGACTGCGGCTTACGCAGTCAGCCGGAATGTCGATTTTTATCGGTAATCGTGGAGTGGATATGAAAGCACCCTGGAATCTCATTCGTTATCTGCCCATGGCCAAGCGCTTGATGGCCGCAGGTCGCCTGCCCGCGTTGCTGTTCGCCGTTGCAGGTAAAACCGCCAGTGAGGGCGGTCGGCTGGGCAAGATCAAAGACGATTTGAAACTGCTTCAAGCGCTGTGCCTGGCCTACTGGCGCGGGGAATATCGCGCTATCAGCGGTAAGGCGATTCTCTCTATCGTGGCCGGTCTGATGTATTTCCTCAGCCCACTGGATGCGATTCCTGACTGGATCCCCGGCTTGGGTATGCTGGACGACATCGCCGTGCTGGCTTGGGTCATGAAGCACCTCGAAGCCGAGCTCAGCGCATTCCGTGCCTGGCGCGAATTGCAGAACCCGGAGAAGCTCGCGGTGGTCGAGCGTTTGCCGGCAACGCCTGTCCTGCTGGAGCACGAGAAAAAGATTTGAACGCGGGTTGGTGCAGCTCATCCATTCCGTCGCCAGTGCTGCAGTGATCCCCACACCCAAGTCGTAGCCAACCGCTGTTAAGATGCCGCCCATACTTAGAAAAAGACTGCGTAAAAGCGTGTTTAGTCCTACAGGGGAGCGTTATGGATCTTCAGATTATTTCGCGCGATGGAGAGCCGGAATATGCGGTGCTGCCATGGGCGCAGTATCAGGCCCTGTTGCGCGCCGCAGGTGTTGCGCCTGGCCCGGAGCCAGAGGCGGCTACCCACATCCAGGCCGAGTCTGAACAGTCCTCATCCGCCGCAGACCTGCCTTCTTTATCTCAGTTGGGTGCATTGCGCGAGGCCAAGGGCCTGGCAGTGGCGCAACTGGCGCGCACGGTCGGCATCAGTCCTTCTTACCTGGACCTGATTGAGAGCGGCGCCCGTGAGCCGGACGCGGCCATTCGCCGGAGTCTGGCGTGGGAGCTGGGCGTCGCGGGCTGGCGGGGTGAGGCATGAGCGTGCGCATCAGTCGCCAGCACTGGGACGGGCTGCTCGCCGAACTGGACCTGGCCCGTCGTCAGCGTCATCTGGTGACCTATCGCGCGTTGCTTGAGCGGTTGCAGTTACCCACCCCCGCCATGCAAACCCTGACTGCCGCCCTTGAACACCTCGCCGCCCTCGACGCCCGCGCCGAGCAGCCATTGCGCAGTTCGTTGGTGATCAGTCAGGGCGCCAGCCGTCTGCCTCGCACCGGGTTCTTTGAATGCGTCGAACGCCTCGGCCGTTTCTCCGGACCCTCTGACGGCATCGCTGCAGCGTCCTGGCACGCCTCGGAAGTGGCCCGCGTCTTCGAATTTGAGTACCCGCAGCCGAGCATACCGGAGTAGGTCTTGGATCGTGTTCCAAGCAATCCGATCTGGAGGCGGATGACAATCATGGCGCCTGGCGAATCCAAAGCAGGGCGTGGATCAACGACTTGGCGGAATCCAAATGCAGACGCGAATTGGGAGCCGGCTTGCTGGCGAACCGCGATCCGTCAGCCGATATGAATGTGCCTGACACAATGCATTCGCCAGCAAGCCGGCTCCTACGGATTGAGGTCGGGCCAGCTTTCATCGGTAATGCCGCGACCGTCATACGCCTCGTCGAATATCCCACCCCGGCCGTGCATGCGAATGCCGAACTCAACATTCGCGCACCGACGCCGCAATCCAAAACCGGACGTGGATTGACACACGCACGCACCGACGCCACGAATCCAAAGGCGAACGCGAATTGGTAGGAGCCGGCTTGCTGGCGCATGCGTGGTGTCAGGCGACAGAGAGGTAACTGACCCACTGCATTCGCCAGCAAGCCGGCTCCTACGGATTGAGGTCGGGCCCGATGTTATCGGTCGTGGCCCGACCCTCGCTAGCCTAAAGCCCGCGCGCAACAATCAGCGCGTCAAACCCATGCGGCATCCCACAGCGGATAATCCTGCACGCGCCTCACCAGCCCCGCGCGGATGGGGTTTGCAACGATGTATCGGGCGACACTCTGCAGATTTTCTTCATCTCGGATCGCCCGATCGTGAAATCCCCGCTGCCAGAATCGACCCGACCGGCCGAGGGATTTGTTCACGTTTCGAGCAGTGTGCGATTTCACCCCCAACACCAGCTTTTCCAAATCACAGTCGCCCAGCTCCACAAGCCAGTGAAAGTGATCCGGCATCACAACCCAGGCCAGCGAATTCGCAAGGCCTTGCGCCTGTGCGTCGCGAAACTGCTGTACGAGCAGTCGGCCCATTTGCCAGTTTCCAAAGAAGCACTGCCGTTGATGGGTCACCGCCGTGATGAGGTAGATTTGCCCCGACTGGGAATAGCGTCCGGTCCGCAACCTTCCTGCTTGATAGATCTTCGACACGGGATTCAGCCCTCCTGTCTGGCGAAAGTGCCGGAAGGCTAGTGCGATGCAGTCTCCTTTGCGTCCGCGCTACGGTTCAAAATATGACGTGAGTGTGGAAGACCTCCGTGGAATGAGGGGGCTGGGTGGAGGCACGCGTTCTGTCAGTGGATGTATCAGTAACAGTCCGTTGCATTCGCCAGCAAGCTGGCTCCTACGGATGGAGGGTGAGCTAGCAACCCTTGCTTTGGTCTGGCCACCGCAAGGCCGGTAAGGAAATCGTTGCTGCTGCGGATTTGCATGCCTCCGCAAATCCATAGAAGCAGCTTGCTGGCGAACCCGTCGGTTACCCCAAAACCGCCTGATTCAACGTCGCCATCACCTCCGCCTCTCGGGTATTGATCACATGCACGCTCGCGCCAATCACTTCTTTGGCGTGATGCTTGGCCTGAGACGCCAGTTCGGCAAGCTGGCTGGCGTCGAGGGTCGTGCAGACCTCCGGGTGCAGGTGCACGACGCCAATGGACAGCGACAGCAGCGGGAATTCCTGGCGTTGGCCCTGGCGGTTGAGCGCGACGAAGCAGCCGGCCTCCAGATGCTCGGCGCGGTAGAAGCGTCGGCACTGGTTCTGGAAATCTTCCAATAACATGTTCAAGCGTTTGCGCCAGTCGTCCGAGCCCAGCACCATCAGAAAGTCATCGCCGCCGATGTGCCCGACAAAGTCGCGGCTCGGGTCAATCCGGTCGTTCAGGCACTGCGCCAGACACAGCAGAACCTCGTCGCCGCGCCCGTAGCCGTAGATGTCGTTGAAGGGCTTGAAGCTGTCGATGTCCACGTAGCAGATCATCGACTCGCGGCCTTGCTGCAACAACCTGGTCAGGCATTGCTGGATCGGGACGTTGCCCGGCAGCAGGGTCAGCGGGTTGGCGTAGCGCGCCTGCTGGATCTTCACTTCGGTAATCAGCTTCAGTACATCGATCACCCGGCCCAGCCCGAGGTAGAGGCCGTTCTGCATGATGATGAAATCTTCTTCGATGCGTTGCCGCGCGCGACTGGTGATCAGCCGGCTGACCTGCTGAAGCGACTGGCTCAGCTCGACGGCCAGAAAGTCGTCGCTCATCAGACGACTAATGGGCTTGCGCGCATACAGTTCGGTGGCGAAGGGCTGCAGCAGCACGTCCGACAGCGAGTGGCGGTGGACGATGCCGATCGGCTGATGCTGCTCATCCAGCACCGCCAGGGAGTTGAGATTGGCCTGCTTGCGAAACGCCTCCAGCACCGTTGCGGTGGGCGTGGTCTGCACCACCGCCGGCAGCTCGTTGAGGAGGGCGCTGAGGTCGCTGGTTTCCTCCGTCAGGGTCGCAGCGGCCGGGTCGATTTTCGGCAGCAGCGCGCGAGCGTCACGGGGCGGAAACTCCTGCGGACGGCACAGCAAATAGCCCTGAACCAGCTCGACCCCCATGTCGATCAAAACGGCCAGCTCTTCTTGCAACTCGATGCCCTCAGCGATCACCAGCGCCCGCGACGCCTTGGCCATCTGCAGCATGGAGCCCACGAACTCGCGCTTGACCGCGTCCTGATGGATGCCGTCGATGAAGTGCCGGTCGATCTTCACGTAATCCGGGCGCAGCTCGGACCACAGCCGCAGGCTCGAATACCCTGCGCCCAAGTCATCCAGGGCGATGGAGAAGCCCATATCGCGGTAGTGATACAGCGCGTTGTAGAGCAGGCCAAAGTCATCGGTCGGGGTCTGCTCGGTCAGTTCGATGACCACGCGGCTCGGTGGTATGCCGTAGCGCTGCAACAGCTGCAAGGTGCGCCCCGGCGGGTGCGAGGCTTCCAGCAGGGACTCCGGCGAGATGTTGAGAAACAGCTTGCCGTCCAGCTTCTGTTGGCTGAAACGACGGCAAGCCGACTCGCGGCAGGCCAGTTCCAGTTCGCTCAGGCGCCCGGCCTGGCGGGCCACGGCGAACAGGCTGATGGGGGAATGCAGCGCGCTGTTGGAAGGACCGCGAGTCAGGGCTTCGTAGCCGAGAATGCGCCGATCCGATAGCGACACAATCGGTTGGAACAGGCTGTGCAAGTCGCCTTGAGTCAGAATCGAACTCAAAGCGCCCAGCTGCTCAGTCACGGTCATGGCAATCTCGGGGCAAGAAAAAGGGGCTGGACGCCTGTGGCGTCGAGCCCCGCTATTTCACGACAGCTTCATGACTGTTTGATGACGAATTGCCATCATTTTGTCACGTTTCATGGCGCTTTACTTTTTCGCCACCGAACCGCTCAAGCCCAGATAATCGAGCAAGATGCGCCCGGTTTCAGCCAGGTAGGCGTCATCCTCGGGTTTGGTCTTGTCGTCGTCCGAAGGCAGCGCGTCTTCGTCTTCCTTCTTCAGCTCTTTGAGCGGCTCTTCGCCTTTGGCCTTGCGACGCACGTTCTCCATCGCCAGCTGCTTGCTCTCGATGTCGGCGTGTTGCTTGCGGCGCTCGGCTTCGTTGAGGCTGACGGTCTTTTCGCTCATCAGCTTCTTCGCCAGCGCCAGTTTCTCTTCGATGAAGACAAACTCGGCGTCCTTGGCCGAACGCACGTCATGACGCGATTGCAGCTGGGCGAGGAACGGTTTGAACGGATCCACCGCAGGCTTGATCGCCGGCTTGATGGTGTCGTAAGTCATCGCTTCAGGCAGTGCGCTTTCGCCGATTTCCTTGGTGTCGATGATCGACGGGTAGGCGATGTCCGGCAGTACGCCCTGGTGCTGGGTGCTCTGACCGGAAACACGGTAGAACTTGGCCAGCGTCAGTTTCAGCTCGCCATGGTTCAGCGGCTGAATGGTCTGCACGGTGCCTTTACCGAAGGTCTGGCCGCCGATGATCAGCGCGCGGTGATAATCCTGCATGGCGCCGGCGAAAATCTCCGAAGCCGAGGCCGAGAGGCGGTTGACCAACAACGCCATCGGGCCTTTGTAGAACGCACCGCTGTTTTCGTCTTCCAGCACATCGACCTTGCCGTCGGCGTTACGCACCAGAACGGTCGGGCCTTTGTCGATGAACAGACTGGTCAGCTCGGTGGCTTCCTGCAACGAACCGCCACCGTTGTTACGCAGGTCGATGACCACGCCGTCGACTTTCTCGGACTGCAATTCGGTCAGCAGTTTCTTGACGTCGCGGGTGGTGCTCTTGTACTCGGGATCGCCGGCGCGGTAGGCCTTGAAGTCCAGGTAGAAAGCGGGGATCTCGATGACGCCCAGCTTGTAATCCTTGCCGTCCTGGTTCAGGTGCAGGATCGACTTCTTCGCCGCTTGCTCTTCGAGCTTCACCGCTTCGCGGGTGATCGAGACGATTTTAGTGGTCTGGTCGCTCGGCGCATTGCTGGCCGGGACGATTTCCAGGCGTACGACCGAACCCTTCGGACCGCGGATCAGTTTGACCACTTCATCCAGGCGCCAGCCGATCACGTCGACCATCTCTTTGTCGCCCTGGGCAACGCCGATGATCTTGTCGGCGGTCGCCACTTGCTTGGTCTTGGCGGCAGGGCCGGCCGGCACCAGGCGCACGATCTTGACGTTGTCGTTGTCGCTCTGCAGGACAGCGCCGATCCCTTCCAGGGACAGGCTCATGTTGATGTCGAAGTTTTCCGCACTGTCAGGTGACAGGTAGTTGGTGTGCGGATCGTAGGACATCGCGAAGGTATTCAGGTAAGCCTGGAACACGTCCTCGCTGCGGGTCTGGCCCAGGCGCGCGAGTTGGTTCTTGTAGCGCTTGGTCAGGGTTTCCTGAATCTTCGCGGGGTCTTTGCCGGCGATCTTCAAGCGCAGAACCTCGTCCTTGACGCGCTTGCGCCAGAGGTCGTCGAGCTCGGCTTCGTTCTTGGCCCATGGCGCGTCCTTGCGATCAACCAGCAAGGTTTCCTGAGTATTCAGGTCGATCTTGTCGACGCCCTTGCTCAGCTGCGCAAGCGCGAAATCCAGACGCGACTTGATGCGGTCCAGATAACGCTTATAGATAGTAAAGCCTGGGGCCAGGTCGCCGCTCTTGAGGAAGTCGTCGAACTGGAAACGCCACTTGTCGAACTCGGCGATGTCACTGGCGAGGAAGTAGCTGCGCGCAGGATCGAGGAGTTTCAGGTAGCTCTGATAGATGATTTCCGAACGCTTGTCGTCCAGCGGCGGCTTGCTGTAATGGTGGCGCTTGAGCAGCTCCACGACATTCAGACTGGCGATGACTTCATCGCGATCAGGTTGAAGATTATCCCAGCTGTTGGCAGCAAACGAACTGGCCGACATTGGCAGGACAGTCAGGCCAATGAGTAATGCAAGGGTGGTGCTGGGTAAAAAATGCTTCATGCTGATTCGACGCGGGGACAATTGATAACGCATATTAGGCCGTCTTTGGAGGTCGCCGGTTCGGTCAGAACACGGTCGCATAATGCAAAAAGCCCAGTGGCCGTGAGGCACATGGGCTCAGTCAAGACTCACTATGGAGGCACCGTGAAAGCATTGCAAGGCGTGGAAGGTCGTGTGGAATGGGTTGATGAGCCATCGCCGACGCTGGATGTAGGACAAGTCCGCATCCAGGTGGCAGCCGCCGGACTTAATCGTGCCGATTTGCTGCAACGCTCGGGGCATTACCCGCCACCGCCGGGTGTGACGGAAATCCTCGGCATGGAATGTTCAGGGGTGATTGCCGAGGTTGGCCCGGGCTGCGCCTGGGAAGTCGGCGACCGCGTGTGTGCGCTGGTTGCGGGCGGGGCGATGGCCGAAGAAGTCGTGGTCGACGCGCGGCACGTGCTACCGGTGCCCGAGGGGATTTCGCTGCACGAAGCAGCGGCGATTCCTGAAGTGTACGCCACCGCCTGGCTGAATCTGTTCCAGCTGGCCGGCCTCCAGCCCGGCGAAAAAGTGTTGCTGCACGCCGGAGCAAGTGGAGTTGGTTCAGCTGCCATTCAGCTGTGCAAGGCCTTCGGCAACCCGGTCTGGGTCACCGTGGGCTCGGCGGAGCGGCTGGCGTATTGCGAAGCGCTTGGCGCCCAGGGCGGTGTGCTGCGCAATGAGAACCTCGACGCGCTGAACGACTTTGCGCCGTTCAACGTCATCCTTGACCCGGTGGGCGCCAACTACGCGGCGCTGAACCTCAAAGTGCTTGGCGTTGACGGTCGTCTGGTGCTGATCGGGCTGATGGGCGGAAGCAAGTCCGAGCTGGACTTCGCGAAGGTGCTGGGCAAGCGCATTCATATCCTCGGCTCGACCCTGCGCAGTCGCGACGATCAGTTCAAGGCCGACCTGCTCAGCGACCTGGGCCAACACGTCATGCCGCTGTTCACCGAAGGCCGCCTGAAGCCACAACTGGCGCGCAGTTTTCCGATCAGTGAAGCGGAAGCGGCCTACGCGGAGCTGGCGACCAATCAGGTGTCGGGCAAAGTCGTGCTGGTGATCAACGAAAGCCTGGTCTGACCGCTGACGATACGGGTCGTCTGTTGCGGTGCCGAAAGATCACCGCAGCAAACGGCCTGTGCGGCTTCAGGGGTTTCTTGGGTAGACAGAAAACGTATCGACAGCTGTGGCCGCCAGGAATACCTGCACCGCTCCATCGGACGTACTCTTGGCCCAGTACTCTTCAAAAAGTCCTGGGTCACGTTCGTTTGACCAGTACCAGCCATTGGGAATGCCTGCCGGCCAGTGGCCCCGATGTTGATCGCCAATCCTGCCCAGTTCCCCCGTATCGGACAGATGCCCGCCTGGCCTTTGATACTCCACGGCTCCTCGGTGGATAAAAGAGCCAAGGTATTCCACCGTCCAGACATTACTGACCGTCACGGTGTAGTTTTTTGATTGCCCTGTGTTGTCTCTCACCGTGATCGTGGCGGCCCCGTTGCCGCGAGGGCTGACGAGTCCATCACTGGTCACATTAGCCACGCTGTCGTTGGACGAACTGTAGGTATAAGGCGGCTGGCCACCGGAGGCGGTGCGAGTAATCGTGGATCCGGCCGGAAAGGTCGGCAGCGCAGGGGCTCCCGGATTTCTCCAGATCATGTAGAGCGTGGCTTGCAGCGCAACCGGGGAGACATTGAAGTCCAGAGGAGCAGCGATCGTGAATGTCCGCACTGCCGACTCTTGTTCGTTGCCGTAAAGTGCCCTGGCCTTGATTGCATGGCTCCCAATAGCTTGGTTGGTGAGCGTCCTGGTCCAGACGCCGCTGGCATTAGTGCTCGCCGTACCTTTTGACGCAGCGCCATCGAAGATCTCAATGTCTTCATTGGCCGCTGCAGTGCCGGTGATGGTCACGCTGGTATCGAGGGTGGAATCACCTTGCGGAATTTCAACGCCCCTCGAGTCCTTGACACTGGTGATGGTCGGTGCAGCCAATGCAAGGATGGTGAAGCTGTACACCGCCGACTCTTCTCCATGGCCGTTTAGAAGCTGTGCTTTTAAGGCGTGGGCGCCGACCGTGAGGTCGGTGATTGGCAGGGTCCACACTCCACTGGCGTTTGCAGTGGTTTTGCCGATGGAAGTGCTGCCATCGAAGATTTCCACTTCATAGTTGGTCGTTGCAGTTCCGGTTCGCTTCAGGCGGCTATCAGTGGCGGAGCTGGGCGGGGTGCTAGACATTTCGTTGACTCCTGTCAGTGAAGGCAGGCGTCATTAGGCGCCGCGTCATGAGAGTTGGCTACTGTCACAAATGACAGTTCTGATAGAAGAAATGATCAGTACCTAAGGGCTTATTTCGAATTCGGGGGTAGCTGCTGAAAGCAAACTCATTCGCGAAGGATATTTCAGTCGACGAGGCGTGTCGGCTGTCCTTCCGTGTCGCGAATGGATTTGATCCCACAACGTGAATGCCTTGGGCGGGCGAATGGATTACTTCCAGTGGTGAATCGGCCATCCCGCGTTTTCTGCTGCTTCACGCAGCGCCGGGTCCGGGTTCACCGCATGGGGAAAGTCGACCTTCTGCAGCAGCGGCAGGTCATTGCGTGAGTCCGAATAGAAACTCGCCCCCTCAAGGTTCTCGCCTTCCTGATCCAGCCACGCCATCAAGCGGGTGATCTTGCCTTCGCGGTAGGTGAGCACGCCGGTGGTCTTGCCGGTGTAGACGCCGTGGGCGACGTCCAGATCAATGGCCAGCACTTCATCAACGCCGATGCGCTCGGCAATGGGCTTGACCAGATGCACCCCCGACGCCGAGATGATCAGGATGCGATCCCCGGCGGCGCGGTGTTCGGCGATGGCCTTGGTCGCGTCGCTGAAAATGATCGGCTCGATGTAATCCTCAACCCACGGCCCCACCAGAAAATCCACTTCCTCAGGCGTGCGCCCGACCATCGGGTCCAGGCTGAACGCCATGTAATCTTCCATGGCCAGCTCGCCCTTGCCGTAGGCTTCCATCAGTTCGTGGTCTTTCTTCATGAACCACTCGGGGTCGACCCAGCCCAAACGCCCCATCTGCTCGCTCCACAGGCTTGAACAGTCACCGTGGATCAGGGTTTCGTCCAGATCGAAAATTGCTAAAGCCATTAAAACTGTCCTCTTAAATCATTCACACGCAGATCAACTGTAGGAGCGTGGCTTGTCCCGCGATCTGCCGGGAACCGGCGGCAACCCAGGCCAATGCGGTGTGTCATTCTGACCTTCGTCGTAGGTTTCACGACGGGTTCCCCGCCGATCGCGGGACAAGCCACGCTCCTACAGGGTTGGCGTCTAATTCATGCGACTTCACACAACGCCGACGCTTCAATGTGCAGGGTGACGCGCTGGCCGTTCGGGTGCAAGTCGCTGGCCGAGCGGTTGAGCACGTCGACCACCAGTTCCACACCCCGGGCTTCGACGCGATAGCGGATCACGTTGCCCAGCAGGCTGTGGCTGCGCACTTCGCCTTCCAGCGAACCGGTCAGGCTCAATTGAATCGCTTCCGGGCGAATCGCCACGCGGCTGTTGATCGGGCGCTGCATCAGGCGGCTGGCGGCGTCGGCTTCCAGCAGGTTGTAGTTGCCGATGAAGCCGGCAGCGAACGCATCGACCGGCGAGGTGTACAGGGTTTCGGCGTCGCCGCTCTGCACGATTCGGCCCTGATTCATCAGGAAAATCCGGTCGGACATGGTCAGCGCTTCTTCCTGATCGTGGGTCACGAAAATCGTCGTCAGGCCCAGCTCCTGCTGAATCGCACGGATCTGCTCGCGCAGGTGTTTGCGGATGCGCGCATCGAGGGCCGACAGCGGCTCATCGAGCAGCAGCAGGCGAGGGCGGGTCACCAGCGAACGCGCCAATGCCACACGCTGACATTGCCCGCCCGAGAGCTGATGCGGGTAGCGCGTGGCGAACTCGTTTAGCTCCACCAGCTTCAGCACCTCGGCCACCCGCTGCTTCATTTCGTCGGTACTGACTTTCTGCATGCGCAGGCCGAACGCGACGTTCTGCTCCACGTTCATGTTGGGAAACAGCGCATAGCTCTGGAACACCATGCCGATGCCGCGCTTCTGCGGCGACACCGGCACCAGGTCCTTGCCGTCAAGGAAGATGCTGCCGCTGGTCACAGGCGTCAGCCCCGCGATGCAGCGCAGCAAGGTGGACTTGCCGCACCCGGACGGGCCGAGCAGGGTGACGAACTCGCCTTTCTGGATGTCGCAATTGATGTCGCTGAAGACCGCCGTGCTGCCGTAATTCTTCTGCAGGTTTTCGACACTGACGAAGCTCATATCAGTCTTTGTCCTTGTTCAGTCGGTTGGCCGCCCACGTCAGCAGCAGTACGAAAAAGAAGTAGGAAATCACCAGCGCGCTGTTGAAGTGACCGCTGCTGTTGCGCATGTTGTTCAGGTACACCTGCAGGGTCTCGTAGCGGGTGCCGACCAGCAGATTGGCGAACACGAACTCGCCGAACAGGAACGAGAACGACAGCAGCAGGGCAATCATCAGGCCCTTGCGCAGGTTCGGCAGCACCACCAGAAACGCGGCTTGAAAGGTGTTGGCGCCGAGCAACTGGGCGGCGTCCATCAGGTCCACCAGATTGATCGCTTGCAGGTTGTTGGTGATCGCCCGGTACATGAACGGCAGCGCCACGGTGAAATAACAGCCGATCAGAATCCACGGCGTGCCGACCATCGCCAGTGGTCCCGAACCGTAGAGTTGCAACAGGCCCACCGAGGACACCACCGGCGGCACCGCGAAGGGCAGCAGGATGAGGATGTTCATCAGCGCGTCGAGCTTGGGAAAGTGGTAATGCACAACGAACAGCAGCGGTAGAATCAGCACCACCGACAGCGCCAGCGCGCCGACGCACACCAGCAGCGACTGGCCAAACGCGCGCAGAAACCGCGGATCGCTCCACAGCGCGACGTACCATTTATAGGTCAGGCCGTCGGGCAAAATCGTCGCCGACCAACTGGTGGCGATCGAATACACAAAGGTGCCCAGCAGCGGCGCGAGCAGGATCAGAAATAGCAGGTACACCACGACGCGGTGGTAGAGCCCCGGCGGGCGGCGTTCAGCGCGAGACATGGTAGCTCCTCTTCAACAGCCACTGATGCACGACGGTCACCAGCGTCATCATCCCCACCAGAATCATCGCCAGGGCGCTGGCCATGTTCGGGTCCAGCGTGATGTCGCCCGCCACCATCGCCGCGATGCGGATCGGCAAGACGTTGAAGTTGCCAGTGGTCAGCGCATACACCGTGGCGTAGGCGCCCAGTGCATTGGCCAGCAGGATCACGAAGGTGCCGAGCAGCGCTGGGGTCAGCACCGGAATGCCGATGTGCCGCCAGAAATCCCAGCCGCTGGCGCCCAGCAGTGACGCCGACTCGCGCCAGTCTTCGCGCAGCGCGTCGAAAGCGGGGTAGAGCAGCAGCACGCCCAGGGGGATCTGGAAGTAGGTGTAAAGGATGATCAGGCCGGTTTTCGAGTACAGGTTGAAGTCATCGATGATCCCGGCCTGTTTCAGAATCAGCGTCAGCGCGCCGTTGAAACCGAGCAGGATGATGAAGGCAAACGCCAGCGGGACGCCGGAAAAGTTACTGGTCATGTTGGCGAAGGCGCTGACGAAATCCCTCAGCCGCGACGGCACTTTGCGCAGGGAATAACTGCCCAGGATTGCGATGATGATGCCGATCAGGCTCGACCAGAAGCTGATCTCCAGGCTGTACTGCATGGCCTGGCGGTAGAAACGCGAATTGAACGCCTTGATGAAGTTGTCGATGCCCCAGCCGGCGTCTGATTGCAGGCTGTTGATCGCCACCCAGGCCAGCGGCGCGATCTGAAACGCGATGAAAAAAACCGCAAACGGCACAAGGCACAACAGCCCCAGCCATTTGCCGCGACTTAGTGAATTCACTTGAGCACCTCTCTGCACAAGGGTTTGTCGTGGGGTACGCCGAGCAGCGCGCAGACGGTGCCGCAGATCTCGCTCTGTTTCGGTCGCGCCTCGGGGTCGAGGCTGAAGGCGTCACCGAGCACGAACAGCGGGACTTCGCGCTCTGCCGGCAGCACGCCATTGTGGGAGCGGTCGTTGTTCATGCCGTGGTCGGCGGTCACCAGCACTTGATAGCCCGCATCCAGCCACCGCTGCAGGTACTCGGCGAGAATGATGTCGGCGGTACGCGCGCTGTTGCGGTACTGCGGGGTGTCGAGGCCGTGCTTGTGGCCGGCGTCATCGATGTTCATCGGGTGGACGAACAAGAAGTGCGGCGCGTGCGCTGTTCGAAGATGCTCGGCGTCGTCGAACAGGTGGGAATCGGGGTAGTGATCGACGTAGTAGAAGTGCCCGTGCTGAATCGGTAATTCGGCATCGTCGGTGTGGCGGTCGCGTGCGGCAATGAACGGACTGCGGTTGTACAGCTCGCTGACCCAGTGGTACGCGGCAGCGGCAGTGGTCAGCCCGGCGTCGGTGGCGTAGTGAAACACGCTGCGCTGGCTGGAAAGCCGGGAAACCTGGTTGTGCACGATGCCACTGTCGATGGGCGCCACGCCGGTCAGGATGCATTCATACAGCGGGCGGGACAGCGACGGCAGTTCGCATTCGAGTTTGTACAACGCCGCGCGGCCTGCGTTTCGGTAGGCCAGCAAATGCCCCATCGCATGTTGCGCCACGCTGTAACTCAGGCCGTCCAGCAGGATGAGGATGACGTTGTGTTTCATGGCATCTCCGGAGGGTGGATCGCCAAACATCACTGTAGGAGTGAGCTTGCTCGCGATCGCGGTATGCCTGCGACAGACAGGTCGAGTGACACACCGACATCGCGAGCAAGCTCACTCCTACAAGGGGGCTGCGTTAGCCGTTGAGGATTACTGCATCTCGACGATGACTTGCTCGTTCCACTGCTGTGGCAGGGCTTTCGAGGATTTTTCCCAGGCCGCAGCGTCTTTGATCGGCGTCACGTTCTTGTACTGCTCGTTAGGCAGCAGCTTGGCCTGGACCTCTGGCGGCAATGTCAGGTGCTCGGCGCGGATCGGGCGTGCGTTGCCTTTGGCCAGGTTGATCTGCCCGGCGTCGCTGAAGATGTATTCACGGGCCAGCTTGGCGGCGTTCGGGTGCTTGGCGTACTTGTTGATGATCGTGGTGTAGCCCGAGATCACCGAGCCGTCGGACGGGATCAGTACCACGTAGTCGTCAGGATTGGTCATCTTGGCCTTGTAACTCAGGCCGTTGAAGTCCCAGACCACGCCCACTTCCACTTCGCCCTTTTCCATCGACTGGATCGTTGGGTTGTTGATGCCCAAGCGCTTTTGTTTAGCCAGTTCGGTGAACAGTTGCAGGCCCGGCGCGAGGTTGGTCTCATCGCCTTTCATGGAAATCGCAGCGGCCAGTACGCCGTTGGCAGCCTGGGCCGCAGTGCTGACATCACCGATGGTGACCTTGTACTTGCCGTTTTTCAGATCAGCCCATTTGGTCGGTACGTCGGAGCCGTGCAACAGTTTTTTGTTGACGATGAACGCGATGGTGCCGGTGTAGGCCAGCGCCCAGTGGCCTTCCTTATCCTTGGCCCAGTCAGGCACTTGCGCCCAGGTGCTCGGCTTGTAGGGCTGAGTGACGCCCTTGGCGACAGCGATCGGGCCGAAGGCGGCACCCACGTCGCCGATGTCGGCGCTGGCGTTGTCTTTTTCCGCATCGAACTTGGCCACTTCCTGAGCCGAACTCATGTCGGTGTCCATGTGCACCAGACCGTATTTAGCGGTCAGGTCGGTCCAGGTGCCTTTCCAGTTCGCCCAGTCATCGGGCATGCCCACGCTGTTGACCGCGCCTTCGGCCTTGGCCGCGGCTTCGAGGGTTTTGAGGTCGGTGTCGGCGGCCATGGCCGACGTGCTCAGCGCGATGGCCGAACCCAGGAGTGATGCCAGCAAAAGGTGTTTCATTCGAAGCTCCTTTGTGCACTTCTCGACGGACTCATAGAAGTGTTCGTTGCGGATGATTGGTCTAGGTCAGCAATACCTGAGCCAAGTTAGGCCAGTAACATGACGCTTTCGTGTCTGGACCGACTCTTGCTGGAGCAAGCCACAACCCGGGCAATCGCTGTGAAATGAGCGTAGACCATGCTCAAGCGCCTGATCTGAAAGGCCCTGACGATTTCCTGAAGTCCGGCGTTGCCGCCGCTCCCGGCTGGAATGTCACGCAACGGTCATCTACGCTGCCTAGGCTCTGGAGCACCGAAACGGGCCAGTCAGCGAGCGACCTTGCCCTTAAATAGCGCTGGTCTAGTCCAGATAGGTAACGCAATGCGCGAAGAAATGCCCCGAGCGGTGACGACCATCTGCAATGCGCTGCAAGAGCAGATCGAGCACGGTCTGCTGCCGCCGGGCAGCAAGTTGCCGGCCGAGCGCAAGCTGAGCGAGGTCTTCGATACCACCCGCATTACCTTGCGCGAGGCATTGGTGCAGCTTGAGGCGCGGGGCTTGATCTACCGCGAGGAGCGGCGCGGCTGGTTCATTTCACCGCCGCGACTGGCCTATGACCTGATGCGCCGCAGCCACTTTCACGCGATGGTTCAGGCTCAGGGGCGGGTGCCCGCGACCCAGGTGATATCCGCGCGGCTGCAACCGGCCTCGGCGGTCATCTGCGGGTTACTGCAGCTGCCGGCGCTGTCCAGCGTGATCCAGATCTGCCGCGCCCGTCGCATTGATGAACGGCTGGTGCTCTATGTCGAGCACTACCTCAACCCCGATTACTTCCCGCAGATCCTTGATCTGGACCTGAACCAGTCGCTGACCGAGCTCTACGCCAGCCATTACGACATTCGCTATGGCCAAGTGCGTTTCGAAATGGTGCCCACCGCGCTGCCCATGGAAGCGGCGGGAGCGCTGAAAGTCTCCATCGGCAGCCCGGGCCTGCGCATCGCCCGGGTCAATCACGACCAGCGCGGCCGGCTGATCGATTGCGATCTGGAATATTGGCGCCACGACGCGATTCACGTGAGCGCAGTGGTGGCGGATATTTGAATTCCTTTGGTGAAGTTGTGTTGTGAGCTTCGTACTCCACATCAGGCGCTCTGCTTGGCCCTTAATTTATGCTTATAAGATCAATTTGAAATTAACATTATTTCGAATTTGAATAGCTTTATTCTTTATGTTTATGATTTTTAAAGTGAATCATGTCGCATGATCGGATCTCTGGCTGCGTTTGCTCATTCGCGGGTTCTTGAGCTGCCGTTGCCAAATGCATGTATTGCGTCACACTGATAGCGTTATCCATCATTCAGCTAACGCCATGGAAAGGAATTCATTATGGAGCGGCAGGTCCAGTTAAAAGAAGCCAACGGGGCTGACAGCAACGCCGATGCCCAGGTGGAGTTGTTTGATAACGGTGTTTCGCTGGGATTTGTCCCAGTGAGCGGCCGCGTGTGGGAAAAGAATGTTTCAGGGCTGGAGGAGGGGGCTCACAGCTTTATTGCAAAGACAGCAGACGGTACGACTGTTTCCGACCCGTGGGCCTTACAGGTTGAGCGTGCGCTGGTGGGCGTTGAGAATTTCGATTCGCTTCCAGATACCATGATCTCAGTTGGTCAAAGCATCGAAACGCCGATGATGACGATTACGTTTTTAGAAGGTGTGGGTAATGTAGGCATCTTGCCTGCGGGCACCAATTATCCCGGAAAGATAGAAAGGCAGACGCTGAACTTCCATGCAAAATTTACTGGCGGAAATCCAAAGCCACCGGGTCAGACCGTCAGTGTGAAGTTGAGAGGGAGTTGCTCTAAAGTGAGTTTTTGGTGCCGCGCTACGAACGAGAGGGATCACCAGGTATCTTTTTATAATCATGAGGGTTCGCCATTGGGGATAGTGGTATTACCCCCCGAGAGCCCCTATGTGACTGAAAGTACATTCTCTGCCGTGGGTATTAGAGAGATGGTATTTAAAACGGCTCGCGGAGATTGGTTTTTAGTCGATACGTTTACGTTTGAGTAGCTGCCCCGGCATGTGGGAGTTCTGAATCGTGTTTTGGGTCATCAGCGAGATAGCCCCGAGGCCGATTTCCGACAGAGGCTCCACCAAGCGTCACTCTCAGCGATGGTCGACAGGCTGACACTGACACATCAGCCTGCCGGGTCACCCTTCTTCCCACGCACCTCACTTACGCTGCCACCATTGGTGTTGACCTGCACGCTCAATCTAGGGGTCGCGAGATCCATCCCCGCTTCATCCAGATAACGCTTGAGCGAGAGATTGAACGCCCGCGACACTTCCCACTGCTTGATCGGCGCGGTCTTGAAGCGCGCGCGCAGAATGGCGTTGCCCGCGTCGAAACTCTCCACCCCCTGAATCTCCAGCGGCGACCAGATGTTGCGTCGTTGCAGTGGGTCGGTGCGCATCTTCTGGCCGACGTCGCGGATCATCTTCAGGGCGTCATCGATGTTCATGCTCGACGGGATGGCGATGCGGAAGATCGCGTAACCGAACTCCCGCGAGTAGTTCTGAATGCTCTTGATCTCACTGAACGGGATGGTGTGGACGATGCCGTCGATGTCGCGCAGGCGCACCGTGCGAATGGTCAGGCCTTCCACGGTCCCCAGGTGGCCGCCGACGTCCACGTAATCGTCGATGGCCAGGGAGTCTTCGATGATGATGAACAGCCCGGTGATCAAATCCGCCACCAGCGACTGGGCGCCGAAACCGATGGCCAGACCGATCACACCGGCACCGGCCAGCAGCGGTGTCACGTTCATGCCCATGTTCGCCAGCGCGACGATCAACGCGATGATGAAGATGGTCACGAACAGCACGTTGCGGATCAGCGGCATCATGGTCTGCGCGCGGGTATTGGCCAGGCCCTTGCGCGAGCGGGTGAGGGCGTGATGAATCGCCGTGTCCGCAAGAATCCAGATCAGCCAGGCAAACATCAGCGTGGCCGCCAGGCCGATCAGCCGCAGACTGATGTCGCGGCCGTCGCCTTCGGCGAAGCCAATCAACGACAAACCCCAGACTCGCAGGCCCAGTTCGATGAACACCAGCCAGATCAGCATGTGCGCAACGGTATAAAAGAAGTTCTTCAGGCGGTCCGAATACAGGGCGTGACGCTTGTGAGCGTGGCTTGGCTTGAGTGAATGACGCCGCACCAGGCCGTTGATGACCATGCACATCACCAGCAGCACTGTACAGATCAGGGCCTGACGTAATGCAGTGCTGGTGTCGCCCGCAGAGAAAAACGTGGCGAACAGGGAGACGCCCACCAGTACCAGCGCCGGCAGGTACCAGAACGTACCGAGGACCTCGATGCTGTCGCTCAGGGCGCGGCGTTTGAGGCGGCGCTCCAGGGCCTGGTTGCGGATCAGGTGTGCGATCGGGCGCCGGAAACGAATGATGAACAGGCCGGTGGACAGCGCGGCCATGACATTGGCCAGGGTTGCGGCGGTGTGCGCCAGGTGCACGCCAAGGCTGGCGACCAGGCGCGGATCGCTCAACGCCTCGCCGAACGCGGCAAAGCTGCCGATCCACCACAGCGGCCGAAACGCCTGATGCCGCAGGATGTACAGCGCCCGATGCCGGTGCGGCCCGTCCAGCAGTGAAAACGCGATAACACACACCGCCGAGAACAGCGTGCCAACGACCAACGCGTAAGCGAGCACCATCGCCAGATCGCGGCCGAGCGACGGCGGCAGCGAATAACTCAGGTAGATCGTGATGACCAGCGCCACCAGCCAAGGGCCCAGCTTGCGTAGCGCGAAGCGCAGCATGTCCGACAGGCGCGGGTGCTGCGGAAGCTCGGCGGAAAGGCCGAAGCGCAAGCGCACCTTGTGGCCCAGCCAGATCAACGCCGCCGCCAGCAGGCCCCAGATCGCCAGCACCACGGCAAAGCCCCAGATGATCGGCCACCACTGGTTGGCCGGCAGCATCAGCGCCATCAGCTCGTCTTCAGCCATCCCCGCCTCATCCGCCCAGCGGCTGAGCGGGCTGTCGGTGCCGGTGAACTGTTTTTCCAGCTCGGCAAGCGAGCTGCCGATGAGGCCCAGTACGCCTTGCTCCACGGTTGGCTGCGCTTTTTTGGTGGCGTCCCTTAGCTTTTTCAGGTCTTGCAGCAACTTGCTGCGCTGCTGATCGTTTTCCAGCGACGTGATGACCTCGTCCAGGGACTGCCCCAGCGGTTCCTGGGCCTGAGGCTGCGTCTTGTCGCCGCCACTGAGCAGACTTGGCAGGCCAGCGGCGTGGGTCAACGCAAACGGGAACAGCGCCAGCAGGCAGAGCAAAAACAGGCGGGGCAGAACGGAAAGGCGGGTGGGAGCGATCACCTGGAAACAGACCTCGAATAGACAGGCGCTTGGGATGGCGTGGTTTGGGAGCCATGCCGGGTCAAGCAGAGGCGGATGAGTTTACGAGGGGATGGGGGGTGTGGCGAGGGGGAATTGTGAAGTCCGGGACAGCGCGATGTGCAGGCCGTTTCCATGACCTGTGAAGGAAATGGATCGGCCTGCGCTCAACGCCACTGATTCAATTATCCCCTTTAGAAGGGGGCTGAATTATTTACGGTGCATCACCGTCATTAATCTATTCTCTGAAAAAGGCGGGAGAAAGAGTAAATAAATCAAACTCCTTTAAAGATATTATTAATTTGGCTCTGGTGGTTTTGGATAACCTACTTCATAGCTGTCCGACACAGTTCCGCTTGCCGCATCGCCTGCAGCAAACACATGTAAGCCATGTTGAAGGTTATCAAGTGTGACCTTCCACGCGCCGTATTGATCTGATTGCGTAGCAGATAATATAGCTGTTTGATCTTTGATTTCGATCGTGACGTTTTTTTCCGCACTACCATACAAATCTACATTGGCGCCGCAGGATCCACCTCTTTCAATGTCTTCGCCGACAGAGCGGATGATCACTATAATGGGTTTGTTTGTCGAACCACTGTTTTGATTAGCCATGATGCTTTTCCTTTTGCATTGATGGTGAACGCATTTCAACTCTAGGTTAGCGATATGCATGGCGTCCAGATACATGGCTGTCACGTTTAGATTAAGTCGCGATAGCATGTATTTCCATTTGATATGGGTGTCGGGTGTGCGCTGTTTAATTTGGGTTGCCGGGCGTGCACAAAAAACGCGAGATCAAATCCAGGCCTCCGTGGCCTTTAGCTTCCCGCGTTTGAAGCTTTTGCGCATTGCGGCTTGCGCCGCAACGTGATTCGGGAGATTACGGCAACTCGGCACTCGCATAGAACGCCGACAACACCTTCACCAGATGCGCCAGGTCCTGGCTGCCGGCCAGTTCGCGGATCGAGTGCATGGCGAAGGTCGGCAGACCGATGTCGACGGTGCGAACGCCGAGGTGGCCGGCAGTGATCGGGCCGATGGTCGAGCCGCAGGCCATGTCGCTGCGCACGACGAAGCTTTGCACCGGGACTTCTTCGGCCATGCACAGGTGACGGAAGAAACCGGCGGTTTCGCTGTTGGTGGCGTAGCGCTGGTTGCTGTTGACCTTGATCACCGGGCCGGCGTTGAGTTTCGGGCCATGGTTGGCGTCGTGCTTTTCGGAATAGTTGGGGTGCACGCCGTGGGCATTGTCGGCGGAGATCAGCAGGGATTTCTGAATGGTGCGGACGTAGTCGTCACCTTCCGGCAGCAGACGTTGCAGCACTTGCTCGAGCATCGGGCCATCGGCGCCACAGGCGGACGTCGAGCCGACTTCTTCGTGGTCGGTGCAGATCAGCACGCAGGTCTCGTCACCATCAGCATTGAGCAACGCTTGCAGCCCGGCGAAGCAGGACAGCAGATTGTCGAGCCGGGCGCCGGCGATGAAGTCGCCGTTGAGGCCGATGACGGCGGCGCTTTGGGTGTCGTAGAAGCTGAGTTCGTAGTCGAGAACGACGTCGGCATTCAGGCCGTGCTCGCGGGCCAGTTGATCGGTCAGCAGGGCGCGGAAGTCAGGGCGTTCGTCACCGGCGACTTGGGCCAGGATCGGCGGCAGTTCGGTCTGCGGGTTGATCGCCCAGCCTTCGTTGGCGGTGCGATTGAGGTGGATCGCGAGGTTGGGGATGATCGCGATGGGCAGCTTGAAGTCGATCAGCTGGCTTTCGACTTTGCCGTCGCGGCGGAAGGTGACGCGGCCGGCGAGGGAGAGGTCGCGGTCAAACCATGGCGCAAGCAAGGCGCCGCCGTAGACTTCGACGCCCAGTTGCCAGAAGCCCTGACGTTGCAGTTCGGGTTGCGGTTTGACGCGCAGGCACGGGCTGTCGGTGTGGGCGCCGACGAGGCGAATGCCGCCGGTGAGGGGCGACAGGCGGCCGAGTTTGAAGGCGACGATGGAGGAGTCGTTGCGGGTGACGTAGTAGCGGCCGCCCGCTTCGGTGTACCAAGGCTCGCGTTCGTCGAGCCGCTGGTAGCCGGCGCCTTCGAGGCGTTGGACCAGGCTGGCGGTGGCATGGAAGGGGGTGGGGGAGGCCTTCAGGAAATCGATAAGGCCCTGATTCAACTCTTCGCGCATAGGTTACTCCAGGCAGCAATGGTCGGGAGTTTACAGGCCAAAAGGTGTTTTGATCGAGATCAAGATCAAGATCAAGATCCTTAAGATCAAAAGCGTCTGCCTGGGGGCAGACTGTTTCGCCTTCGGCGAGTTACTTGGAAAAGCACCCCAAGTAACCAAGGGTGCTTGCTCTCGGTTTGGCCCGACTTCGTCGGGTTCCTTCACTCCGGTCTCGCTCCGTGGGCCCGCGCCGAACGGACATCCATGTCCTGACGGCGCTCTCGCCGCATCCATGCGGCTCGGCCTACTCCGCGAAACCTGCGTTCAGCCTGCACCCAAGTCGCGATTGATGTCGTCTGAAACTCTTGTGTTTGAGATCAAGATCAAGATCAAAAGCTTCCCGGCTGAAGCCGGTCCTACGGGGGTACGCAGTGTGCTTTTTGTAGGACCGGCTTTAGCCGGGAAGAGGCCGGTGTGGGCGCTGACTATTTTGCTGGCCTGGCTCTCTCCCCGTGGGAGCGAGCTTGCTCGCAAATGCTGTTGCTGTTGCTGTTGCTGTTGCCGCTCTTGATCTTCCTACACAAAAAGTCCAGACACCGCAAAACGCGACTTTGGTGCAGGCCGAGCGCAGGCGGTGCGGAGTGGGTCGAGCCGCATGGATGCGGCGAGAGCGCCGTCAGGACATGGATGTCCGTTCGGCGCGGGCCCACGGAGCATCGTCGGAGTGAGGGAATCCCGACGGAGGAGGGACCCAGCCGAGAGCAGGCACTTTTGGTTACTTTTAGTGCTTTTTAAAAGTAACTCGCCGAAGGCGAAACAGCTCTGCCGTTAGGCAGAGCCACAACAACCATCAAAACGGCGCCGGACACTCAAACCTTATCCGCTCGCCCGTCCCTGGATGGGTAAATGCCAGCATGCTCGCATGCAGACACAACCGCGGATACGCCGCCAGGGCCTCCGGATGGGCATACAAACCATCGCCCAGCAACGGATGCCCGATTGACAACATATGCACCCGCAACTGATGCGAACGCCCCGTGATCGGCGTCAACTCAACCCGACAATGGGTGTCATACCGCTCCAGCACCTTCCAGAACGTCAACGCATGCTTGCCGAACTCATGATCCACCACATGACGCGGCTTGGTCGGCGGATCGTAGCGCAACGGCAAATCGATACTGCCACTGTCCAGGTCGGGCTGACCCCAGGCCAGTGCCGTATAGGCCTTCTCCGTCTCGCGGTCATGAAACTGCCGGGACAACTCACGGTGGGTGTCCGCGTCACGGGCCAGCAAAATGATCCCGGAGGTTTCCCAGTCCAGGCGATGGACGATGCGCGCCTCGGGGTAGCCGTTTTCCTGCAGGCGGGTAATCAGACAGTCCTTGTTATCGTCAGCGCGACCAGGGACCGAGAGCAGCAGGGTGGGTTTGTTCACCACCAGGACAGCGTCGTCCTGATGGAGGATATGAACGTTGGACAGCGGCATTGAACGCCTCATCACTCAAACGGGCGCCGCACGATCGAAACAGCCATCGCGGCGCAGAAAACAGGTCTTCAGGAACGCCAACGGCGGCGCGCTTGCCTGATTCCGCCAAGGGATTCAGGCAACCGGGCCGCCGTGGCGACTGCCTTCTCGATCAACGATCAGGCAGGGTGATATTCAGTTCCAGAATCGAGCAGCTGCCGTCGTTTTCAAGGGCGACATGCACGTCATCGTTGCCGATATTGACGTACTTGCGGATCACCTCGACCAGCTCCTTCTGCAAGGCAGGCAGGTAATCCGGGGTGCTGCGTTGGCCGCGTTCATGCGCCACGATGATCTGTAGACGCTCTTTCGCTACCGACGCGGTGCTGGGCTTTTTGTTGGCACGAAAGAAGTCAAAAATGCTCATCAGTTACCCCCGAACAGGCGTTCGAAAAATCCTTTTTTCTGTACGTCCAGGAAGCGGTGCTCACGGTCCTTGCCCAACAGACGGTCAACGGCATCGCTGTACGCCTGGCCAGCGTCGCTCTGATCATCAAGGATGACCGGCACGCCCTGGTTGGACGCCTTGAGTACGGCCTGGGACTCCGGAATCACGCCCAGCAGGGTCACCGCGAGGATCTCCTTGACGTCTTCCACGCCCAGCATCTCGCCCTTGCTCACGCGCTCGGGGTTGTAACGGGTCAGGAGCAAGTGCTCCTTGATCGGGTCTTCGCCACGCTCGGCGCGACGGGACTTGCTGGCCAGCAGGCCCAGCATGCGGTCCGAGTCACGAACCGAAGACACTTCCGGGTTGGTCACAACGATGGCTTCGTCGGCGAAATACATCGCCAGGTGAGCGCCCGTTTCGATACCGGCAGGGGAGTCGCAGACGACGTACTCGAAGGTTTCCTTGAGTTCCATCAGGACTTTTTCCACGCCTTCCTTGGTCAGCGCGTCTTTGTCACGGGTCTGGCTGGCAGCGAGGACATAAAGACCTTCGATCTTCTTGTCCTTGATCAGCGCTTGCTGCAGGTTGGCTTCGCCGTTGACTACGTTGACGAAGTCGTAAACGACGCGACGTTCGCAACCCATGATCAGGTCGAGGTTACGCAGGCCGACGTCGAAGTCGACGATAACTGTTTTGTGGCCGCGCAGTGCGAGACCGGTACCGATGGCGGCGCTGGTGGTGGTCTTGCCCACACCACCCTTGCCGGATGTAACCACGAGAATCTTGGCCAAGGTGTATCACCCCTAGAGGAAAAGGACGTTGAGTCCCTGAAGAGCCCCTCGTGACGGCGCAACTAAAGCGGGCGAGGGCGGTGATCGGAATCCGTAACGGAATCCCTGCTCGGGAAAACAAAAAAATAACCCGAACGTTCCGGTGCCTTCGCGTCGTTTTCGCGACGAATCAGAGTGGCTTAAAAATGGCGCAGTATCCGTTAAAGACGGGTGATGTTCAACACGTCGCCGGACAGACTGATCTGCACGCCGGCACCCCACAGCGGATCCCGGCGCAGGTCTTCGGACACCTTGTACTGACCGGCGATGGAGATCAGTTCGGCGACCATTTGCTGGCAGAAAATCCGAGCCTTGGTATCGCCTTTGATCCCGGCCAGCGCGCGGCCGCGCATCGGGCCGTACACGTGAATGTTGCCGTCGGCGAGCAGTTCGGCGCCGGGGCTGACCGAGGAAATCACCACCAGATCCGAGCCCTGGGCGTAGATCTGCTGACCGCCGCGCACGGGGGCGGTGATGATCTTGGTTGGCTTGATCAGCGGCTCGGGCGGCTTTTCGATGATTTCCGGTTTCTTTTTGACTTCGCCTTCCGTCGGATCGAGCGGTCGCTCCCGCGCGCCCGAAGGCGGCAATACCGGCAGGTCGATGGAAATGGCGGCGGCGATGTCTTCAATTCGGTTGGCACGAATGGCCAGGGTGCGCAACCCGTGCTGGCGGCAGATGCGCATCATTGCCGGCAGATCGATCGCGCCTTCATCCGGCGGCAACTTGTCGAGGGCCAGCACCAGCGGTGTATTGCTGAAGAAGTTCGGCGCCTGGGCGACTTTTGCCGCCAGTTGACGATCCAGCGCTTCGAGGTTGTTGCGGGCCAGTTCCAGCACAGTGATGGCCAGCATGCTGCCCTTCAGCTGGAACACGGGGTCCTTGTCTTGCAATTCGATTTGGCTCATGTCGGCATACAGCGGCTTGTCGCTAAAAGTGCCGAGACTTATAACGATAACGCCCGCCAGCCGCAAGGGAGGCGCAACCGACGGGGGCACGATCTGCGCGAACCGATGTAGAATGCCCGCCTTTGTCTTGACGGAAGCTGTAATGGATCGCCCGCGTTTTCGAGCTCACTTTCTTCATCCCCGCTTCTGGCTGCTGTGGCTGGGGCTGGGCGTGCTCTGGCTGATCGTGCAGTTGCCGTTTCGCGTGTTGCTGGTGATTGGCCGTGCGCTGGGCTGGGTCATGTATTACCAGGCGACCGATCGACGGGTGATTGCCGCGCGCAACCTCGAGCTGTGTTTTCCCCAGTATTCAAAGGCCGAGCGCAAACGCCTGCTCAAGGAGAACTTCGCCTCTACCGGCATCGCCTTTTTCGAGATGGCCATGAGCTGGTGGTGGAGCAAGCCCCGTCTGGCGCGGCTGGCCCACATCGAAGGCCTTCATCATTTAAAGCAGGCGCAGCTGGACGGCCATGGCGTCATCCTCATGGCGCTGCACTTCACAACGCTGGAAATCGGCGCGGCTTTGCTCGGCCAGCAGCACACCATCGACGGCATGTACCGCGAGCACAAGAATGCGCTGTTCGATTATGTGCAGCGACGCGGCCGCGAGCGGCATAACCAGGATTCCATCGCTGTCGAGCGCGAAGACGTGCGCGGCATGATCAAGCAACTGCGCAAGGGCCGGGCGATCTGGTATGCGCCTGATCAGGACTACGGCGCCAAGCAGAGCATCTTCGTGCCGCTGTTCGGTATTCAGGCGGCCACCGTGCCGGCCACCAGCAAATTCGCCAAGCTCGGGCACGCGCTGGTCGTGCCGTTCACTCAGGAGCGTCTGGCCGACGGCAGTGGTTACAAACTGGTGATCCATCCGCCGCTGAGCGATTTTCCGGGGGAGAGCGACGAGGCGGACTGCATTCGCATCAATCAATGGGTCGAGCGTGCGGTCACCGAATGCCCCGAGCAGTACCTGTGGGCGCACCGGCGCTTCAAGAGTCGGCCGCCGGGTGAGCCGAAGCTGTACAAGAAGCGTGGCTGAAACCGAGAACTCAATCCCCATGACGACAAGCGCCATAGAACAACAAGCGGTGCGCGACGACTCAGCGATATCTCCCGGCGTCGAGCCCATCACCGGGCTGATCCTGTCCGGCGGTGGCGCCCGCGCGGCGTATCAGGTGGGCGTGCTCGCCGGCATTGCCGACCTGCTGCCGGTCGGCGCCAAAAACCCCTTTCCGGTCATTGTCGGCACCTCCGCCGGGGCGATCAACGCGGTGAAGCTGGCCAGCGGCGCGGCGCAGTTTCGTACCGCGGTCCACGAGCTGACCGACTTCTGGCAGGGCTTTCGCAGCCACCAAGTGTTGCGCAGCGACTGGCCCGGGGTCGTTCGGCAGGCCGCGCGGTTCTTCGGTCGCAGCCTGTTGGGGATCGGTCGCCAACAGGTGCCGGTGGCGCTGCTCAACAGTTCGCCGCTGAAGGATCTGCTGACCGCGCGGCTCAACCTCGACGGCATCCAGGAAGCCATTGAAGCGAAGCATCTGCGCGCGGTGGCAATCACCGCGTTTGGTTACGAGTCGGGGCAGGCGGTCACGTTTTATCAGGGCAAGGGCACGATCGAATCCTGGCTGCGGCACCGCCGCATCGGCCTGCCGACGCGCTTGACCATCGACCATCTGCTGGCCAGTTCGGCGATCCCCTTGCTGTTCGCGCCGGTGAAACTGGGGCAGGAATATTTTGGTGACGGCGCGGTGCGGCAGTCGGCGCCAATCAGTCCGGCGCTGCACCTGGGCGCCAACCGTGTGCTGGTGGTGGGCGTCAGCGGCAACCCCCGTGGACCGGGCGCGAACCCGCCTGTGCCGCGCGCGGTCCGTGGCACGCAGCCGAGCCTCGCGCAGATCGGCGGGCACATGCTCAACAGCACGTTCATCGACAGCCTGGAGAGTGACATTGAATTGCTGGAGCGGCTGAATCTGGTCAGCCGAATGCTGCCCGGGCCCGACGAGCCCAGGCCGCAGTCGTCGGAATCCACGCCCATTCAGTCCCTGGCGCCCGTGGAGGTGCTGGTGATTTCGCCCAGCCAGCCCATCGACGAAATCGCCGCCCGCCATCGCCGCGAACTGCCCCCGGCGCTGCGCACGTTTCTGCGCGGCCCGGGTGCGACCAAGACCAGCGGGGCGGGGGTGCTGAGTTATCTGCTGTTCGAGTCGGGTTATTGCAGCGAGCTCATCGAGCTGGGCCGCCGCGATGCGATGGCCCAGAAGGAAGAGTTGAAGCGGTTCTTGCGGCTGGACTGAGTGCGTTGCTGAATGCCGGAGGGACGGCGATCACGCCGTCAGTTTGTCATCCCGAAAATCCCGCAGGGCCTGTTCGATTTCTTCACGGCTGTTCATCACAAACGGGCCGTATTGCACGATCGGTTCGTTCAGCGGCTTGCCAGCGATCAGCAGCAGGCGGGCGCCCGCCTGGGTATTCAGCTGAATTTCACCCCTTTCCGACAACCGCGCGAGACGGCTCGTGCCCAGTTTCTGCGGCTGTCCTGCAATCTCGACTTCACCTTCGTACACGTACAGCAGCACGCGATGGCCCTCGGCGACGCGCGGGTTGATGTGGCTGCCGGCGGGCATGTGGAAATCGAAATACTGCGGCTCGGTGTCCGGACGCTGCACGGCGCCTGCCTGGGACATCTGACCGTCGTCGAATTGACCTGCGATGACCACAACGTCGACGCCGTTCTGCGTGGTGATGCGCGGAATGCGCTCAGGCTGAATGTCGTCGTAGCCGGCGTCGCCCATCTTCGCTTTGGCGGGCAGGTTGAGCCACAGCTGGAAGCCGCGCATGGCGCCTTTTTCCTGCTCGGGCATTTCGCTGTGAATGACCCCGCGCGCCGCGGTCATCCATTGCACGCCGCCGCCTTGCAGCAGGCCGACATTGCCCATGTGATCTTCATGGCGCATGCGGCCTTCGAGCATGTAGGTCACGGTTTCAAACCCGCGATGGGGGTGCGGCGGAAAGCCGGCAATGTATTCATCAGGGTTCTCGGAGCCGAACTCGTCGAGCATCAGGAACGGGTCGAAGGATTCAACGCCTGGCCCGCCGAACACTCGGGTCAGCTTGACGCCAGCGCCGTCCGACGTCGGTTGGCCTGCCTGGATCGACAGCACGTTACGAAATTGAGGCATGGGGCTCACTCCGGCAGAAGGGGAATGGCGCCTATGGTAGGCCTATTGGGGCGATGGATGGGTGAGGTTTTTGCGGGGGTATGATCGGTTTTGGCGATGGGTCTGGGGCTTGTTCCGGATACTGTCGGGGAGCCCCTTCATCCGGGCGCCGTAAGGTCGAGCAGCAAACACTGTCCATGTGGGAGCGAGCTTGCTCACGAAGAGGCCCGAACATCCGACATATCGCCACCGGCCGGACCGCGCACTGGTAGGACTGGCTTTAGCCGGGAAGACGCCGGCATTAACACCACGAATGTGATGGCGTGCCGACGGGCCTCTTCCCGGCTGAAGCCGGTCTTACCAAAAAGTACCGCGTGCAGTCACACCGCAATGTGATGGCGCGCCAACCGGCCTCTTCCCGGCTGAAACCGGTCCTACAGGTTTTGCTGCCAGCAGTGCCGGCAGCGTTTAGGCCGCGTTACTCGGAAACCTGCAGCTTGCGGGCTTCGGTGTACACGTAACGCACTTTCTCGTACTCGAACGGCGAGTCCATCTGACCGTAGCGGAAGCTGGTGGTGTAACGACGGTCGATGGCGCGCAGCAGGTACAGCTCAGGGTGGTCTTCGCTGACCTGGGCGACGTTGAGGAAGTTGATCTGCGATTCAGCGGTGAAGTCGAAGACCAGACCGCCAGTGTCACGCAGGTTCGATGGGCCGAGGATCGGCAGCACCAGGTACGGACCGGCCGGAACGCCATAGAAACCCAGGGTCTGACCGAAGTCTTCGCTCTGTTTCTTCAGGCCCATCATGGTCGCCGGGTCCCACAGCCCGGCGATGCCCAGGGTGGTGTTGACGATCAGGCGGCCGGTGGTCTCCATCGAGCGCTTGCCCTTGAACTGCAGCAGGCTGTTCAGCAGGTTCGGCACATCGCCCAGGTTGCTGAAGAAGTTGCTGACGCCGGTGCGCACGAAGCTCGGCGTGACGTATTTGTAGCCGTTGACCACCGGCAGGAACACCCACTCATCGAAGCGATAGTTGAAGTGGTAAACCCGGCGGTTCCAGGACTCGAGCGGATCGTAGACATTCAGTGCGTTGAGCGACGAGCGCTCGAACTCCTGAGCGTCCAGACCCGGGTTGAATTTCAGCGACTTCAACGGCTCGGTGAACCCATCCGGGTTGTCGATCCGCTGGACCGGGGCTGCCTGGGAAACGATCGGCGCGTCGGCCGCGTGGACGGCGCCAGCGCAGAGGAGGGCGGCGATAAGCAATAGACGTTTAGCCACGGAAAAACTCCAGCATGGCGTCGCTGTTGACGCGATAGTTCATGTTGCCGCAGTGACCGCCGTAAGGGTAAACGGTCAGGCGATCGCCAAATGTCTTGCGCAGGAAACCGAGGTCGCCCGGGCCGAGGATCACGTCGTCGGCGTTGTGCATCACCGCAATCTTCTTGCTGCTGGCCAGGTAATCCTTCAGCGCGTACAGGCTGACCTGATCAACCAGTTGCAGCAGGCTGCCGCCGTCGGTGCGGGCACGCCACATCGGGATGACCTGCTCGGTCACGTAGCAATCGAAATCGCATTGCAGCGCGCGCTTGAGGAACGGCGTCAGGCTGGTGCCTTCGCTGATCGGGGTCTTGGGCGGGGTAATCAGGCCGCGACGGTTGATCAGGTCGGAGGTGAACGCGATGTCAGCGGCCGAGAAACGGAACGAGGTACCGATCAGCATGGCCATCTGTTCATTGGACAGGTGCTGCTTGGACTGCTGGAAGTCATACAGCAGGGCATCGTTCAGGTCGATGTAGCCTTTTTCGCGGAAGTAGCGGGTCAGCTTCTGCAGCACCAGTTCATAGAAGGTGGTGCTGTTGGTGATGCCTTTAACGTCGGTCTGAACCATTTTGTCGAGGTTGGTGATCGACGTGTAGAGGTTCACCGGCGGGTTGATCAGCAGCACTTTCTTGAAGTTGAAGCTGCGGCGGGTTTCGTCGAGTTTGCTGACGAAGGCCGCATCCAGCGCGCCGAGGCTGTAACCGGTCAGGTAATACTCGGTGACCTGCAGTTTGGACTGCTGGGCGCGAACGGCCTGCATGACGCGGTACAAGTCTTCGGCGTCCTCCTTGGTCACGCCAGGGGTGGCGAAACGCGAAGCGGCGCTCATGAAGTCATAACTGGTCGGCGACGAAAGCTGTACGACGTTGTAACCCGCGCCGTAATAAAGCTTCTTCAGGTATTCGTTCAGGGTGCTGTTATAAGGCGCGCCGGTGCCGGCGATCAGGAAGATCAGCGGCGCAGGGTGGTCTTGTTTGGCGAGGCGATAACGCAATTTCTTCACGGCCCAGAAGTTGTCCGGCAGTGTGAACTCACGCTCCGGGCGCATTGTGAGGCTGTAATCGTCCTGATCGATGTCGGCGTCTTCAGGCACCTTGGCACGCAAATCCGGTGGGGTCGTGGCGATGGTCGCTTCGAACGGATTGGTCAAGGGGAAGCCATAGCTGGACGGATCGATATCGACCGCCATCACGGACGCACTCAAAAACAGGCCGCCTGATAAGGCGGCGAGGCGCAGAAAACGAAGCATGACTGAATCCCTTGGGAATGATGTGCTGTTGAAATACGCAGGCTATGACACGGGTGTAGTGCCAAAGTGCCGTGACGGCAAGCGACTCTCGCATGACCCTCCGCGACGATACAGGTTATGGCACTTCTGGCCTGTCTGCTCGTGCTTTTTATCGCCCGTATGGTTTTGCCCGGGCGGCTGCGGCTATCCTGCGCGCCGTTGGTTATTTTCTGGAGTGTGTCGTGTCCCGTCGTCTGCCGTTGGTGGTGCTGTTTTTTATCCTGTTGCTGTGGCTGGCCGTCAGTTATGGCTTGCGCTACGGCCTGATGGAAGACGTGCAATGGGTAGGAATTTGCGCTGACGAGGCGTCGAAATGGCAGTGCCAGTTGCGCTCGAACCTGGGCCTGTGGATTCACTTCGGTGTGTTCGGGTGGGGCGCGCTGATTGCATCGCTGGTCGCGTTCTTTGTGCCCCGTCAGGTTGGCCGGGCGCTCGCGGTCGTTGGCTTGTTGCTGGGGATACTGGCGCTGGTGCTGTACACGGCCAGTCTGGCGGTGTTCGCGGTGGTGATTGCCGGGTTGCGGCTGGTGCGGGCTCGGCAGGCGTGACTTAAAAAACCGAGCGCTGAACGCCAAAGCCCAGACAGCATAAAAGGGAGCCGAGGCTCCCCTTTAAATCGTTGCACGTGCTATTTCTTATTGTTGTAGGGCGGTCTGTTGTTGTTATTGGCAACCGGTCCCTTTACAGCGTCTTCGGTGATCCCCATACGGGATACAAGAGCAAACGTATTTTTTTGAGCGCTGACCTGCTTTGATTCCTCTTCAGCGAGAGGTGATCCAACCCGTTCTGGCCGCTACCTGAGGGTAGTTTTATTGTTCTCGGTCGGGCTGCGAGGCCGGGGCCTCGGTAAAGCGTTTCTACTCCAAAAAAATCTGTTGGCTGCGTCTCTGTGCCGTTGTTCTTGTTATGTCAGAGCCGATTCATCTTATTTTTATTGGGTTTTCACATTTTGTTCTTGTTATGCAGGAGATATAGCAGGGTGCGTGCCAACTTTTGTAATCCCTTTTAAATCAAGGGGTTGTGAAATCTGATCAATCGCCACCCCTGCGGTGTAACGGTTTTTTGTTTCCGTGTTACCCGCCTTCGGGCTTTTCAGTCCCTCGGCGGTAACACAATGTATCCGTGGCGCCGCACACTCGGTTACACAGCCTCTTCGCTGCGGGTCCGCGTACCGCTCGGCGCGGTTAACCGAACATCGATGCGCACGCTGCGCCACAGTGCCAGCGCCATCAGCAGGCTCACCGCCGCCCACGCCCACGCTTGAGGATTGCTCAAGCCTTCGCGAAACAGCTGCGGCACGATGCCCGCGCCGACGATGAACATCAGCAGGCCGATTTCCCGGCGCGGTGCCGCCACCGGGCGAATCAGGTAGACCAAGGCGGGGAGCCACAGCGTCGCCGTCGCGAAGCTGCGGTAGCGCGGATCAAAGACCATCGCCAGCATCATCACCGCCGCTGCGAAGCCGCTGGCGTACAACCACCACGCGGCCCGAGCGTCCAGCCAGGCGAACACGCGCTCGCGCCAGCCCGCGCGGGCTGACAACGCCAGCGCTGCGTGGGCAAGGACCAGCAGATTGAGCGCTACCAGCGCCGCCGCCCACAGGTATTCGCCGGCGAAGCGGCTGGTCACCCGGGCCAGTTCACCCCACGTGCCGATGCAGCAACCGGCGAACGCCGCCAGCAACGGGAGCATCAGCGCGCTGCGTGGTTGACTGACACGGCCGGCCCACGCCAGGGCCATCAGGGCGATGGCACCACTGGCCGTCAGCCAGAATGGCCACAAGGGCAGGTTCGAGACCGGCCCGGCCAGCACGCCTTTGTCCTGGCGATCCGCGTCGAACAGCCCCCAGTAACCGCCCACGGCGCCTTCGGACTGGCGCTTCCAGGGCTGGTCGAAGGCCTCGATCAGGTTGTAGTGCCAACCGTGCTGCTCGGCCATCGTGACGAAACTGCGAATGAATCGCGCCTCGTTGACCCGGCTGGGCAACGCCGTTTCACGCTGGCGGCCTTCGCTGGGCCAGCCGGTCTCGCCGATCAGAATGTCCTTGGGCGCGAATTGCTTGCCGAACGTTTCGCGGATCTGCGCGACGTGGGCCAGGGCTTCGTCGATGCCGGTGGGGGCGTCTTCCCAGTACGGCAGCAGGTGGATCGTCAGGAAATCCACGGCAGGCCCGACTTCAGGGTATTGCCGCCAATACTCCCAGACGTCTGCGTAGGTCACCGGCTGCTTGACCTGAGCCTTGACCTGACGAATCAACGTGGCCAGTTGAGCGCCAGTGACTTCCTTGCGCAACAGGCTTTCGTTGCCGACGATCACTGCCGTTACGACATCCGGATGCGTATTGGCTGCCGTCACCAGTGCCTTGATTTCCTTGGCCGTGTCGACCGGATTGCCGTTGACCCAGGCGCCGAGCATCAGCTTGAGGCCGTACTTGCGAGCAATGTCGGGAAGCGCTTCCATGCCGGTCATCGAATAGGTGCGAATGCAGTCGAAACGGGTCGCCAGCAACGCGAGGTCAGCGTCCATGCGCGCGGGGCGCAGGGTGAACGGCTGGTCGAAGGGCGATTGATCCTTGTCAAACGGCGTGTAGGACGCGCACTGCAGTTTGTGGGTCGGGGTGGCGGCGTCCGGCAGAATCACCGGCTTGCCCAGCCAGTACCAATAGCCGCACAGGCCAAGCAGGGCAATCAGACAGGAGAGCAGATAAAGGAGGGCGACAGGGGAGCGGGAGGTTGCGGACATGACGGGGCCGAAGTGGGGCGAAGGTCGGCATAGTAGCAAGATGACGCGGTTACACACCTCATCCTCTCAGCGCTTTTGCACGCCATGCAATTTTCGGACGGTTTCATAGCGTCTTTACGACCTGTCTGTCGTTGATGGCCCGGTGATGTCGTTTACCGGGTGGCTGGGTGTCGCTGGCAGGAAAGGCACAAGGTCTGTGGGGGTTGATGATCCATTGTCCACGCAGTGATTGCGTCTGCGCGGGCACGTGGTGGAAGCGTGAAACGCGTGGCTTGCCCCGAACCAGGGCGCGAGTGCGACGTTATAAGAACGTTAACGACGCCCGACCGCTGTCGGGTTCTGGACTACCGGGGAAGTGAAAATGACGATGCGAAAAATCCTGGGTGTCGGTGCCGCGCTGGCACTGGCCATCAGTTCCACGCTGGCCCATGCCGACGCCAAACCCGAGCTGAGCATCGGTTATGTCGATGGCTGGTCCGACAGTGTTGCCACCACCAACGTCGCCGCCGAGGTGATCAAGCAGAAACTGGGTTATCCGGTGAAGCTGCAGGCCGTTGCCGCCGGGATCATGTGGCAGGGCGTCGCGACCGGCAAACTGGACATGATCCTGTCCGCCTGGCTGCCCGTGACCCACGGCGAGTACTGGACCAAGAACAAGGACAAGGTCACCGACTACGGCCCCAACTTCAAGGACGCGAAAATCGGCCTGATCGTGCCTGAGTACGTGAAAGCCAACTCGGTGGCAGACCTCAAGACCGACGACTCCTTCAAGAAGAAAATCGTCGGCATCGACGCCGGTTCAGGCGTCATGATCAAGACCGACCAGGCGATCAAGGATTACGGCCTCGACGGTTACAAGCTGCAGGCCAGTTCGGGCGCCGGCATGATCGCCGAGCTGACCCGCGCGGAGAACAAGAAGGAGTCCATTGCGGTGACCGGATGGGTGCCGCACTGGATGTTCGCGAAGTGGAAGCTGAAGTTCCTCGAAGACCCGAAAGGTGTATACGGTGCGGCTGAAACCGTCGACAACATCGGCAGCCTGGACCTGGCGAAGAAGGCCCCCGACGTGGCGGACTTCCTGAAGAAGTTCCAGTGGGCCAACAAGGATGAAATTGGCGAAGTCATGCTCGCCATCCAGGACGGCGCCAAGCCTGAAGCGGCGGCCAAGGACTGGGTCGCGAAACACCCGGATCGCGTCAAGGAGTGGACCGGCAAGTAACCGGTCACAAAAGTTTAACGTTGCACCGAACCGCCTGGTGAGCCATCGCCAGGCGGTTTTTTATTGGCCATTCAGCTCGCCTGTCATGACTTCTTTCAAAGCGGTCGGCAGACGCGGTGCAATTCGGCGTATCTCAACTAATGTCGTTCTAATACTAAGGTCGTCTGGAGTGCAACGCAGAGCGGACTAAAGTGCAAACCGTGACATCCATCTGTGCTGCGAGGACAAAAACAATGAACGACAGCATTTACCTCTCGATTCAGAACAGCCCGCGCTTCAAGGAGCTGGTCTCGAAAAGGGAACGATTCGCCTGGATTCTCTCGGCAATCATGCTTGGGCTCTATGCCGCATTCATCCTTCTGATTGCGTATGGGCCTCAGATACTCGGCGCTAAACTCAGCGCCACATCAACCATTACCTGGGGTATGCCGATCGGCGTCGGGCTGATTCTGTCCGCGTTTATTCTGACCGCCATCTACGTTCGCCGCGCAAACGGTGAGTTCGATGACCTGAACAACGCGATCCTGAAGGAGGCACAGCAATGATCCGGCGCCTGCTTGCGGCCTTCGGCCTTGCGGCTTTCGCACCGACACTCTGGGCAGCCGAAGCGCTGACCGGTGCGGTGCAGAAGCAACCGTTGAACGTGTCGGCGATCATCATGTTTGTGGTCTTCGTCGGATTCACCTTGTACATCACGTACTGGGCGTCGAAAAAGAACAAGACAGCGTCGGACTATTACTCGGCAGGCGGCAAGATCACCGGTTTCCAGAACGGTCTGGCCATTGCCGGTGACTACATGTCGGCGGCGTCCTTTCTGGGGATTTCCGCGCTGGTGTACACCTCCGGCTACGACGGTCTGATCTACTCCATCGGCTTCTTGGTGGGCTGGCCGATCATCCTGTTCCTGATCGCCGAACGCCTGCGTAACCTGGGCAAGTACACCTTCGCTGACGTGGCGTCCTATCGCCTCAAGCAGAAGGAAATCCGCACCTTGTCCGCCTGCGGTTCGCTGGTGGTCGTGGCGTTCTACCTGATCGCGCAGATGGTCGGCGCCGGCAAGCTGATCCAGCTGTTGTTCGGTCTGGACTATGCGGTGGCGGTGGTGCTCGTCGGTATCCTCATGTGCCTGTACGTGCTGTTCGGCGGCATGCTGGCGACCACATGGGTACAGATCATCAAGGCGGTGATGCTGCTCTCCGGTGCGTCGTTCATGGCATTGATGGTGATGAAGCACGTCAACTTCGACTTCAACGTGCTGTTCTCGGAAGCTGTGAAGGTTCACCCGAAAGGTGAGGCGATCATGAGCCCGGGCGGTCTGGTGAAAGATCCGATTTCGGCGTTCTCCCTGGGTCTGGCGCTGATGTTCGGCACCGCGGGCCTGCCCCACATTCTGATGCGCTTCTTCACCGTGAGTGACGCGAAGGAAGCCCGTAAGTCGGTGCTCTACGCGACCGGTTTCATCGGCTACTTCTACATCCTGACCTTCATCATCGGTTTTGGCGCGATCCTGCTGGTCAGCACCAATCCGGCGTTCAAGGACGCGGCGGGCGCGCTGCTCGGCGGCAATAACATGGCAGCGGTTCACTTGGCCGATGCGGTCGGTGGCAGTCTGTTCCTGGGCTTTATTTCGGCGGTGGCGTTCGCGACCATTCTGGCGGTCGTGGCGGGTCTGACGCTGGCCGGTGCGTCGGCGGTGTCTCACGACTTGTATGCCAGTGTGATCAAGGCGGGCAAGGCTAACGAGAAAGATGAGATCCGTGTGTCGAAGTACACCACGGTGGCGTTGGCGGTCGTGGCGATTCTGCTGGGTATCGCGTTCGAGAGTCAGAACATTGCGTTCATGGTGGGCCTGGCGTTCTCGATTGCGGCGAGCTGTAACTTCCCGGTGTTGTTGCTTTCGATGTACTGGAAGAACCTGACCACGCGTGGCGCGATGATCGGCGGCTGGATGGGGCTGGTCAGTGCGGTGGTGTTGATGGTGCTCGGTCCGACCATCTGGGTGCAGATTCTGCATCACGAGAAGGCGATTTTCCCGTACGAGTATCCTGCGTTGTTTTCGATTGCGATTGCGTTTGTCGGGATCTGGTTTTTCTCGATCACGGATAAGTCGAAGGCGGCAGAAGGTGAGCGTGCGTTGTTCTTCCCGCAGTTTGTGCGTTCGCAGACGGGCCTGGGGGCCAGTGGTGCGGTGTCGCATTGATGTGAGGTAGTGCTGTTGTGAAAGCGCCCCGATTAATTCGGGGCGTTTTTTTATAAGCGTTTGAGATCAAGAGCGTCTGCCTGGGGGCATACTGTTTCGCCTTCGGCGAGTTACTTGATAAAGCCCCAAGTAACCAAGGGCTTGTGCTCCTGGTTGGGCTCCTCCTTCGTCGGAGTACCCT
>NZ_JAUERW010000019.1:0-120276 GCF_041060465.1 Pseudomonas sp. W2Oct36
CAACAGCGGGGAGGTGGGGGGCGGCCGGCTTGGGGGTAGGGGCGGGGTGGGTGGTGGCCCCCCCCCCGCCGCAGCCCCCACCACCCCCACTCCTACAAGGGGTCGGGGACAGCCTGAAGCACCGCTAACGCAGAAAAAGAAGGGCGTCATACGCCCAAACCAGAACGTATACGAAATACCTTTACCCAATCAGGAGTCAATCATGAGCCAGTCCGTATCCTGGAGCGGGGTCTTCCCTGCCGTTACCACGCAATTCAATGACGATTTCTCCCTCAATCTGGAGGCGACCCATAAGGTCATTTCCAACCTGGTGCGCGATGGCGTGTCGGGGCTGGTGATCTGCGGGACGGTGGGCGAGAACACCTCCCTGAGCGTCGCTGAAAAAATCAGCCTGGTGGAAGCCGCCAAAGACGCCTCGGCCGGGCGCGTGCCGGTGATTTCCGGCATCGCCGAGTTCACCAGCGCCAACGCCTGTGACGTTGCCAAGCAAGTGCAGAAAGCCGGCGCCGACGGGATCATGCTGATGCCGGCGCTGGTGTACTCGGCCAAGCCTTTCGAAACCGCCACGCACTTCCGCACCGTGGCCGCCGCCACCGACCTGCCGATGATGGTTTACAACAACCCGCCGATCTACAAGAACGACGTCACGCCGGACATCCTCATCTCCCTGGCGGACTGCGACACCATCGCGTGTTTCAAGGATTCGTCGGGGAACACCAACCGCTTTATCGACGTGCGCAACGAAGTCGGTGATCGCTTCGTGCTGTTTGCCGGGCTCGATGATGTGTTGGTGGAGAGCGTCGCCGTGGGCGCGGTGGGCTGGGTGTCGGGGATGTCCAACGCCTTTCCGAAAGAGGGCGAGACCTTGTTCCGTCTGGCCAAGGGAGGGCGTTTTGCCGAGGCGATGGCGCTGTATGAGTGGTTCATGCCGCTGCTGCACCTGGATGCGCGTCCGGACTTGGTGCAGTGCATCAAGCTGTGCGAAGCGATCATGGAACGCGGCAGTGCCCTCACCCGCCCACCGCGTCTGGCGCTGCCGGACAGTGATCGGGAATATGTCGAGAAATTGATGAAGACCGCGTTGGCGAACAAGCCGGTGTTGCCGGATGTGGGGTTGTGATGCCTGCGGTTTTGGGGTGACGGATTTGCGTGTTTCGGCGCAGATCTATGGAGTACAGACCGGCCTCTTCCCGGCTGAAGCCGGTCCTACTGACGGAACTCGCGACCATTGTAGGACCGGCTTTAGCCGGGAACCGGGATGTCGGCGTTACACATTCACCACATTCACAAACCGCGAGGCGGCGGTGTCGTCGATGCGCAGGTTGGTGAAATCGAACAGGTTGCGGTCCGCCAGTTGCGACGGCTGGACGTTCTGCAGGCTGCGGAAAATCATGTCGGAGCGGCCCGGGGTTTTGCGGTCCCATTCCTGCAGCATGTCCTTGACCACCTGACGCTGCAGGTTTTCCTGGGAGCCGCACAGGTTGCACGGGATGATCGGGAATTGCTTGATGTCCGAATAGGCCTGAATGTCCTTCTCGGCGCAGTAGGCCAGCGGACGGATCACCACGTTGCGGCCATCGTCGGCGCGCAGCTTGGGCGGCATGGCCTTGATGCTGCCCTGGAAAAACATGTTCAGGAAAAACGTCTCGACGATGTCGTCACGGTGGTGACCGAGGGCCATTTTGGTCGCGCCGATTTCATCCGCGAACGTATACAGCGTGCCGCGACGCAGGCGCGAACACAGCGAGCAGGTGGTCCGGCCCTCGGGGATCAATTCCTTGACCACCGAGTAGGTGTCTTTCTCGACGATGTGGTACTCGACGCCCAATTGCGCCAGGTACGCCGGCAGGACGTGCTCGGGGAAGCCTGGCTGCTTCTGGTCCATGTTCACCGCGACGATGTCGAAGTGGATCGGCGCGACTTTCTGCAAATGCATCAGCACATCCAGCAGCGTGTAACTGTCCTTGCCGCCGGACAGGCAGACCATCACCTTGTCGCCCTCTTCAATCATGTTGTAGTCGGCCACTGCTTCGCCCGCGAGCCGACGCAGACGCTTCTGCAGTTTGTTCTGATTGACTGAAAGGGTGCCCATGGCGCTGGTATCCGCTCGCTGTGGTGTGAAGTGAGGTGGGGAAAGGGTCGGCATTTTACGCAAAAAGACCGCCTCGGGTAATGGCCGGTTGCGGGTTCGATCGCGGTCGGTTTCGGAGGGTCTCTGATCGCTAACCGCTATTAGCCGCGTGTTTGAACACCTCAATCGCTCTAACGCATCCGGTTTTGGAGTGATCAGCTTTCTATACTGACCTGAGAGGTCCCAGCCATTTCCCTTGCTCGACTGAGACCTTGTCCTGACGGCATCTGGCGGTCAGGCGCTGCGTCGCAAGCGCTGACACACTTCACGGGAGTAAAGGACATGATCCATCACGTCTTGGGGCTGTTCACCCACCCCGATCAGGAATGGCAACAGATACGTAGCGAAGGTGAAGAAAGCATCGGCCATATGTACCTCACCCACACACTGATACTGGCAGCGATCCCGGCGGTGTCGGCGTACATCGGCACGACGCAGGTCGGCTGGCAAATAGGCGACCGCGCGCCGGTCATGCTGACCAGCGACAGTGCAGTGTGGATGGCGCTGATGTCGTACATCGCCATGCTCGCCGGAGTCGGCATCATGGGCGGCTTCATCCACTGGATGGCGCGCACCTATGACGCGACGCCCAGCCCTGCGCGCTGCGTCGCCTTTGCGACCTATACGGCGACGCCGCTGTTCCTCGGCGGGCTGGCCGCGCTGTACCCGCACATGTGGGTGGGGATGATGGTCGGGCTGGCGGCGGTTTGCTACACGGTTTACCTGCTGTACGTCGGTTTGCCGGTGTTCATGGGCGTCCACCCCGACGAAGGCTTCATGTTCTCAAGCTCGGTGCTGGCGGTCGGGCTGGTGGTGTTGGTGGCGATCATGGCCTTTACGGTGGTGCTGTGGGGCGTCGGAGTCGGGCCGGAATTCACGAACTGATACAGGGTGACCATTCGGCGCCTGGGGTTTTGGCGGTACATGAGCTTTGCGGCATACTCGCCTCCTCTGGAGACCGATGAAACATGCTCGAACCTCTCAACACCCGCGTCGAATCCTGCTACCAGCAAGCCGAAGACTTCTTCAAACGTCCCTTCAAACGTCCGGTGGTAAGCGTCAAGTTGCGCGGCCAGAAGGCCGGCGTAGCCCACCTGCACGAGAACATGCTGCGCTTCAATCCGCAGCTGTACCTCGAAAACAGCGAAGACTTTCTGCGCCAGACCGTCCCCCACGAGGTCGCGCATCTGATCGCTCACCAATTGTTCGGCGACACCATCCAGCCCCATGGCGAGGAATGGCAGCTGATCATGCGCGGCGTCTACGAGCTGCCGCCGAACCGTTGCCACACCTACGAAATCCAGCGCCGCAGCGTAACTCGCTACATCTACCGCTGCCCGTGCCCGGAAAGTGATTTCCCCTTCACCGCCCAGCGCCACAAGCTAGTGCGCAAAGGCCGCCGGTATCTGTGCAAGCGCTGCCGGGAGATTCTAGTGTTCAGCGGCGAGACGCGGGTGGAGTGATTGCCGCAGACCCATTGTGTGCGAGCTTGCTTGCGAAGGCATTGGGTCAGTCGCCCCCCTTTGTCTGACCCACCGCATTCTTCAACAAGCTGACTCCCACAGGTTTTGTGTCCGCGGAGTAGCCCGCGGCCAGCGCCCAAAAAATACTCATAAAAAAGCCTGTCCGAAGACAGGCTTTTTGAACAACCTTTACCGCTAACGCATCTTACGAACGCACAACAGGGGTAGGCGCGGTTTCAGCCACACCCAGGTCGTCGGTCGGCGCGGTGTTATCGATGGCACGACCGCCAGACGCCAGCTCGGCCTGCATCTGCGGAACGTCCAGCTCGCCGACCCACTTGGCGACCACCAGGGTTGCCACGGCGTTACCGCACAGGTTGGTCAGGGCGCGGGCTTCGGACATGAAGCGGTCGATGCCGAGGATCAGCGCCAGACCGGCCACCGGCAGATGGCCCACGGCGGACAGCGTCGCGGCCAGCACGATGAAGCCTGAACCGGTCACGCCTGCCGCACCTTTGGACGACAGCAGCAGCACCAGCAACAGGGTGACCTGATGGGTGATGTCCATGTGGGTGTTGGTGGCCTGAGCGATGAACACCGCGGCCATGGTCAGGTAGATCGAAGTACCGTCGAGGTTGAACGAGTAACCGGTCGGGATCACCAGACCGACGACGGATTTCTTCGCGCCCAGACGCTCCATCTTGATCAGCATGCGTGGCAGTGCCGACTCGGAGGACGACGTACCCAGCACGATCAGCAGCTCTTCGCGGATGTACTTGATCAGCTTGAGGATGCTGAAGCCGTGAGCTTTAGCGATGGAGCCCAGCACCAGCAGCACGAACAGCAGGCAAGTGATGTAGAAGCACAGCATCAGTTGGCCCAGTTGCACCAGCGAGCTGACGCCGTAGGCACCGATGGTGAACGCCATGGCGCCCAGCGCACCGATCGGGGCAAGCTTCATGATCATGTTGATGATGTTGAACATGACGTGGGCGAAGCGATCGATGAAGTCCAGGATCGGCTTGCCGTACGCGCCCAGGCGATGCAGGGCAAAACCGAAGATCACCGAGAACATCAGCACTTGCAGGATGTCGCCGTTGGCGAATGCGCCGACGATGGTGTTCGGGATCACGTTGAGGATGAAGCCAACGATGCTCTGGTCTTTACCGGCGGTCACGTAGGCCGCGACTTTGGAAGCGTCGAGGGTGGACACGTCGATGTTCATGCCGGCGCCCGGCTGGACGACGTTGACCACGATCAGGCCGATGATCAGCGAGATGGTCGAGACGATTTCGAAGTAGAGCAGCGCGTAGCCGCCGGTCTTGCCCACGGATTTCATGCTCTGCATGCCAGCGATGCCGCTGACGACGGTGCAGAAGATGATCGGTGCAATGACCATTTTGATCAGTTTAATGAAACCGTCACCCAGCGGTTTGAGCGTTACGGCAGTTTCGGGGTACCAGTGGCCGAGGGCGATACCGACGATGATCGCGACGATCACCTGGGCGTAAAGGGATTTATAGATGGGCTGACGAGTCGTCATTGCAGTTTCCTCAAGAGCATCGAGCTGCAGCATTCCGGTTGCAGTGACGCCTAAAGTGCGAACCCTCCTGCTCGGAGGGATTTGTTTTTGTCGAGCTGCGCGCGGCAGACCTCTGCCCAGTGCTTTGCAGGCACCGTGCCAGTGTTGATAAATCGCAGGAGAGGCCCGGTTTCCGTGAACCGTCTGTTTAACGGTAGACCCGTAAACCGGAAAGGGATGGCGGTTTTCCGCCGTTTGGCGGCAAATACCTCGCCACACTGGCGGGTATCCGCCTCGACGGGCGTGGGAACGCCTTGAGGTTAGATGGCGAACTGAATGCGGAAGGCCGCGCCGCCCAGTTCCGAATCGCCCAGGGTCAGCTGCGCGCCATAGCTTTCGATGATGTCCTTGACGACCGCCAGACCAATCCCCTGCCCCGGGTTTTGCGTGTCCAGCCGCTCACCGCGTTCGAGAATCCGTGCGCGCTGGCTCTCCGGAACGCCCGGCCCGTCGTCTTCGATGCACAACTCGTCGCCCATCATCGATGACCGCCAGCTCACGCGCACTTCGCCCAGGCACAGGCGGTAGGCGTTTTCCAGCAGGTTGCCGAGCATCTCCAGCAAGGCGCCCTCTTCCATTTGCACCTGGCCGTTGTCCGGCAGGTCGAGGACCACGTTGACGCGCTTGTCGCGGTAGACCTTTTCCAGCGTGTTGCACAGACTTTGCACCACCGGCCTGAGGGCCACGTGATAACGCACCAGCCCGCTTTTGCGCAGACTGGCGCGCTGCAATTGATAGCTGATCTGCTGGCTCATGCGTTCGATCTGCGATTGCAGAATCCGCGCCTGCTCCAGGTCTTCCGGCCGTTTGGCAATCTGCTCGCTGACGCCCTGCAGCACGGCCAGCGGGGTTTTCAGGCTGTGGGCGAGATCGTCGAGGGAGTCGCGGTATCGAATGCGTTGCTCCCGTTCGCTGCGCAACAGGCGGTTGAGCGAGTCGGTCAGGCGCAGCAGTTCGCTGGGGTGTTCTTCGCTGAGGCTTTCCCGCGAGCCGGCCTCGACCTGATCGAGTTCCTGACTCATGCCCCGCAGGGCGCGCAGGCCCCAGGTCAGCCCGCCCCACAGCAGAATCAACAGAACCAGCAGCGCGCCGCCGAAGCCCAGGTAGAGTTTCTGGCGCAGGCCGGAGATGGTTTCCTGGTATTCGCGCACCGGTTGCAGGGCGACGATGCTGAAAGCGGCGTTGCGCCCGCCGAGCAGTTTGATTTCGACGTCGTAGACGAAAAACTCTTCGCCGTTGGGTTGGCGGATCTTGGCGAATTCGTTGCCGCGGCCGTCGTAGCGTGGCTGGTAGTCGATGGCTTCGTCTTCGGTGGCCCGGGAGCGCCACACCAGTTTGCCGGCGCGGTTATAGATGTAGCCGAGCAAGCGGCTGTCGGGCAGGGCAAATTGTTCACCGGGCAATAACGACGGCATCAACAGGTGATCGTCTTCGACCCGAGCGGCGGAGATCAACGTGGTGACGTCGGACGCCAGGCGTTTTTCGATGGAGCTTTCCAGCGCCAGGCTGAAGGCGCTCTGCAGCGCCGGCAGCATCAGCAGCATGAAGATGACGGCCAAGGTCGCGGCGCCTAGCATCAGACGCAGGCGCAGCGAACGAATCATGTACAGCGCTCGGTGAACAGGTAGCCCAGGCCGCGCACGGTGTCGATCGGTTTGAAGCCGGCGGGCCCTTCGAGTTTGCGCCGCAGCCGGCCGACCAGCACTTCGATCACGTTCGGATCGCGCTCGTCGTCATCGGGGTACAGCTGCTCCATCAGGCGCTCCTTGGGCACCACTTGCTGGTGATGGCGCATGAGGTATTCGAGAATCCGGTATTCGTAGGCGGTCAGCGCCAGGGGCTGTTCGTCCAGGGACGCCTGCTTGCGGTTGAGGTCCAGGGTCAGCGGCCCGGCAACGATGGTCGCGTGGGTGAAACCGCTGGAGCGTCGCAGCAAGGCGTTGAGGCGCGCTTCGAGCTCTTCGAACTGGAAGGGCTTGACCACGTAGTCGTCGGCGCCGGCAGCCAGGCCTTCGACCTTGTCCTGCCAGTTGCCGCGCGCGGTCAGGATGAGGATCGGGAATGCCTTGTTCTGCACGCGCAGCTGGCGGATCAGGTCGAGACCGCCCACCCCCGGCAGGCCCAGGTCGATGACCGCCAGATCGTGGTTGAACTGGCCCGCCTGATACAACGCTTCCTCGGCGTTGCCCACCGCTTCGACGACGTGACCGCTTTCGGTCAGACGGGTCTGCAGGTGGTGACGCAGCAGGGCTTCATCTTCGACAACCAGCAATTTCATGACGCTCTCCCAGGCAAAGGCAACCCTCTTTTTTCAAGAGTCTCAACGACGCTGCCGAGCGCGTGCAGTGTGACGAGCCCGGCAGTGATTGTGCAATCCAGACACCGCTAAAAACAGGCTGGCGGCTTATAAACCGGCTTATAAAACGTGGTGGACAGGTAAATAGGTGTACGGGCTCTCGCTCAGGCTCAACGAGGGCGGTTGCTGCGCTGTGCGGGCTGGTGCGCCGGTCTCGAACAGTCTAGACGTGCCCGGTGAAGACATCTGCACGCTGTAAAAGGCCGGAAGATTGCCCGTTTGAACGCTCATCCCATTGACGCGGGCGGTGAGATTTCCGTAGCCGGCGGCGTAGGGATCGTCCACAGGCTGCTGGCTGAAAGCCTGGCTCCAATTGCCGACCTGGCTGGTGGTGGCCAGACTGCGGCGCAGGCCGTTGAGGCGGTCGGCGCGTTCGGTGTTCTTGCCGAAGTCGGTGCGGGACAGGTCCGCGTTGCCATCAGCCGCTTGCGCCGCCGCGCTGCTGCCAAGGAACGCCAGCGCCAGAAAGAGCTTGTTGAACGTCAGCATGAGCAGGTCCTCCGGCGCCAGGCGCCTTGTTGGGTACGGTTTGGAGCATACCCAGCCAGCGCTGAACCCCTCCTGAACACGTACTGACCCACCGCATTCGTCAGCAAGCTGACTCCCACAGGTTCTGTGCCTGGCGCTGAATTCCCGGGCAGCGAAGATCTCTTGTGTCGGCCTAACGGCCTCGGGTTTTGCCTTCGGCGAGTTACTTGGAAAAGCACCCCAAGTAACCAAGGGTGCCTGCTCTTGGTTGGGCCCTTCGTTCCTCAGGGTTCCTTCACTCCGGTCTCGCTCCGTGGGCCCGCGCCGAACGGACATCCATGTCCTGACGGCGCTCTCGCCGCATCCATGCGGCTCGGCCCACTGCGCGAGACCTGCGTTCAGCCTGCACCCAAGTCGCGATTGGCGGTGTCTGAGCTTTCTGCGCATGAAGATCAAAAGCTTCCCGGCTGAAGCCGGTCCTACAGATCTACCGCGGCCACTGTAGGACTGGCTTTAGCCGGGAAGAGGCCGGTTTGATCAACACGCATTTCACTGAGTGCACGCGCTGCTCTTTGTGGGACCGGCTTCAGCCGGGAAGAGGCTAGCAGAGCGAGCTTGCTCGCGAAGACGATTTGCCTGCCCGCAAACCCGTTTTGCGCCCAACACCGCGGTTCCGGCAGAATGCCGGGCATGACTCGATCCCCGACACTGCCTGACTGTTGCCCCGCCCTCACCGCCCACTGGCCCTTGCCCCATGGGCTGGCGGATGTGGTGTTGGTGAGCAGTCGCTTCGATCCGCAAAAGCTCATTGACGGCGATTTTCAGCGCTGTCTCATCGAGCCGCCCGCCTCCATTCAGCGGTCGGTGGCCAAGCGGAAGACGGAGTTTCTCGCCGGTCGTTTGTGCGCGCGGGAGGCGATGCGCCGGTTGGACGGCCGCTTCCACGTCCCGCTGATTGGCGAAGACCGCGCGCCGGTCTGGCCTGAAGACGTCACCGGCTCGATCACCCACAGCACCGGCTGGGCCGCCGCGATCGTGGCGCGCAAATCAGACTGGCGCGGACTAGGGCTGGACGTGGAACAGTTGATGAGCCACGAGCGCGCCGTGCGTCTGGCCAGTGAGATTCTGACCCCGGCGGAAATGCAACGCCTGAACGCCAGCCCCGAGCATGAAGCAGCCAAGCTCGTCACCCTGACCTTTTCCCTGAAAGAAAGCCTGTTCAAGGCGCTCTACCCCATCGTGCTCAAGCGGTTCTATTTCGAGGCCGCCGAGTTGCTCGACTGGTCAGACGAAGGCACTGCGCGCCTGCGGCTGAACATCGATCTGTCGGCGGAATGGCACAACGGCAAGGCGCTGGACGCGCAGTTCAGCGTGCAGGATGGGCAGCTGTTGAGTCTGGTGGCGATTCGAGGCTGACGGCCGCGCCCAAAGGACAATGCCCACACCGCCCCACCCATTCCACCCGATGACTCAAACAGCACGTGCGCCGCTGCCGAACCATCTGCCCTTCCTTTTCTATATAGCTAACGGCATTGAACAGCGGATTGCGCCGCCCATCCGGCCTCAGCCGTTCCCGCAACAGCCCATACCCTGCCGCAACTGAAACCTCGCTCGCCGCAGACAACTGCCGCAAGCAGGTTTCAAGATAATCTCCGGCGTTGCCCCACAGCACCGCCGTCGGCACATCGCCGTAGGCACTCAAGCGATCGATCACGTGCTGAAGATTCTCCAGCAGCGGCGCAAACCGCTCGAACGGATCGTCCGAAACCGCCACCGGCGTAACGGCCCCCTCAAACCTCACCCCATCCAGATAGCCACGTTCATGCAGGGCAAAACTCAGGCGATCCAGCCCCAGCGTCCACCCCAAGCCATAGGACAGACTCGCCACCACCACCGGCGGGATCAGCTGCATGGCGTAGTACTTCATCCATTGCGAGACCAGCACCGGCAACTGCTCCCTCAGCAATGCCGGCCCGTACACCTTAAGCAGCAGGCGATCCAAAACCTCATCCTGCAACAGCTCGGTCAACGGCGACACAGGCCGCTTTTGATCAACCACCACCGTGCGGGCAAACCCGGCCAAGGCACCGTCAAACATCACGCCTCCCCTTGCTGGCGGGGCCAGGCCAGGCTGAAACACGCGCCGCCGAGGGTCTGGCTGCGCCCGATCAGCGCGCGGCCGCCATGCCAGTGGATGATGCGGCGCACGATCGACAATCCCAGCCCATGCCCGCCCGACGCCCGGGTGCGGCTGTCGTCCAGACGCATAAACGGCGTGAAGATCCGCTCCCAGGCACTTTCCGGCACGCCGGGTCCGTTATCGTCCACGTCGATGCGACAGCGCTCTTCACTCAACTGATAGCCGATGCGTACCTCCGACTCGGCGTGGCGCATGGCGTTGCTCACCAGATTCTGCAGCGCACGGTGCAAGTATCGCGGCTCGGCCTCCACCCAGTGCTCTTCGCCCGATCCGACACGATGCAGCGCATCAACACACTCCCCGCGCCTGACACTGATATTCGGCCGCAGCGGCGCCAGTTCGGCAATCACCTGATCGATCAGGGCGTCGAGGTCGATGCGCTGGAAATTCAGGGTCGGCGCGCCCTGCTCCAGGCGCGCGTAGGTGAGCATCTCGTCGACCAGCTTGTCGAGGTCCTGAATATCGCTGTCCATGCCGACCATGTATTTATGCCGCGCTTCCGGGGTCGTGGCGTCGTTGATCATTTCCAGCCCGAAACGCAACCGCGCCACCGGCGTACGCAGCTCATGGGACACCGCGCGCACCAGCTCGCGCTGGATCATCAGCGAACGCTGCAGGTGCTCGGCCATGCCGTTGAATGCCGACGCCAGCCGCCCGACCGAATCCGCGCCCGCCCCCGCACTTGCTACAGGCACGCGGGTTTCCAGGCTGCCCTGGGCGATCTGCGTGGCCGCCGCTTCCAGTCCGCGCAGACGATGCTCGAGCCGACGCACCAGCAAATAAACCACCAGACCGATCAGGCACAGACCGAGAAACGCGATCAGGATCAGCAGCTCCGGCGGATAGGGGTTCATCTGGAACAGCGGGCCGATCTCCAGCACCCACGGGGTTTCGCCGACACCGGACAGCACGCGGATCGAATCGCCGCCCTTGCCCAGCGCCATCACCGTATCGCCCTCGTCGATGCGCCGACGCTGGTCGTCATCCACGTCCAGCTTCTCCAGTCGGATCAGCTGCATGTCGAAGCCAAAACCCTTGCTCTGGCGCAAGTCTTCCAGCCGCGCCGGCTGCTCATCGACGGGCAGACGCACCAATTCGTCGAGCAACAGAAAGATGGTCGCGCGGGCCAGTTGCTCGCTGATCTGCCGCACCTCGCCGGTCAGGAGCAAGCCGCTGGACGGATTGCCTGACAGCCCAGGCTCGACCTCCCGAAACACTTGCGCGGCATGGGGTCCGGTCTGTTCGACCACCACCTGCCCGCGACTCAGCCGACTGCGCGCGCCGCCGTCCAAGTGCGCGCGCTCGGCGGTTTGCAGTGTCAGCGGAATGCCCAGCAGGCGCTCCCACACGGCGAGGGCGCGGGTGCGTTCGATGTCATTCATGCCACGCAGATTGTCGGCCATCAGCGTGAAGGTGCCGTGGGCCAATTGCTCGCGGTACTGATCGGCGCGCACGGCGTTGACCAGATGCAGGGTCAGCACGCCGAGCAATGCCACCAGCACCAGAACGCCGAGCATGCCGCCATAGATGCGCAGGAAGATGGAATTCATCGGTCAGCCGTCGCGCTTGGGGGATGGCAGTTGCGCGGCGGCGTGGGGCACGAACAGGTAACCCTTGTTGCGCACGGTCTTGATCAGGCGCGGGTGGTCGGGGTCGTCACCGATGCGCGGGCGGATTTTCGAGATGCGCACATCGATGGAGCGGTCCTGGCCGTCGTAGCCGACGCCGCGCAGGGCGGTGAAGATTTCTTCGCGAGAGAGGATGCGCCCGGCGTTGCTGACCAACAGCCACAGCAGGTCGAATTCGGCGCTGGTCAGCTCGACGCTCTGGTCGTTGAGCCAGGCTTCGCGCAGAGTGTTGTCCACCACCAGCGCGCCGAATTCCAGACGGTGCTGTGCCTGGACGGGGCTTTCGACGGTTTCGCTGCGCCTTAATAAGGCATGGATTCGCGCGAGCAGTACGCGGGGGTGCACCGGTTTGCCGACGTAATCGTCTGCGCCCATGTCCAGGCCTTGGATCTGGTCGCCGTCGTCGGTGCGCGCGGTGAGCATCAAGATCGGGCCGTCATAGCGGCTGCGCACCTTGCGGCAGATGCTCAGGCCGTCCTCGCCGGGCAGCATGAGGTCGAGGATCACGAGATCCGGCTGCTCGTCGACGATTCGCCGGGCCGCCCGCGCGCCGTCTCCTTCGAGGCTCACGCGCAGGCCATTGTTTTCGAGGTAGTCGCGGGTGAGCTCGGCCAGCCGCTGGTCATCCTCGACGATCAGCACCTGCCAGGGTTGTGGCTGCACGGTGAGGCTCCTTGTTTTTTGTTATTAATAGTGCTTGCGCAACGGGCTTTCGCGATCGCGTTCACGTCCGCAAAATTCCCGAAAAAATGATTTCGGCCGCCGACAAAGCGCTCATCCCAGACGCCATGCGGCCTACACGGGATTTCGCCGTTTCACACACAAATTACACACAGCCTTATCCACAGGTCATGCGTTGCAGTAAGTGTCCGAAACGCATATCTTGTAGCCCTTCGACGGCATAGACCCTACATGTGGGGTTTTTGTCTAAATCCCAAACACAAGTCATGTCGCGATTTCAAGGTTTTTTTCTCGCGCGTTACCTGTGTACGAAGGGCTGAATTACCCCCGAATCTACCGCTCTACCCCGCCAGCGCGAATGGCAGACCACCCAGCCTTGGGATCTGCGCGCAGCGGCACACGTGTTGCAACATCACATGCGCATTCTGCAACAGTTTTTGGGGTGACGGGCTTAAGTCCGGCACCCTTTTCGACTTCAACGCCAGGGAGGGTAAATCCGCCTTCCCATTCGTCTTGAAGTCATGGCCTGACATTTGTCAGTTCACTGCCGCAAGACGAAACGGTGGGCGCGTACTCCGCGTCCAAACAAACTTAAAGAACGTGGAGACACCCATGCAAACCGACACAACTCGCGAGAATCCGCAGGCCACCGCGCCGCAGACAGGTGCGACCCAGCAGGACCTGTCCGCCACCGCGCCGGGTCAGCTGCGTGTGATCAAGCGTAACGGCACCGTCGTTGCGTACACCGATGACAAGATCACCGTCGCCATCACCAAGGCCTTTCTCGCAGTTGAAGGCGGCACCGCTGCCGCTTCGTCGCGTATCCACGACACCGTTGCGCGCCTGACTGAACAGGTCTCCGCGACCTTCAAGCGCCGCATGCCGTCGGGCGGCACCATCCACATCGAAGAAATCCAGGATCAGGTCGAACTGGCGCTGATGCGCGCCGGCGAGCAGAAAGTCGCCCGCGACTACGTGATCTACCGCAACGAGCGCTCCAAGGAGCGTGCCGGTCGCAGCGCTGGCGAAACCCCCGTGCAAGCGCACCCGTCGATTCGCATCACCGCCAAAGACGGCAGCCTCGCGCCGCTGGACATGGGCCGCCTGAACACCATCGTCACCGAAGCGTGTGAAGGCCTGGCCGAGGTCGATGCCGACCTGATCCAGAGCGAAACCCTGAAGAACCTGTACGACGGCGTTGCCCTGACAGACGTCAACACTGCACTGGTGATGACCGCGCGTACCCTGGTCGAGCGTGAGCCGAACTACTCGTTCGTCACCGCCCGCCTGCTGATGGACACCCTGCGCGCCGAAGGCCTGGGTTTCCTCGGTGTCGCCGAAAGCGCCACCCACCACGAAATGGTCGACCTGTACGCCAAGGCGCTGCCGGCTTACGTCGAGAAAGGCATCCAGTTCGAACTGCTGAACCCTGTGCTGGCCGAATTTGACCTGGAAAAACTGGGCAAGGCGATCAACCACGAGCGCGATCAGCAGTTCACCTACCTGGGCCTGCAAACCCTGTACGACCGTTACTTCATTCACAAGGACGGCATCCGTTTCGAACTGCCGCAGATCTTTTTCATGCGTGTGGCCATGGGTCTGGCGATCGAAGAGAAAGCCCGCGAAGACCGCGCCATCGAGTTCTACAACCTTTTGTCGTCCTTCGACTACATGGCCTCGACCCCGACACTGTTCAACGCCGGCACCCTGCGTCCACAGCTGTCGAGCTGCTACCTGACCACCGTTCCGGATGACCTGTCGGGCATTTACCACGCGATCCACGACAACGCCATGCTGTCCAAATTCGCAGGCGGTCTGGGCAACGACTGGACGCCGGTTCGCGCGCTGGGCTCTTACATCAAGGGCACCAACGGCAAATCCCAGGGCGTCGTGCCGTTCCTGAAAGTGGTCAACGACACGGCCGTGGCCGTAAACCAGGGCGGCAAGCGCAAAGGCGCTGTCTGTGCGTACCTGGAAACCTGGCACATGGACATCGAAGAGTTCATCGAGCTGCGCAAGAACACCGGTGATGATCGCCGTCGTACCCACGACATGAACACCGCCAACTGGATCCCTGACCTGTTCATGAAGCGTGTCTTCGACGACGGCAAGTGGACCCTGTTCTCGCCGTCCGAAGTGCCTGATCTGCACGACCTGACCGGTAAAGCCTTCGAAGAGCGCTACGAGTACTACGAAGCGCTGACCGAGTACCCGGGCAAGGTCAAGCTGTTCAAGACCATTCAGGCCAAAGACCTGTGGCGCAAAATGCTGTCCATGCTGTTCGAAACCGGCCACCCATGGCTGACCTTCAAGGACCCGTGCAACCTGCGCAGCCCGCAGCAGCACGTGGGCGTGGTTCACAGCTCGAACCTGTGCACCGAGATCACCCTGAACACCAACAAGGACGAGATCGCGGTCTGCAACCTGGGCTCGATCAACCTGCCGAACCACATCGTCGACGGCAAGCTGGACACCGACAAGCTCAAGCGCACCATCGATGTTGCCGTGCGCATGCTCGATAACGTGATCGACATCAACTACTACTCGGTGCCGCAAGCGAAGAACTCCAACTTCCGTCACCGTCCGGTCGGCTTGGGCATCATGGGCTTCCAGGACGCGCTGTACCTGCAGCACATTCCTTACGGTTCCGATGCTGCCGTGGAATTTGCCGACCGCTCGATGGAAGCCGTCAGCTACTACGCGATCCAGGCTTCCTGCGATCTGGCGGACGAGCGCGGTGCCTACGAGACGTTCCAGGGTTCGCTGTGGTCCAAAGGCATCCTGCCGCTGGATTCGCAACAGATCCTGATCGAGCAGCGTGGCCAGAAGTACATCGACGTCGACCTCAACGAATTCCTGGACTGGGCGCCTGTGCGTGCTCGCGTTCAGAAAGGCATTCGTAACTCGAACATCATGGCCATCGCACCGACCGCGACCATCGCCAACATCACCGGCGTGTCGCAGTCGATCGAGCCGACTTACCAGAACCTGTACGTGAAATCGAACCTCTCGGGCGAATTCACCGTGATCAACCCGTACCTGGTTCGCGACCTGAAAGCCCGCGACCTGTGGGACTCGGTCATGATCAACGACCTGAAGTACTACGACGGTTCGGTGCAGCAGATCGAGCGCATCCCGCAGGAGTTGAAAGACCTCTACGCGACGGCCTTCGAAGTGGACACCAAGTGGATCGTTGACGCGGCCAGCCGTCGTCAGAAGTGGATCGACCAGGCCCAGTCGCTGAACCTGTACATCGCCGGCGCTTCGGGCAAGAAGCTGGACGTGACCTACCGCATGGCCTGGTACCGTGGTCTGAAAACCACTTACTACCTCCGTGCCCTGGCCGCGACCAGCACCGAGAAGTCGACCATCAACACCGGCAAGCTGAACGCCGTTTCCAGCGGTGGCCACGGCCCGGACGACTCGGCGATCACCGCCCCGCGTCCAGCCGAAGCGGCTCCGGCCGGTCCAGCGCCAGTGCCGAAAGCTTGCGCGATCGACGAGCCGGACTGCGAAGCCTGCCAGTAACAGCGCGTCAAGCGTCACCTTCGGGTGACGCCCTGATTGAAGGCTCCGCGTCCCCTAGGGCGCGGGGCCTTCTTGCGTTACACTCCCCTCATTCCCAGCCAGGAGAATGCCCATGCCAGCTGCCTCGCTAGAGTCCAAAAAAGCCTACTGCGCCAAAACGCGCCGCTCCAACTACGCCGCCAGCCTGCGTCTGGAAGGTTACGAGAGCTCGCCCGCCGACTCCGAACGCCGCCTGCCCTCCCGGGAAGAGCTGCTCACCAGCTACCGCAAAAAACAGGCCTGATGGTCGACAAATACGGCGTCGGACAGGACCCTTACTGTCCGCCCGGCAGCACTGTGCTGCGCAACCGCCTCGACCTCACCGACGCAGAGACCCTGGCCCAAGCCGAGCGCGACCTGTCCGAAGTCGCCGCCGAAGCCATCGACTTCTCCCCTCCTCCCTACGACCTGCCCTACCTGCAAGCCATCCACCGCCAGCTGTTCGCCGATCTCTATGACTGGGCGGGCGAACTGCGCACCGTCGACATCTCCAAAGACCAGACCCACTTCTGCGTGACCCACCGCATCGAGCCCGAGGCCAACAAGCTGTTCAAGGCATTGGCCGACGCGAACTGGTTTCAGGAGCTGGATCGGGGGCGCTTGATTGCGGCCAGTGCGGAGCTGTTTGGGGATTTGAACGTGGTTCATCCGTTTCGAGAAGGAAATGGGCGGGCGCAGCGGATTCTGTTTGAACACCTCATCGTGAATGCGGGGTTTGAGATCAGCTGGTGGCCGGTTGAAGCGGAGGAATGGATACGGGCGAATGTGGATGCGGTGGGGTGTGATTATGAGGGGTTGGTTCGGGTGTTTGAGCGGTGTGTTGGGGGGGCGATTGCAATTGATTGCAAAGGAGCTTGATTTGGGTGACCGGTCACCTGCGTAACGCCATTCGTCGCGATTAGGTCCCAATTTTTTCATCAACATTGCGGGCCTATAACGGCCGATGCGATGGCGCCTGAAGCTACGGCCCTTTGAATCCGCAACGATTACCATCTGAAAGCAAAAAAGCCGCTTCTGTCGCCGCATTCGTAGCGACACATTGACGCCTGTCAACCGATTGCCGCGCGATCTGACGCACTATATGATGTGTCTCGCAACACGTAGACACACTAGATACGTGATCCAACCTGATTCAATGGCCGTTTTCCCAACGCACGAATCGGGAATTAACGCAAAGGAAAATGACGGCAAATCGGCCCTCAAATTCCGTCACGGACGAACCTGCGCCGGGCAAAATCTGTATAATCCCGCGCTCATCCAGGGTACTCAAAATGACCGCTTGCACTCGCAAAATCGTCACTCTGAAATCAGCCTCTGCTGACTTGTTCCGCAGGTGCAACGCAGGCAACCCTCGCAGCATGTTCGTCGATCGATCCGAAGCAGCGTTTAGCATCTTTGTCGATCAATCACAGTAAGCACTAAGAACCGCCCAACCTATTCCCGTTGCCAGCCCCGCTATCAGCAACGCTGGCAACGCATACTTTAAAATCCACAGGCCGCGTAAAACCGGTCCTCTAGCAGGAGCCTCCTCACCATGCTGAGCTGGGACGAATTCGACAAAGAAGACGCCGCTGAACCCGCCAAAGGCGCCAACGCCGGTCACGCTTCCGAAGCCGCGATGGACAAACTCGACAGCGCCGGTGGTGCTGCTGCGCTTGAAGCCCGCGCCGTCAGCGCAAACGACTCCGACGCCATTGCCCGCGCCAAAGCCGCGCTGGACAAACTGGACGTCGCTGAAGGTCTTGCCGAACTCGAAGGCTCCGCCGCCCGCGTCGCGGTCGACGAAAAACGCATGATCAACTGCCGCGCCGACCTCAACCAGCTGGTGCCTTTCAAGTACGACTGGGCCTGGCAGAAATACCTCGACGGTTGCGCCAACCACTGGATGCCGCAAGAGGTCAACATGACCACGGACATCGCCCTCTGGAAAGACCCGGAAGGCCTGACCGACGACGAGCGCCGCATCGTCCTGCGCAACCTGGGCTTCTTCTCCACCGCCGACTCCCTGGTTGCCAACAACCTCGTGCTGGCCGTGTATCGCCTCATCACCAACCCTGAATGCCGCCAGTACATCCTGCGCCAGGCCTTCGAGGAAGCGATCCACACCCACGCCTACCAGTACTGCATCGAATCGCTGGGCATGGACGAAGGCGAGATCTTCAACATGTACCACGAGATCCCGTCGGTCGCCAAAAAGGCAGCTTGGGGCCTGAAGTACACCCGTTCGATCTCCGATCCGAAGTTCGAAACCGGCACCGTCGAAACCGACAAAGAACTGCTGCGCAACCTGATCGCCTACTACTGCGTCCTGGAAGGCATCTTCTTCTACTGCGGCTTCACCCAGATCCTCTCCATGGGTCGCCGCAACAAAATGACCGGCGTCGCAGAACAGTTCCAGTACATCCTGCGTGACGAGTCCATGCACCTAAACTTCGGCATCGACGTGATCAACCAGATCAAAATCGAAAACCCACACCTGTGGGACGCCGAAATGAAGGAAGAAGCAACTCAGATGATCCTGCAAGGGACCCAACTGGAAATCGAATACGCCCGCGACACCATGCCTCGCGGTGTACTGGGCATGAACGCTGCGATGATGGAGGACTACCTCAAGTTCATCGCGAACCGTCGTTTGAGCCAGATTGGTTTGAAGGAAGAGTATCCAGGGACCACGAACCCGTTCCCATGGATGAGCGAGATCATGGACTTGAAGAAAGAGAAGAACTTCTTTGAGACACGGGTTATTGAGTATCAGACGGGTGGGGCTTTGAGCTGGGATTGATTTGATCTCGACTTAGTGAACTGCACACGAAAGGGCTGCCAGAAATGGCGGCCCTTTTTATTGCGGACCGCCGAGCAGGCACCTTGATCGTTCCCATGCTCCGCGTGGGAATGCAGCCCTAGACGCTCCGCGTCCATCACGCCGTAGCCGACTAAACAGGCTGAAGCACCCAGCAACACCAATGCGGTACTCCCTACCACCCACTTAAACTAGCCTCCGACGCTCCGCCCCCATTCAGATTAAAGGACGAATCCATGGGCCGAAGCCGCTACATGATCACGGAAATCGATAAACCCCATTTCCTGACCTGCACCATCGTCGAATGGCTGCCGCTCTTTACCCGCCCGGCATTGGTCGACATCGTGCTTAATACATGGCGCTATCAACAAGCGAATCAGGGTCTACAGCTCTATGGGTATGTCGTCTTAGAAAATCATCTTCACTATCTCGCCCAATCACCAGACCTCGCAAAATCTGTAGCTGGGTTCAAGTCTTACACGGCGCGAAACATCATCGACTACCTCCAACTCGCGAATGCTGAGAGCACCCTCCAACGCCTTCGATTCGCTAAGCGCGCGCATAAGGTCGACCGCGTTTATCAGGTCTGGCAGGAAGGCGTGCATGCGGAGATGGTCTACAGCGAGAATGTCATGCAGCAGAAGCTCGACTACATACACCAGAACCCTGTGAAGCGAGGGTATGTCGACTTCGGGGAGCAATGGCGATATTCGAGTGCGCGTGATTATCAAGGTGAGTCGGGTTTGATCGAGGTACAACGTTGGTGCTGAAGGACGCGGAGCGTCCTGGGCTGCATTACCACGCAGAGCGTGGGAACGATCGGATCACCTGAACTTTGAAATCAAGGTGGTAGCCCGCCCGAAGTCTGAGGGGATCGGCTAATCGCGAGGCCAAGGATAAGAGGCGTAAGGCTACTAGCCAAAAATCCAAACCATTCGTACAGTGCTAGGTAATTTTTCCTACACGCGGAATGGAACAGTGCCCCCCACGTTAAGCCAGAGGATGTCGTCAAAGGAGGTTGATTCTACTCAGCCTGAGCGCGCTCAGCCGCGCTTCACCAAAGGAGAAATCTACCAACGACAGCGCGACATCCACCTCCCCTATGGAGGCAGTTATCAGCCGGGAATTACTCGCTCAACAAAATCGAGTGCTGTTTTCATATTCACCGGTAAATCCGGGGAGCAGTACGGCTACCACGATAAGAAAGACGACCTGGGTGTCTACTCCTACACAGGGGAAGGTCAGACCGGAGACATGACGCTGTCGAAAGGAAACCTCGCGATTCTGAACCATGCGCGTGAGGGGCGAGCGCTGCACCTATTTGAATCGCTGGGTCACGGAAAAGGACATCGCTATCTAGATGAGTTCTGCTGTGCAAGTTATCAATGGGGCGAAGGCCTCGACAAACACGGCAACAAGAGAAGAACTATCGTCTTCCGCTTAGTCCCCGTGAGCGTGAATGTGCAGGATGAGGTCAAACCTGATGCAGATAACGAAGAAGACGAGGCGGTGGACATGTCGCTCTCGGCCGCAAGAAAGACGGCGCTTGAGGCTTCCGACACGCCTGAGGGAGACCAAAACCTTGTGTTAAAAACTGTTTACGCTCGGAGTAAAAAAGTAAAACGCTACGTGTTACTGCGAGCAGATGGGACCTGTGAGAGCTGCGGAAAACCTGCCCCCTTCTACAAAGTCGACGGCGCTCCATACCTAGAGCCCCACCATGTAAATCGACTTTCTGACGGGGGATTGGATCACCCCAACTTCGTGGGCGGGGTGTGTCCGACGTGCCATCGCGAGATTCACTACGGGAGAGATGGCAGCAAGAAGAATGAAGAACTTCGTGTCGCGATAATGACGAAGGAGAATGCATTAGCCAAAGCTTTGCAAGAAGCTAAAAGATCGAAAAAGTCCGCAGTACCAACGTAGGTACAAGTGAATGCTCTATCGGTGTGAGTAATCCTGCCGATACACGGTTATCCGCCACGCCGCATCGCGAGCAAGCTCAATCCTACAGATTTTTGAGCGCTCGCAAAATCTCCACCCTCACGGACCAAACAAAAGACCAAGGACATGGCCAAAAAAACCTCCCTCTTCGAAGACCTGTTTCACATCGCCAGCAAACTGCCCTGGTGGATCAGCGCGCTCATTGCGATCAGCTCCGGCCTCTACCTGCACTCGGTAGCGACCGCGCCAATGCCCGTCTACTCCGACCCTCAGCATTTGCAGTCGGTAGTCTTCAGCACCATGGCGCACACCGGCGCTTTGTTTGGGCAATACCTGCTGCCATTCATCTTCACCGCCGGCGCCATCGCTTCTATCATCGGCCGCCGCAAACGCCGCAATCTCCTCGAATCCGCCGCCGCCACCAAAGGCAACCCACTGCTGAGCATCTCTTGGCACGAGTTCGAGTTACTGGTGGGCGAAGCCCTAGGCCGGCGCGGCTACTCAGTACGGGAAACAGGCAAAAACGGCCCGGACGGCGGCATTGATTTGATCGCGCGCAAAGACGGCGAGACGTACGTGGTGCAGTGCAAGCAGTGGCGTTCGGTGCAGGTCGGTGTGCCGGTGGTGCGGGAGTTGTATGGCGCGATGGCGGCTGAGGGCGCTGTCGGCGGTTTCGTGGTCACCAGTGGGACATTCACCAAACCGGCGAGGGATTTTGCAGCAGGTCGCAACGTGCAACTGGTCGACGGATCGGTGCTGAAGCAGTGGATCGCCGAGGCGAAGAAGCCTGGTCCAGGGCCGACGGTCGAGGTGGTGTCAGAGCGTGTCGAGCCAGCCATCGTTGAGCCAGAGGTGGTCGTTACGCCAAGTCCCGCTCCAGCTCCGATCCCCGTTCAAGCGCCAGCTCCAACCGCGACGCCACCCGTCACACGAGAAGCCGAGCCTGAACCCGCTGCCCTGCCCCCAGCGCCTCTGTGCCCACACTGCCGCAAAACCATGGTGATACGTGTCGCGAGAACCGGCGCCAACGCGGGCGGGAATTTCTGGGGTTGTGTGGCTTATCCAAAATGCCGTGGGATCCGGGCGATTTTCGCGCCGATGACGGTGAAGTAACGCCGCCAGTCCAAATGAGCACGTCAGCTAACCCCTGACGTGTTCCGCACAAATCTCGCACCAACCAGCCCCCGCCGCGCCAACACGCTAGCGGCGGTATGAGATGGCGGTGTGTCAGTGACGAATCAGGTGCTGCACGATTTTCGCGGGCAAGCGCGCTCCTACAGTGGATGTGTGCCTGGCAGGAACTATCTGGCGGCCCTCATACAAAGCGCCGTGCCGCGAAGCACCACGAAACCCAGAAAGTTCCGCCCTCACCCCCTCCCCGCACATAACATTTTCGCTAACCAATAGTTACCCGGGTTTCATTTGCCCCCGCCGCCCTTCGTTCCTAAAGTGGCTTCACCCCATCGAACCCGCCCAGCGCAGGAACGATGGAAACCCACACCCAAGCCGGAGAACGTCAAACGCCTGATCAGCTTTTAGCATTTTGTTTCTGTCGTTCGCTGCGTCGTTGCTCCCGACGTGGTGCCTCCAAGCTCCAAACTTCAGCCGCTCCCCAGCGGCTTTTTTTTGCTCAGGATTTGCTGAATCCGACCTGATATCTGCGCGGTATCAGCGACCGGCCGAGCATGCAGCCGACCGCAACCGCCGACACGCAAAACATCACCCAGCAATCGCGCCACCTCCACCATGCCACCCGCCTCCATCCCCTGCCGGGTAATAAATTGCGTACCCAACCGCAACGCCTGATGCCCCGCACGGGAAGGATCAACACAAGTGCCAATCAGAATCCCCTGCGCCTGCAACGCGTGCATCACAGCGCGCGGATCAGCATCCAGTGACAGCGGCAGCAGCAATTGATGGGTATGCACCTCGCCGTCATTAGCCCCTATGACAGGCAAACCCGCATCGACCAACGCGCGATGCAGCGCCGCGCTGTTGCTGACGATACTGGCGGCATATTCCCGGCCAGTGGCCTGGGCCTCGGTAAGGGTGACCGCCAGGGAGGGCAGTCGGCCGGCGTCGTAGTTAGCGAGCAGGCGGGTGTCGAGCAGGTTGTGCAGCGCCGGTGCATCGTCCGGGTCACGTCCGAGCACCAGCCCTTGGGGTCGGCCGGGCAGGGTTTTGTAGGTGGAGCTGCTGATGAGGTCGACGCCGGCGTCAAAGGGGTTGGGGTATGTGCCGCCGGCAATCAGGCCGAGCACGTGGGAGGCGTCGAACAGGGTTTTGGCGCCGACCGCTCGGGCCGCGCTGACCACCGAGGCGATGTCGTCGGCCTTGATCATGACGCTGCGTCCGAGCACGACGAGCCTGGGGCGGGTGTGCGTGATCATTTCCGCCGCGCGCGCTGCGTCGAGCTGGCAATTGCGGCGGTCGAACGGCAGGTCTTCAACGATGAGACCTGCCAATTCTGCGGTGCCGCCCCGGCGCTGGCTCAGGTGCCCGCCGTGCCCGGCAGCGGGTGCCAGCACTTTGTCCCCCGGTCGGCAGTAGGCGTGGAAGATGGCCAAGTTGGCCAGGGTGCAACTGGCTAACCGCACTTCGGCCCATGCCGCGCCGAACAGGGTCATGGCCGCCTGGCGGGTGAAGCTTTCAAGCTCACTGACCAGTTCGGTGTCGGGCTGTTCTTTGTGGCCGGTGGGGCCCATCGCCGGGTAGGCGCTGAGCGCAGGGTTGTACGCGGCCATGGCGCGGGCGCTGGGGAGGTTGGCGCCGGCATAGAGCATCAGGCGCTGGGTTTCCAGTTGCGGCAACCGGTCGGCACAAGCGGCGAGCAATGCATCGAGATCACGGGGCATGGTCGGCAGCTCCCTTAATGACGCATCAACGACGGATGGAATCCGGGTGCTCGGACTCGTCCCTGACCAGCAGCATCAGGGCGTCGCGTTTTTCAAGCAGGTGGTGCCGCAGGATGCTGCTCAGGCGCTTGCCGTCCCGGGCTTGTAGGGCCTCGATCATTTCTTCGTGGTCGTGCAGCGCGCGGTCCCATTTCGGGGCTTGATGATTGGAGAGAAAGCGTAATGCGTGGATGCGCCGGTTCAGCGACAGGTAGACCTGCCGCAGCGCCGAGTTGCGCGCGGCCAGGTTGATCAGGTCGTGGATGGCGCGGTTGCGCTGGTAGTAACCCGGCAGGTCGTTCTGGTTTTTGCTGACCACCATGGCGTAGTGCAGCGCTTTAATGTCTTCGATTTCCTGAGCGGTGATGCGCTCGCAGGCCAGCTCTCCGGCGAAGGCTTCGATGCCGCTCATCAGTTCGAAGGTTTCGCGAATCTCCAGCTCCGACATGCGGGCAACGCTGGCGCCACGGTTGGGGTTGATTTCGATCAGCCCTTCCACGGCAAGCACTTTTAACGCTTCGCGCAACGGCGTGCGGGAGATGCCAAGGGTTTCGCACAGCTCGCGCTCGTTGAGTTTGGTGCCCGGGGCGAGCACGCCTTCGGTGATAAAGCCGCGCAGGTGATCAATGACGATGTCATGGAGGCGCTGGCGTTCGACCTTGGGAATGAGACGGGGCGCCGGTTGGTCGGATAGTTCGTTAAAATTTTGCATACAAAATCCTTATCGGACCCGCTCTGGCATCGAGTCCTTATTCGAAAATGCTCCAGTTCGCTGGGAAGATTAGCGTAATTAGGCCGTTTGACACAGCATCGCCCTGTGCTAGGTTAATTTTGAATTCAAAATACAAAACTATAAAAAACCAGGAGTCACCGATGCTGAAGCTCGATTTCCACCCTGCCGGTCGCCACTTCCTTCAGATTCCAGGGCCCAGCCCAGTGCCGGATCGCATCCTTCGGGCGATGAGTTACCCCACCATCGATCACCGCGGCCCGGAGTTCGGCGAGCTGGGGCTCAAGGTGCTGGAAGGCATTAAGCAGATCTTCAAAACCGTGCATCCGGTAGTGATTTATCCAGCGTCGGGCACCGGGGCCTGGGAAGCGGCGTTGTGCAACACGCTGAGTTCGGGCGACGAAGTGCTGATGTTTGAGACCGGCCATTTCGCGACGCTGTGGCAGAAGATGGCCCTGAGTCTAGGCCTCAAACCGCAGTTCATCGGTCGGCCGGGCATTGAAGGCTGGCGCGGTGGCGTCGATGCGCAAATGATCGAAGACCACCTGCGCGCTGACGGCGGGCATCGCATCAAGGCCGTGTGCGTCGTGCACAACGAGACCAGCACCGGCGTGACCTCGGACATCGCGTCCGTGCGCAAGGCCATTGATGCGGCGGGCCACCCTGCCCTGCTGCTGGTAGACACCATCTCTGGCCTGGCCTCCGCCGATTATCGTCATGACGAATGGGGCGTGGACGTGACTGTCTCCGGCTCGCAGAAGGGCCTGATGCTTCCGCCGGGCATCAGCTTCAACGCCCTGTCGCCGAAAGCTATCGAGGCCAGCAAACGCGCCGGTTTGCCACGCAGTTTCTGGGCGTGGGACGAGATCATCGAGATGAACAAGACCGGTTACTGGCCCTACACGCCGAACACCAACTTGCTCTACGGCTTGTCCGAAGCGCTGGACATGATCCTCGGCGAAGGCTTGGACAACGTGTTCATCCGTCACAACCGTCTGGCGAAGGCGTGCCGCACCGCGGTAACCGCCTGGGGCCTGGAAATCCAGTGCGCCGACCCGAGCGTTTACAGCCCCGTGCTCACCGGCGTGATGACGCCTGAAGGCATCGACGCCGACCAGCTGCGCAAGACCATTTACGAGCGCTTCGACATGTCCCTCGGCACCGGCCTGGGCAAGATGAAAGGCCGCATGTTCCGCATCGGTCACTTGGGCGACTGTAACGATCTGATGCTGATGGCCACCCTGACCGGCTGCGAAATGGGCCTGCAGATGGCCGGCGTAAAACTTCAGTCCAGCGGCGTGCTGGCCGCCATGGATTACCTGGGAGGGCAATCGGTGCCGCTGCGACGCGACTAATGCCACACCTGGCTGCGGCACGCCCGCAGCTTTTTTGACACATCTCACTATCCCGAATCATCGCGTTGTCAGCGAACACAATAAGAAACTGGAGATAGCACATGAAGTTTTTACGTCTGCGCCCCACCACGGTGGTGCTGTTCATGCTGTGCGCCATGTATTTCATCACCTACCTGGACCGCGTCAATGTCAGCACCGCCGCGGTCGGTTTCGGTAAAGAGTTCAACCTGAGCAAAACCGAAATCGGCATCGTCTTCTCGGCCTTCGCGTACCCCTACCTCATCTTTCAAATCATCGGCGGCTGGGTCAGCGACCGATTTGGCGCCAAGCGCACGCTGGTGGTGTGCGGGCTGATCTGGGCCAGCGCCACGGTGCTGACCGGCCTGGCGGGCGGCTTCGTCTCGCTGATCGTCGCGCGGATCCTCCTCGGCCTCGGCGAGGGCGCGACCTTCCCGGCAGCAACGGCCGCCATGTCCCGTTGGATTCCCAAGGAAAAACGCGGCTTCGCCCAGGGCATCACCCACGCCTTCGCCCGCCTCGGCAACGCATTGGCGCCGGCAGCGATGATCGCGGTGATGGCCACCTACGGCTGGCGCGAATCATTTTATGTCTGCGCGGCCACCAGCTTTGTCTGGGTCATCTTGTGGATGGCGGTGTTCACCGAGCACCCGAAAGACCACCCGCGCATCTCCAAGCAGGAACTGGACACCCTGCCGCCGCCAAAAGTGAAATCCAGTATCGTGCTGCCATGGGGTCGCCTGTTCAAGCGCATGGCCCCGGTCACGATCGTTTACTTCTGCTACGGCTGGACGCTGTGGCTGCTGCTCAGCTGGGTGCCGATGTACTTCATGAACATGGGTCTGGATTTGAAGGGCACGGCGATTTTCGCGTCGACGGTGTTTTTCGGCGGCGTGGTCGGCGACACCCTGGGCGGCATTGTCAGCGACCGCATTTATGCGCGCACCAAGGACCTGAACAAGGCGCGCAGCCTGATGGTTGCCGTGTGCCTGGGCCTGACGCTGTTGTCGCTGGTGCCGCTGATGTTCACCAAGGACATGCACATTTCCCTGGCCTGCCTGGCGATCGGGTTCTTCTTCTCCGAGATGACGATCGGCCCGATGTGGGCGATTCCGATGGACATCGCGCCCGACCATTGCGGCACCGCCAGCGGCATGATGAACACCGGATCGGCCATGGCCGCCATCGTCAGCCCAGTGGCCGCCGGTCTGTTGATCGACAAGTTTGGCAACTGGCAGCTGCCGTTTCTGGTCAGCATTGTTCTGCTGGCGATTGGTGTCGTGCTGTCATTCCGCATGAAGCCGCAGAACAAGTTTGACTACGGACAGCCGGCTGCGCCGCTGACGCCGGGCGCGGAACCTGCTTCGGTGGTCAGTAAATAAAGCGACACCGGGAGCCGCCTTCGGGCGGTGCTTGACCCATAAAGCTTCTGCCCGGCACCTGCAATCGAGCCACTTCAATGGAGAACGCTTTTGGACACTGACACCCAACCTTCGCGCCTGGCGCAGCTGATCGTCGATGCGCAGAACAAGCATGACCTGTTGGGCGAGCTGGATTTCGAGCTGACCCCGTCCGACCGCGACGCGGCGTACCTCACGCAGCAGAAAATCCTGCGCTTGCGTGGGGTTGAAGCAGGCGGCTGGAAGATCGGTTCGAAGTCCACGGACGGGCCGATTCAGGGGTCGCCCCTGCCCCGCGACTGCCTGTTCCCGTCGACTGGCACACTGGACCGCAGCGTCTATCCGCCGGTGGGTCTGGAGCTGGAAATTGCCTTCCGCTTAAACCGCGACTTCAGCCCACGGGATGAGGCGTACAGCGACGAGGAGGTCATGGCCGGCATCGGCGAAATGGCGGCGTCCGTCGAGGTGGTTTCCAGCCGGTTTGCGGCGTGGCCCAAGATCGAGCCGCTGACGCAACTGGCCGATCTGCTTAACCACGGCGCCCTGGTGGTGGGTGATTTCGTACCCTACGACGGGTCGTTTCCCTTTGTTGCACCGACGCTGACCTTCACGGTGAATGGCGAGAGCATCGTGCCGTCAAAAGTCGGCAATCCGGCAGGCGACCCGCGCCGGCTATTGCCGTGGCTGGTCAACCATCACACCCTGAATGGACTGCCGTTGTCCAAGGACCTGGTGATCACGACGGGTTCATACACCGGCATGCACTTCGCCCAGGGCATGGCTGAGGTGTTGGGGCAGATCGAAGGGTTGCCGCCGGTTTCATTGACGCTGGCCTGACGCTTTACCTCGCTGCCATAAAAAAACCCGCCGAGCTGGCGGGTTCTTTTTGTATGCGACGGTTTTAGTCAGGGCGGCGAACGTACGAGCGGTAAACGGGCTGCCAGAAGTCTTTCTCGATGGCCGCTGACAGTTCATCTTCCGATTGCGGTGGCGCCACACTGTCGCGCTGGGCCACCATGCCGACGGCAAACGCGATGCGTTTGCTGACGGCCTGAACATCCCGAAGCGGCGGCAACATCTGCCCTGCCGCTGCGCACTCAGCCAGCGCCTGGGCCGACGCCATCAGCATGCCGTCGGTGACGCGGGTCGCCTTGCTGGCGATGGCGCCGAGGCCGATACCGGGGAAGATGTAGGAGTTATTGCACTGCGCGATGGGAAAGGTTTTGCCCAGCACCTCAATGGGTAAAAACGGACTGCCCGTGGCCACCAACGCCTGCCCGTCGGTCCATTGCAGGATGTCCTTGGGGTGCGCTTCGATCTGCGAGGTCGGGTTGGACAGCGGCATGATGATCGGCTGCGGGCAATGGCTGTGCATGGTCTCGACGATCTGCTGGGTGAACAGTCCGGCCTTGCCCGACACGCCGATCAGCACGGTGGGTTTGGCGTTGCTGACCACCTCAAGCAGCGAGGGCCAGTGGGCGCTGAACGCCCAGTCGTTGAGGGAATCGCTGGAGTGGGCCAGGCGCTGTTGGAAATCGTAGAGGCCCGGCTGGCGATCGGTCAGCAGCCCTTTGCTGTTGAGCAGATACACCTGGCTGCGCGCCTGGTCTTCGGACAAGCCTTCAAGCTGCATGGCGGCGATGATCTGCTCGGCGATCCCACAACCCGCGGATCCGGCGCCGACAAAGGCGACGGTCTGATCGGACAAGCGCTGGCCCTTCATCTTGCAGGCGGCCAGCAAGGTGCCGACGGTGACGGCGGCAGTGCCTTGGATGTCATCGTTGAAGCAGCAGAGTTGATCGCGGAAGCGCGCGAGCAAGGGCATGGCATTGGTCAGCGCGAAGTCTTCGAACTGCAGAATGGCTTCCGGCCAACGGCGCTGCACGCCCTCCACGAATGCCTGCACGAAGGCATCATATTCAGCGCCGCGAACACGCTCCTGGCCACGGCCGAAGTACAGCGGATCCGCCAGCAGCGCCGGGTTGTTGGTGCCGACGTCGAGCACCACCGGCAGCGTGTAGGCCGGGCTGATGCCACCGCACGCCGTGTACAACGACAACTTGCCGATGGGGATGCCCATGCCGCCGACGCCCTGATCACCAAGGCCGAGAATGCGCTCGCAGTCGCTGACGACGATGACTTTGACGTTGTCTTTGGTGACGTTGTTGAGGATTTCGTCGATGCGGTCCTTGTCGGCGATGCTGATGAACAGGCCGCGATGGCTGCGGTAGATGCGGGAAAATTCCTGGCAGACCTTTCCCACGGTGGGGGTGTAGATGATCGGTAGCATCTCGTCGAGGTGGTCGTCGACGACGCGGTAGAACAGTGTTTCGTTGGAGTCCTGGATCGAGCGCAGGAGGATGTGTTTGTCCAGGTCGGTCGCGCAGGCTTGGTACTGGTGATAGGCGCGGCTCGCCTGTTGTTCGATGGTTTCGACGCGTTCGGGGAGCAGGCCTTGCAGGGCCAGGGCTTCGCGTTCGTCGAGGCTGAAGGCTGTGCCTTTGTTCAGCAGTGGAGTGCCCAACAACGTGGGACCGGCGAAAGGGACTTGCAAGGTGCGATCAGTGGCATGGGTCATGTCTGTCTCCTGTGCTTATTGTATTTTGAATTCAATGTACACCTTTGGCACGGAAAGCCAACCGTGGAGGGCGCTCACAATCATCGGACCTGCATATGGCCTGGTAGGACCGCGATCATCCAGTAGGACTGGCTTTAGCCGGGAAAGCGTCGGGCGTCGCGCTGCAAATCTTGTGTTGTACATACCGGCCTCTTCCCGGCTGAAGCCGGTCCTGCTAGACACCGCGTACCCCGTAGGACTGGCTTTAGCCGGGAAAGCGTCGGGTGTCACGCTGCAAATCTTGTGTTGTACAGGGGAAGCGTCAGGCGTCTCGCTGCGAATCTTGTGTTGTACATACCGGCCTCTTCCCGGCTGAAGCCGGTCCTACTAGACACCGCGTACAGCCAGGAAATTGGCTCACGCCGCTTACCCTGGGGGACTGGCTTTAGCCGGGAAGGCGTCGGGCGTCACGCTGCAAATCTTGTGTTGTCCATACCGGCCCCTTCCCGGCTGAAGCCGTTCCTACTAGACACCGCGTACACCCAGGAAATTGGCTCACGCCGCTTACCCTGTGGGACCGGCTTTAGCCGGGAAGGCGTCGGGCGTCACGCTGCAAATCTTGTGTTGTCCATGCGGGCCTCTTCCCGGCTGAAGCCGTTCCTATTAGACACCGCGTACACCCAGGAAATTGGCTCACGCCGCTTACCCTGGGGGACTGGCTTTAGCCGGGAAGGCGTCGGGCGTCACGCTGCAAATCTTGTGTTGTACATCCTGGCCTCTTCCCGGCTGAAGCCGGTCCTACAGATACACCGCGATCATCGCGTAGGACTGGCATTAGCGAGTCCCGCTGACACCATCGCCCACATGACTATCAACCTGCCATCACCCTCAGGCAAAATGCCGGATCTTTGTAGGAATCATCCCCAGGAGTGGTCGGAATGCGCTTGTTCAGTTTAAGAACCCTGCTGGTCTGCACCGCTTTAGCCTCATGCCTGGGCATGGTCGGCGCGCAGGCGGCGTCCAAAACCAAACCCGCGCCGAAACCTTCTGGGCAAAAAGTCGCGATGCTCGGCGGCAAATTCGCCTTCACCCTGCCGAAGGACTATGTCAAAGGCCCGATGGAAGAGATCGACGCCAAGGCCAGGGCCGCGGGCGTGACCGGCTCGCTGTACATGAACAAGCCGGCCAAGCGCGTGGTGATCATCACCGAAGCGCCGTTGCCCAATGACCAGAAGGTCGGCGCCAACGACAAGCCAATCCTCGACGGCATCATCGCCGACACGCTGCAACAGCAGCAGTCCAGCTACAAGGACTTCAAAAAGCTGGGCGAGAAGAAGATCGTACGAAAAGGCCTCGGCATGCGTCAGCTTGATATCTCAGGCAGCGTAGACGGCGGCCGAGTGTTGAGTACGACGATTACGGCGGCCTACGGTAAACGCACGGCAATGGTCAACGTCATCTCCCTGGCGAAGGATGCCAAGGCCCACGCCGACGTGGTGAAGGGCGTGACCGGCGGGAAATGAGGAGTGCGGCTTTTTGGGCAGCGATTGCAGCCGAAAAAGCAGCGATTCCAGCCCCCCCCGTCGTCAGATGCGGGTACACAACAACAGAGGCTGAGTTACTTGGGCAGCGTCAGTTCGCTCCCGCCCGGATGCGCCTTGATGACGCTGTAAGGCAGGACCGACCATTCCGGACCTTCACACGCGCGCGCAACACGTGCGAAAGACGGACCGAAAACGATGCCTTTTGCAGTGAAATACCACGACGGAAATTCCCAGACCGACGGGTCGGCGTAGTCGCAGTCGTCTTCGGTAGCAGGCTTCACCATGTCTGCAGGGTGCGCCGCTTTCAACTGGTCAACGAGCCAAGGGGCGAAGGCTTTGCTGCGGTAGTCGGAATACGTGTCGAAACTCGTGCCACCTTCTTCATCACGTTCGTAGTGAAACGGCGCGCCCTTGCCGACCCACACCACATCTTCCAAGGTCAATTCTTTGCCCGTGCTGGCATCCAGATTCAGCGGCGAGTCGCCGAAGTCCGGGTGTGCGCCGCCGCAATCGTAATCGGTGAAGACGCTCAGGCTCACGATGCCGGGCGCAAGCAAGCGCGGCGTGACCGTCTGGGCAAAGTCGCCGCCGTTGCGACTCGCATTGAGCATGCACTGGTGATAGCTGACAACCTCTTGCCACAGGCGGGAGCGCAGCCGCTGATTGATAGGTGCAGCCTGCTCGGGCGAATAACCCGATGTGATTTCAAACATCGAGACGCCCGATTCCGGCTCGACCCACCACTGCAGCGAATGGCCCATAAACGTAGCTGTTTTATCCGCCTTGAGCGGCAGGTGCGTGAGCCGCAGGTAGTCATAGGCCGACTGTTTGTAAATGGCCTGCCACCCCGATTCAGCGGAAGCATCTGGCGCGGTGACAGCGCGTTCGGCCAGTTGCACCTTGTAGGACTTGCCCTTGCTGCTCCAGTCCCCGGTCCAGCTCGCGTCCGGATTTTTATGAAGGACCAGCTTCGGCAACCTGGCCTCATCGTCGTAGCTCAGGCCTTCGGTCAGCGTCAGATCATTCCCTTTTGAGGTGCCGGACAGCGCCAGGTCCTTATGGTACTTCTCGTAGAAATAGCGACCCGTCACGTCTTCCGGGCTGGTGAGATCCAGCTCGACGACGATGGGCGATTTTCCCAAGGTGCCTGTCAGCACATGGACCGCATTCTCGGCGTGCAGCGTGAATGGCGCGACCAGCGCGGCGAGGCAGGTGATACGCAAAACGGAGAGAGAAACAGGCATCAGACGTCCCTTGTGATGATGCTAACGAGTGGGGCCAGTAATCTCCCGAATCGCGGAGCGTCTGGCAAGGGCCAGCCGTGATTTCTCAAAGCCTGACGGCGCCCTCACCGCTTGCCCTCAACCGCCATCCGCACCGCGAACCCGAACAACACCGTGCCCATCAGCCAGCGCTGCACCGCCGCCCAACCGGGCTTCTGGGTCAGAAACACGGCGATGGAGCCCGCCGCCATAGCAACCATGGCGTTGACGCTCAGGCTGACCACAATCTGCGCGCTGCCCAGGATCAGCGACTGGCTGAGCACGCCAGTGCCGTCGCCGACGGTGATGAATTGCGGCAGCAGCGACAGGTAAAGCACCGCCACCTTGGGATTGAACAAGTTGGTCATCAGGCCCATCAGGAACAACTGCCGGTTGCTGTCCTTGGGCAAATCCTTCACTTGAAACGGCGAGCGACCGCCCGGTTTCACGGCCTGCCAGGCGAGGTACAGCAAATACACGGCACCGGCCATGCGCAGCGTGTCGTAGGCATAAGGAACTGCCATCACCAACCCGGTGATGCCAAACGCCGCGCACAGCATGTAGAAGATAAAGCCCACGGCCACGCCGCTGAGGGAGATCAGTCCCGCCTTGCGTCCTTGTGAGATGGATCGCGAAATGACGTAAATCATGTTCGGCCCTGGCGTCAGCACCATGCCGAGGGCGATCAGGGAAAAAGCGATGAGGTTTGAGAGTTCGGGCATCAGAGGCTCCTGCCGGCGTGATCGAATGCATCCGGGCCGTGCCGAATGGCAGGCATATTTCAGCCAACCTCCGTAGAACCGTCTATACACAGATGGCCGGAAAACACGCCATGACAGACGGCGTCCGTCACTTATCCCAACGGCACCTGCACACGCGCACCCTCCGACGGCGCGGGCGTAAATTATTTGTCCAATAGTGGCTAAATGCTCTTCCCAGTACCGCCGTCGGCGGGGGACACTCGGAGCGTTGGTCGTGACCGATGTGGCTGTCGGGATGCTGCGTTATTACCCAGTAGAGCGCTATGAACACTCCGGTCCAAAAAGGTCTCTCCTACGCCAGACGCATGTACTTGCCGCGCAGCATCGGCCTGGGCATTGGGTTCTTCGCGGTGGCTGCAGCGCTGTACCCTTCTCACCCACCGACTTGGGTGTGGATCGCCATGATCGCCCACGGTTATGGCTGGCCGCACATGGCTTTTCTGCTCGCCAAGCGTTCACCTCAGCCTTATGCCGCCGAGCGCCGCAACCTGATCTACGACTCGCTGGGCGGCGGTTTCTGGGCGGGCGCCATGGGGATCAGCCCGCTTCCCACCGTGACGGTGCTGTCGATGATGGCGATGAATAACATCGCGGCCGGTGGTTTACGTCTGTTTATGTTGGGTTCGCTGGCGCAAATCGCGGGCGCCCTGGTGTCGTACAAGATTTTCCTGCCGGCGCTGTTCCCCCACGTCTCTCAGCTGCAGCTATTCGCCTGCCTGCCCATGCTGGTGATCTACCCGATGGCCATCGGGCTGGTCTGTTATCAGGTCGCGGTGCAACTCTCGAAGAGCAAGAAGGGGCTGGAAAAACTCAGCGCCACCGACAGCCTTACAGGGCTCATGAACCACGGCGCGTGGAAGGATCGACTGACGCTGGAGTTCGAGAAATGCCAGAAGCTCAACCGCCAGCACAGCGTGGCGCTGATTGACATCGACCACTTCAAGATCATCAACGACACCTACGGCCATATCACCGGCGACAACGTGCTCAAGCAACTGAGCAACGCGCTGTCCGCCAGCCTGCGACAGACCGATATGGCCGGCCGTTACGGCGGCGACGAGTTCTGCGTCATCTTCCCCGACACCACCCTGGCCCAGGCCACCGAAATACTCGAACGCCTGCGGCGTACGGTTCATGACCACGCCCACTCGGCCCTCCCCGATCTCAAGCTGAGCCTGAGCCTGAGCATCGGCGTCGCGGCCTATGGCGCGCACCAAACCGACGCCGCCATGTGGCTGCACGAAGCCGACATGGCGCTGTATGACGCAAAAAGCGCCGGGCGCAATCGGGTCACTCCGGCGCAGCCGTCCAGCGACGTGCGCGCGCGCGAGGGTGCGGCGTTGGGGTGAGTCGGCAGCGTTGTTGATCTCTTGAAGACTCGCTATTCGCTGCAGGCCATGGCGTCGGTCGGTGCCTTAATCTGCTTGAGCAGCTCAAGAGGTGTCATTTGCGTCAGCAGGTTCTGCAGGCTGTCGCCCAACATAAGCGGCCCATACAACCCTTCTTCCCGATCCAGATGCGTTTGCTGCACGTCGCGGTAGGCCTCGGGGTAGATGCTTTTTTCGATCGGCAGCAGGCGGTCGTAATGTTCCAGCAAACCGTGGAAGACGATGCGCCGTTCGGTGACGCCGCGAGTGGTGGCGATCAGTTTGATGAAGAAATCCGAGTCGCTCTGGCGCATGGCTTCGTACGCGGCATAACGCTCCGCCAGGGTGTACGCGCCGGTCTCGTCGAACACCACGCAACACAGGTCCTGACGCGAGCGTGAGCCGAAGGGGTTGTTGGTCGCGCGCCGGCGATTGCTCTGCGCCAGCGCGAACGCTACCGCCCGTTCGGCTTCGTTCATCCGCTCCGCGCTGCCCAGGCTGGAAAGATCATCCAGCGCGGGGGCCTGACGCCCCAGTCGTTCGACCTCAGCGCTGAAGGTGGCAAACACCCCGTGGGGCCCGAGCCATTGCTTGTGCAGCTCGCTCAACTGGTCTCGGGACAGCTGGCTTTGCTCATCGACCAATTGCTGAAACGCGCTTGACGCGTCCACATTAAAGTCTGCATCGATGCACGGTTGCTTCAAGGGCTCAGACGTTGCGATTTGAAGGGTCATCGATTTCATCCTTATTATTGATCGTTATTGTGGGTGCATCATCGCGAACACTTCGTGAAGACACATCGAAGTGGCGAAAACAGGGTCATCACTCAAAAGACCACTTATTACGACGCCAGCGTCATCGCGGCAAAGCAAAGGCCGAAGACAGCTTTAAAAGTTCAGTGATTAAATCGGGTTAATTATGCACTTACCGCTCGACGGAACAATCCGTCAGATGTAGGGGTGGTGCCAGTTTTTTCTTGCGCGCTGCCGAAACGTGCAGAGCGATGAGCTGCGCCCGATTGCTGACTTCGTTCTTCCTGAGCAAGGCCGACACATGGTCGCGGGCCGTGTAATCACTGATCCCCAGCCGCTGGGCGATCGCTTTGTTGGTGTGCCCCTGAAGCACCAGCTGAAGGACTTCCTGCTCTCTGGGGGTGGTTTTTTTCAATGGTCTACGTTTGCGTTGTTCTTCTATCATTGGCCCTCAACAGTCTCCGCGACGTGCCGACCCTGGCGGTAACTCAGCCATGGCCGTAATAGTGTTCTTATTGATTTTTAAATCTCTAACGGTTAGAGAATGTGCACAGTCAAGCCCGGTTAATAACCGAACAATGATAAGTAAAGTTTCCTACAAATATTGGCGAAACATCCCCACTGAACCAGCAGACAATTGATCCACGCACGACCCAATGCAGAGCCATTTGGTTATATAACAGCGGGTGAGTTGTATAGACGGGGGACAATAAACGCTGCAAATGATAATTACAATCATCTGTTACAAATCAGCGGATCAATCTCGTTTGAAATGGCACGGATTTGAAATCCGCACCCTCATGTCGACAAGGGGCGCCATTGCGACGCCCCCTGCCCTGTCAGTTTCCAGCCTGTACCACCCGCGGATCATCGACCTGCATGCCCTTGCGCAGGCCAAAGAACATGGCCGTCACCAGACCGACCGCGCCCATGATCACGCAGTAGCCGACGCACACCCACGGGCTCCATGGCATCAAGGCGATCAGCGCCAGCGGCGTGGTGCTTGCCCACAGGGCGTAGCTGATGTTGTAGGTCAATGAGATGCCGGAGACGCGAATGTTCGCCGGAAACAGTCCGACCATGACCGAAGGCACGACGCCGACAATGCCGCAGGCCAGGCCGGCCACCGCGTAAGCGAGGCTCAATGGCAGCCAGTGACTGACCAGACTGGCGTAGAGCACGCCGACGCCCACGGGCAGCAACAGGCTGTAAAGCACCACCCCGCGCCAGGCGCCGATTCGGTCGACCAGCATGCCGGCCAGCACGCAGCCGATATTGAGAAAGACGATACCCACGCTGCTGAGGGCGAACGTGTCGCTGGGGGCCATGCCGAAACGCTGCTGCATCACCGTAGGCGTGATGACCACCAGCGTCACGACGGCGGACGTCAGCACGCAGGTCAGTAACGCAGCCGGCAGCAGAGATTGCCGATGTTGACGTAGGACGGCGCGCAGCGGCAGCTCAGTCATGCCCTCGCGCTGGGCGTGCATCGCCATGAACACCGGGGTTTCGCTGAGCCAGCGGCGCAGCCACACGCCGATAACGCCGAAGACCCCGCCCAGCAGAAACGGGATGCGCCAGGCGTAATCGAGAATTTCCGCGTGGCTGAAGACCTTCGCCAGCCAGGTCGCCGTCAGTGCACCGATGAGGTAGCCGAAGGTCAGCCCGGCCTGCAAAACGCCCAACGCATAACCGCGATGGCCCTTCGGTGCGTGCTCGGCGACGAACACCCAGGCGCTTGGCACTTCGCCGCCCACGGCTGCGCCCTGAAGGATGCGCAGCGCCAGCAGGATCAACGGGGCCCAGTAGCCGATGTCGGCATAGGTCGGCATCACACCGATCAGCAGACACGGCAGCGCCATCATCAGGATACTGAGGCTGAACACCCGCTTGCGACCCAGTTTGTCGGCGAAGTGCGCCATCAGAATCCCGCCCAGCGGGCGCGCCAGGTAGCCGGTGACAAAGATGCCGAAGCTTTGCAGCAGGCGCAGCCACTCGGGCATTTCCGGCGGAAAGAACAGCTGACTGAGCGTCAGCGCGAAAAATACGAAAATGATGAAATCGTAGATTTCCAGCGCCCCGCCCAGTGCCGCCAGCCCCAGGGTTTTGTAGTCTCCCCGGCTGATGGGTTGTGGGCGTGGTCGAAGAATGGCTGTCATGAAAGACCCCAAATCACAGGTTGAAACGCACGCGGGTGCGACAAAGGCGCGCAGGATAACAAAGCTGACGGCCTGCGGGCGGATCGCTGACGGCTGACGCGTTTCAGCAGCTGATTTAAAAATTCACCGTCGCCGACACCCGCGCCGTACGCGGTGCGCCGAGGAACAGGTAATCGTCCCCCAGGTATTCGCCCGCGTCGCGCCAGTAGCGCTTGTCGAAGAGGTTATCCACGGTCAGGCGCAAGACCGTGTCGTAGCCCTCGATTTTCGTGCTGTAGCGACTGCCCGCGTTGAACACCGCGTAGTCATCGACTTTCACTGAGCCTTCGCGGTTGGCGTATTTGCTGGCGCTGTATTGCACGCCGCCCAGTAACGCCAGCCCCTGAATCGGCAGTGCGTAATCGGCTGACAGGCTGCCGCGGAATTTGGGCACGTTGATTGCCTGATGATCTTCGTAAGCCGCGGTGCCGCTGTCTTCAACCCGCGCGCGAATGGCCGCGACGCTGGCCGACATCTGCAACTGCGAGGTCACGTAGCCATTGGCGCTCAGCTCGACGCCGGTGTTTTTCTGCTGGCCTCGCTGGACGAAGGTCAGGCTGCCGTCGTCGCTGGGTTTCGAATACTGATACGCCTGGCGGGTCTGGAATACGGCAGCGGTGAAGCTCATGCGGCGCCAGTCGTATTTGACCCCGGCTTCCAGTTGACGTGAGATCGTCGGCGCGAGGATTTCCCCGACATTGCTGTCGAACACCGACGCCGTGCCGCCCAGGGACAACCCTTTGCTGTAGCTGGTGTACAGCGAAACGTTGTCGATCGGCTTGTAAATCAGCGCGGCCTGGGGCAGAAAGATCGAGCGCTCGGTATGGCGGTTGTCGCTGCCGTCCTCGTTGTAGGCCTTTTCATCGAGCTTCACCTCACGCCCGCCGATCACCGTCTGCCAATGCTCGTTGAAACGGATGCGGTCGGTGGCGAAGAGCCCGTACTGGCGGCTGTCCAGGCGCCGTTCGGTGTGGCCCACGGACAGGTCCGACGGCGCGAAGGTGTCTGGCGTCTCGTGGATGTTGCCGGAGCCGACGTATTCGCTGAAATACGGCCGGGTGTCGACCGTGCGCCGGAACGCGCTGCTGCCGAAGGTCAGCTCATGCTTAAGCCAGCCGGTGTCGAACAGGCCGGTCATGGACGCTTCGACTTCATCGTTGCGTCGCGTGTCGTCCGGGCTGCGGAAATCGTAGATGTCGTAACCGCCGCTGGGCGTGAAGTGCCCGGTCAACGGCTCGGCAGGGCAGTCGCTCTGGTAATAGCAGCCGTAGGCGAAAGCGCTGTAATCGTCGATGACCACGCGGCTGCGTGAAGCGCTGAGGCTGGCTTTCCAGTCGTCGCTGAGGCGGTATTCGTAGCGGCCGTTCATGTTCAGCGAGTCGATGCCCACCGGGTTCGAGCCGCTTTGATAGCCCAGCAGTTTGCGCGGCGAAGCGTCGTGGGGCAGCGCGGTGCCGCCCAGCAGTTGGTAGCCCGGCACCGAGCGCTGTTCTTTGGTCTGGTATTCGACGTCGAGCTGCAGGGTGGACTGGTCGTTGATGTTCCAGTCGAAGGCCAGGGAGGCGAAATCCCGCTGACCATTGGCGTGCTCGACGTAGGAGCGAATATCCTCGTGGGCAACGTTGGCGCGCAGGCCGAATTGCTTCTCGCTGCCGAACCAGCCGCCGACGTCCGTGGCGATGTAGCGCTCGCCGTGCTCGTTGGTCGAGACCGTCACCGAGCGCACGTCTTCCGGGCGTTTGGTCTGGTAATTGATCACGCCCGCCGGCTCCGACACGCCGCTCTGCAGGCCGGAGAGCCCCTTGAGCAGCTCGACCTGTTCCTTGTTTTCCAGCGCCACGTTCTGCTCGCCGGTGATGCTCCGCCCGTTGATGCGGTAGCTGTTGGCCGCGTTGAGCGAGAAACCGCGCACGACGAAATTCTCGTAATAGCCCACCGGTGCATAGCTGTCGCCCACCGACGCGTCGTTGCGCAAAACATCGCTGAGCAGCTTGGCCTGCTGGTCCTTCAGCCGCTCGGCGGTGAACACCGAAATCGACGCCGGCGTGTCGCGCAGCGGCGCTTCACTGAAACCGCCAACCGACGCGCCACTCGCTTGATAAATCGACTCCTGCTCCCCCGTTACGCGCAGTGCATCCAGGGTCACCGGCTCGGCTTCCTGGGCCGCCAGCCATGGCGAAGCGAAAGCGATACTCAACGGCAACAGCCGACGGGTGAAGCCGGCAGCGGGACGGGACGAGGTGATCATCGGCGGTTGAATTCCTGGAGAGGGACAGTCGGGCAACGAGAAACACAGGCCAGTTCGGCGGCGCCTCTTTTACGTTCTGCGCGGAATTTTTACAACCGGGATTGATGTTAAGTGCAGGGATAAACGTGAAGTAGATCGCGAAGAATCATCCGATACGGAAGTCTTGATGCAGATCTTTCCAGTGCGCCCGCAAGGCGTCCTTCTGCGCGTCTGGCATGGGGCTATTTTCAAGCGCACCGGGCCACAGGGTGCGTGCGCTGTCGATGGTCGCTCTCAAGTTGTAAAGGACCGGTCGCCAAGGAATGTCGCCGTATTCAGCCCACTTCTTGAAGTGTTCGAGTGACATACCATACCAGTTTCTGGCTTTGGCCATATTCAACGCAGGCTTGCTCTCGTCGGCGATGTAGGCTTTGGTCGTAACAATGTCGTAGGCTGGTGAAAGCTCGGCGTTTCGACCGTCGCGATAAATCATGCTCCAGTTCTTCAGGTGCGCATCGCCATTGCCGAGTAGCACATTCACCAGTAGCCGCCTCGCCATCTGTATTGCATCACGCTGCGCGTGGAGCGAGCTGCGATATACCAGTTTCCCAATCTGGTCTGAGCTTGCATTGCGGTATTTATCGTGTGCGTAGGCGAAGAATACCTGCGCGAAATCTTCAGCATGCACCCGCACGTTTCCTGGCAGACGGTCGAAACGACGTATGCCGTAAGCGAGCGTTTCATTCGGCAGGTTTATATTTGGCAGCGCTTCGATGTCAGCCATCGGGATCAGCCTGATCTCGGGAATTTCAACACCAGCGAGCGCTGCCAGCGTCATCGCCGTGTACTCATTGAGGGGCACAAACGGGTGGATCGTCGAAGGCGTCTTGATGATCCAGTCGCCAGGCGCATCAGGATCACCGGTGATGTACCGCCCATCTCTGTCGCGCATGGAAAATTTCATCTGCACCCCAGCCAGTGAGAAATGCGCCTGGCTATCAGGAATGCCGATGACGGTCGGGGCGATTTTCCCACGGTGCTGCAACGCAAGGCCGGGGATGTCTGCAGCGTCCATTCGCTCTGCAACCAAAGCGCCCGGCAAGTCGCGGCCCAGCCAGGTGAGCAGTGGAAACTCGTTATCGCGATGGACCTTCATCGCTTGCGAGAGATAATCGCGCAACGCTCCTTCCGGCAGGAGGTTGCTCAACACCGGATGCAGTTTATGGGCGCTGACGTAGGGGTGCCGTTTGGCCAATTGCTGCGCAAATGCCATAGGGTCAGTATGTGAAAGCGTCAGCGGGAGTCGGGCTTGATTCTCGATGTACTCGGGCTCCAGCGTGAATACGTTTTTGCCATTGGAATATCCCGCCACGTACCCCACACGCTCCCCCTGAAGGGTCAGCTGCAATGCCGCAACTGTTTCATCAGCCATCAGAGATCACCCCACGGACTCTCGTCAGCCTCATGAATGAAATGCTCTGGACCTGAAGATTCACTCACCTGCGCCGCGTACGGGCGATCAATGTCGTGGGCGGCCTCGCTGTCGAGGATTCGCTGCACCGCCGCAAGCTTTGACTTGGGGACGAGAAGCAGAGCCGCATCGAGTCCCTCTGCAATCTGGTCGAGGGTCGTCAACCGCGGATTCCCACCTGCTTCTATCTTGCCGTACTGCTGACGTGTCAGGCCCGCACGCAGTGGCATCTGCTGAATCTGCAGGCCCAGCGCCAGGCGCCGCTTTCTAATTTGGTCCAGCAGGGTAGTTTTCATGGGAGCCTCACTGTCGAGCAGCGAGTATGTAATGTATATGGCTCAGGTCAAGAGGCATGAGCTATATAGGGCTCATTTCTGACAAATGAGCTCTATAGATTACATTTTCGCGATAATGAGCCCTATTAGGCTCACCCATTAGAAGTGAGCCATACACGTTACAAGAGCCTATTGCTCCACCTTCAACCCGACCTTCAACAACTTCCCGTTGTCCTCGTCCGTCAGCACATACACATACCCATCCGGCCCTTGTCGCACGTCGCGAATGCGGGACTTGAGCTCGCCGAGCAAACGCTCTTCGTGCACCACCTTGTCTTCCTTGAGCTCCAGGCGGATCAGCTCCTCCGATGCCAGCGCGCCAATGAAGACGTTGTGGTCCCACGCCTTGAACGTGCTTGAGTCGTAGAACGCCATGCCGCTGATGCCTGGGGACTTCTCCCACACGTGGAAGGGGTTTTTCACGCCCTCCACTACCTTGCCCTTGGACTCGGAAATGGGCTCGCCGCTGTAGTCGATGCCGAAGGTCGAGATGGGCCAGCCATAATTGCCGGCGCGTTCGATGATGTTGATTTCGTCCCCGCCACGCGGACCGTGCTCGTTGGTCCACAGCGTGCCGGTCCAGGGGTTGAGCGCGGCGCCCTGTTGATTGCGGTGACCGTAGCTCCAGATTTCCGGCCGAACGTTTTTCTGGCCGACAAAAGGGTTGTCCCTGGGCACGGTGCCGTCGGGGTACAGGCGCACGACCTTGCCCTGCAGTTTGTCGAGGTCCTGAGCCGTGGCGCGATCGTTGTTTTCGCCCAGGGCGATGAACATGTAGCCGTCGCGATCAAAGACGATGCGCGAGCCGAAGTGGTTGCCCACCGACAGTTTCGGCTGCTGCTGGAAAATGCGCGTGAAGCCTTCGAGCTTGGTCATGTCCTCAGAGAGCCTTGCGCGCCCCGCCGCCGTACCGCCGGTTTTTCCGTCGCTCGCGGCCTCAGAGTAGGTCAGGTACACCATGCGGTCCTTGGCGAAATCCGGAGACAGCTCGACATCCAGCAAACCGCCCTGCCCTTGCACCCAGACCTTCGGCACGCCGGAGATCGGCGCCGACAACTTGCCGTCAGGCGTCACCCGGCGCAGATTGCCCGTACGCTCGGTGACCAACATTCCCTGGGAGTTCGGCAGAAACGCCACCGCCCAGGGATGCTGCAACCCGCCGACGACCTCATCGACGGTCAGCGTGCCAGCCTCGCTCTGATAGGTCGCAGCAGTGGCCTGCACGGAGAGGCCCAATAATGCGGAGGCGCATAAGGTCGCCAGCAATGTCTTGCGGAGGGCGAGCTTGTAAAAAGGGGTGGCGCGCAACATAGGCGGTTCCTTCTGAAATGGAAGAGAGGCTGGCAGTGATTTCAGTTACTGCGGCGTTCGGTATCGCCGGAAGGCCGGGCGGGTTGCTGCCGGGTCGGATAACCGTTGCCGATGCCACCGTTTTCAAGGGTGGGCGGACGTGGCTGCGTCGGTCCGAGATTCGGGCCACCGACACGTGGCGCGATGGACTCGGTGCCCTGACGACTGTTGGGATTGGCACGGCGCACGGCGCCGTTATCGGGAACGTTGATCGAGCGGCTCGGGTAACCGGCGGCCGCCAGAAGCGGCGGCGAGTGCGCGGTGTGATCATCGGCCTGCGCCAGCCCGGCGGACAACAGTCCGCCGAGCAAGACGACGGCGAGGCGTCGCGGAAAACTGTTCATCATTTACCTTCTGTGGGATGGGTAACGATTCCGGTCTTTGATGGCGATCGAGCGCGTAGGTTCGCGCTGTCACGGTGGATGAGCAACGTGTAGGACCTTTCGCTTTGTAACAAGAATAGTCGCCGACCCGCCGGACCGTCCCATGCGCCGACACTTCGTCGTCCGCTGCACGATTCTTCCAGACCTGCCGTAAGCGGCGCGGTAACGTACTCAAGCTTGACCGCCTACCCAAACCCGCTACCCCTTCAGAGGCCATGCGATGTCCGACAGCAACTGGATCGAGCTCAAGCAGGACGCCACGTCCGGCATCGAGACAGTGCGCGCGCATTTCGAGGGCCATGCCTACGATCCCCACTGGCACGACAGCTATCTGGTCGGCATCACCGAACAGGGTCTGCAGCAATTCAATTGCCGTCGACAGCAGCACAACAGCACGCCGGGCAAAGTGTTCCTGCTCGAGCCGGGCGACATCCACGACGGCACGGCCCCGGAAGCGGGCGGCTTTACCTACCGCACGTTGTATCTGGACCCGCGCTGGCTTGACCGAGAGTTACGCGCGCAGTTTGAAGAAGCGCCGGACAACGCCCAGCTCAGCTTCGCGGCAACGCTGGCGGACGACCCGCGCCTCGCCATCGCGACGGCCGACGCCTTCGAAGCGATGCACCACGACGAACTGCGCATCGTGCGCCAGACCGCGCTGGACCACCTGCTGGCCAACCTGACCAGCCACTTGCGCTGGCGCACCTTGATCGACCCCGATCCCCGCCTGCCGCTGGTGGCCCAGCGAGCGCGTGACTATCTGCACAGCCATTTGCAGCAGGACATTGGCCTGGACGATCTGGCGCAGGTGACCGGCGTCGATCGTTTCCGCCTGAGCCGCGCATTCAAGGCCGCGTTCGGCCTGGCGCCCCATGCCTACCTGATCCAGCTGCGCCTGACCCGCGCCCGCCATCTGCTGGCGCGGGGCGAGGCGCCTGTCAGCGTCGCGGCGGCCCTGGGTTTCGCGGATCAAAGCCATCTGGGCCGCTGGTTCCAGCGCGCCTATCGCATGACCCCGGCGGACTACCGCCGACGCTGCTCAATTGTTCCAGACTGACCGCCCACGGCGCGCGGATCATTGCTCCACGATCAATGACCGCCGAGTGGCCTTATGCAAACCCTCCTGCCCTTTCTGCTGTTCGCTTTCGTCGCGTCCATCACGCCCGGCCCGACGAACATTCTGGTACTGACCAACAGCTCGCGCCACGGCCTGCTCCGCACGCTGCCGATTGTGCTCGGGGCCTGCGCCGGTGCGGCGTTGCTGGTGCTGATGGTCGGCACCGGGCTGGGCGACGTGCTGGCGCGGCATCGACAGGTGCAGACGCTGATGTCATGGGTCGGCATCGCCTGGATGACCTGGCTGGCGTGGCAGATATTCAGCGCGCCCGCCGAAGCGATCGACCCGACGCAACGCTGCAGCGGCCCGACCCTGGGCCTGTGGGGCGCGGCGAGCCTGCAGTGGGTGAACCCGAAAACCTGGATGATGGCGCTGGCCGTGGTCAGCGTGTTCGCCGGCACCGACGCCGATCGCATGCTGCGGGTGATATGGCTGTCGCTGGCGTTCTTCCTGGTGTCGATCCCGTGCATGAGCGCCTGGGCCTGGCTGGGCGTCAGCGCCGCGACATTCTGCCGCTCGGCGCAGAGCATGAAGCGCTTCAATCAGGCGATGGCGGTGCTGTTGCTGGTATCGGCGTGGTTGACGTTGGTGGTGTGAAGGGTGGGCAGCAACGCGCGGGTCGGCGTGATTTAATGCGCGCTGACTCCCTGATCCGGACTGACCATGGCTCGCTTCTACGACGCTCGCGGCAATATCTACGCGGTGATTGCTCCCGATGCCCTGCGCACCCTCGGCGTCCCTCTGCCCCAGTCACCGATAGAAGCCGCCACTGGCCGCCACACCTGGACCGCTCAAGCCGTCGCGGCGATCTGTGACTGGCCCGCTGGCCAGCGTCCACCGGGGAGCAAATCTCACCGCTCGGACGGTCTTCTGGTCGGCCCGTTCCAGGACACCGCGCCGTTCGACCTATTGATCGTCAACACCGACGGCACCCTCGCTGAACGCAGCGGCAACGGCCTGACCATCTTCGCTCAATCACTCAAAGACTCAGCCCTTGGCACCGACAGCGCGCCGTTCAGCCTGCGCGTTCATCACGACAATGCTGACATGCCAAGCCCCGTAGCAACCCAGGCGGTTTCTGCAACCGTCGACGGCGTGAACGGGTTCTGGCTGGACATCGGCGCCCCCACTTTCGGCCCACAGGCGGTGGGCGCGACAGGAGCCGGTGTCGGTAAAGCGATGCTCAATGAGCGGGAGGTTAACCGGGTCGAGCGTATAGCGGCGTTGCACCCCGCATGGCAGACCAGCGTGTTCGTCAGGGTGGGCAACCCCCATTGCGTCACGCTGATGGCGGATGTGGATGATCTGCCCGGCTTCGCAAACCTTCACCAAACCGAGTTGAACGCCGCCCTGACCCGCATCGCCTTCGTCGCCGGCGAATCAGGGAGCGGCGACCCCTGCCCTGGCGGAGTCAATCTGCAATGGGCCGCGCGTTCGGGGCCAAACCGCATCACAGCGCGGGTGTTCGAACGGGGCGAAGGCCCGACGGCGTCATCGGGCACCAGCGCCAGCGCGGTCGCGTCGGCAGCGTGGTTCTGCGGCTGGGTCCAAGCGGGTCTGGTGGACGTGGTGATGCCCGGCGGCACCGCGCCGTTGCGCCTGATCGAGCGCGACGGGCAGTTGCAGCAGGTGCAGTTATTCGGGACGGCGCGAGTCAAGGCCTGACGCTGACCTACTCCCCAATGTCCTCATTCCACAGCTCAGGCTTGTCCGCGATGAACTGCTTCATCAGTCCGACGCACGTCTTGTCGTGCAGCACATTCACGTCCACGCCACGGGACTTGAGCAATTCCTCCTCACCCATGAACGTCTCGTGTTCGCCGACGATGATTTTGCGGATGCCGTACAGCAGGATCGCGCCACTGCACATCGCGCAGGGGGACAGGGTCGTGTAAAGCGTGGCTTCGCGATAAACGCGGGCGGGCTGGCGACCGGCGTTTTCGAAGGCGTCCATCTCGCCGTGCTTGATGGCGCTGCCTTCCTGGACGCGACGATTGTGGCCACGACCGATGATCTTGCCGTCGTGGACGATGACCGAGCCGATGGGAATACCGCCTTCGTCCAGGCCCTTCTGCGCTTCATCAATGGCCGCTTGCATGAACGGGTCCATGGTCTCTCCTTTCCTTCGTGACGGGGATGATCGAAAAAACGCTTCATAAAAACGCGCGCTCAAGGCTTGGCTTTTTTCAATGCGTTGTCCAGCGCGGTGGACACGTAAACCTTGAGCAGCTCGCTGGAGCGGTCCTTCATGTCAGCGCCGACATCGCGCTGCTTGTTGCGGAATGTGTTGGCGACGTCCGGCGCCGGGTCTGCGGCGTCCAGTGCCTTCAGCTCTTCAGGGCTGAAGGATGCGGCGTAGGCGGCCGCGAGGTTTCGGTCCCATTCCTGCTGATACTGCGGCTGCAGGCTTTGCAGTTCGTCCTGCACGATTTCCTGGGCCTTGGTACGGCCGACGGTCTCGACGATCGTGGCGAAGGTCACCGTGTGGGACGCCACCTGATAACCCAGCCAGCCCAGGCTTTCGCCCAGATGCCGCTCCTGCACGAAGGTCAGCGCGGAATCCCCGGCCACGGGTGCGGGAGCGGGGGCGGGCGCGGTTTCGCCGGCCAATGCCACGCTCTGCAGGGCCATCACCCCCACTAAAGTCAGCCCGAGTGACGCCTTCATTATCGTCATTGCTGTCGATCTGCAATATTCCATGTCCTCTCCCGGCGACTTTTTATCGGTGATCAACGCTTTGATTGTCTGCTGGACGCTAACAGTTGAGGGGCGAGATATCCATCGGTGAGCGATCTCTGGCCGAACGATGCATACCTTGTGGGACCGGCTTTAGCCGGGATGAGGCCAGCGCGCACGCCGTGAGTTCTGCATTGAAACGCCTGACGCCTTCCCGGCTAAAGCCGGCCCTACGGGAATTGCGTATCTTGTGATTCTACTGCACGACCCAGCGCCCATTGCTGCGCGGTCATGCGGTAAATTCTCACGCCCTGTCGATGATACTGGCTGTGAACGAACCCGCCGAACCCGAGCTTCTGAATCACCTTCACCGACGCGAAATTGGCCGGTTGAACGATGGCGATCAGCGACGGCACCTGCAGTTCTTCAAAACCATAAGCCAGAGCGCTGCGCGCCGCTTCAGTGCCCAGGCCTTTCCCCCAGAACCCGGTGGCGAGCCGATAGCGATCTCGATCTCGTCCTTGCCATCGACCCGCTCGGCATTGAGACCGCAGAAGCCGGCCAGGGTTGAGGTGGATTTTTCCACCACCGCCCACGGACCGAAGCCGCGCTCACGGTAGGAAATCCGGCACCAGTCGATGAACTCCCCTGTCGCCTTTTCCGACAACACGCCCGCCACCGAATGACGCATCACCTCGGCATCGCCCAGAATCTGCGCCAGCGCCGGGGTGTCGTCAGGGGTGAGTTCGCGCAGGATCAGGCGTTCGGTATGAAGGGGAAGGCATAAAGGGTTCATGAAGCGTGACTCGTACATGAACAGGGTTGCCTGTGGGACAAGCGGCAGCCCGCTTGCCCACAGCTTGAAGGGAAAGCGCTTACAGGCCGGCTTTCACCTTGCTGGCCACCTCAGCTGGCACCCAGGAAGACCAGACTTCCGGGTGATCCTTCAAGAAGCTTTTCGCCACAACGCTGGGCTCCTGGCGCTTCTCGCTCATCTCGCCCAAAGTCTTGTTCAACTGGTCGATGGGCAGGTCCACCTTCTCGAAGAAGCTCACCAGATCCGGGTACTGCTGACGGAACGGTTCCGACACGCCAATGGCCAGGTGCGCAGCGAGGGAGCTGGAGCCGATCGGGTTGGGATTGCTGGCGTCGGCGAGGGTTTTCCAGGCGGCTTCGTTGAATGGCGGCTCTTCCAGTTTGATCAGCTTGAAGCGACCCAGCAGCGGCGTCGGCGACCAGTAGTAGAACAACACCGGCTTGCCGCGGCGAATCGACGATGCAACTTCAGCATCCAGCGCCGCCCCCGAACCGGTACGGAAGTTCACGTAGCTGTCGTTGAGCTTGTAGGCCTTGAGCTTCTGGGTGTTGACGATCTCCGACGTCCAGCCGGTCGGGCTGTTGAGGAAGCGGCCCTTGTCCGGCGATTCCGGGTCCTTGAACACGTCCTTGTATTTGGGCAGGTCCGATACCGATTTCAGGTCTGGCGCCAGCGCTTTGATGCCGCGCTCCGGGTCGCCCTTGATGACGAATTCCGGCACCCACCAGCCTTCGGTCGCGCCTTTGACGATGTTGCCCAGGCCGTGGACCTTGCCTTCGGCTTCCGCCTTGACCCACGCAGGACTGCGGCCCGCCCACTCTTCGCCGATCACCTGAATGTCGTTCTTCGCCAGCGCCGCTTCCAGACTCACCGTGCTGCCGGGCAGTGTGTCGGTGGGATAGCCGTAGCCTTTTTCCACGATGGTGCGCAGGATTTCGGTGATCAGGCTGCCGCTCTCCCAGGTGATGTCGCCGAAATGAATCGGCGCGGTTTTTTCTGCGCCGTACGCCGAGCCCGTCAGGGCAGCCAGTGCCAGCAGCGAGCCGCCCAGCAGTTTTTTGATTGGTGTCATGGATGTCTCTCGTCGCTCGAGGATGGGAGGAGCTCAATCGGTTTGGCACAGTTGGCCGGGCACAGCACACGCTTTATTCCAGACAAGCGCGGCGGCAACAGGTTTCAGCCTGATCCATGTAGTCGCTCACCGAACGCTGCGAAATGCCCAGCTGCGCGGCAATTTCAGGATAGGTCAGCCCGCCGCGACGGGAGAGCACAAAGGTTGATTTGATCTTCGCAGGCAGGCGGTCAAGGCGGCGATCCAGACGGTCAAGGATTTGCAGCGTAGCGGCGTGGCTTTCTGCGGATGCACACGGAACAGCATCTTCCAGGGCCAATCCCTCCAGATAATCGCGCTCCTGGTCACGCCGCCGCCAGCGCTCATACACCCGTCGCTGGGCAATGGTGGTCAGCAGCGCGCGCGGGTCGCGAATTGGCACAACGTTCGGCGAGGCCAGCAGTTGCAGGAAGGTTTCGGACGCGACGTCTTCGGCGCTCTGCTCGGAGTCGAGCAGCCGACGCAGGCGCAGGCATAGCCAGGCGTGGTGCTGCTCAAACAGTTCGCCGAGGTATTGGCGATGCATCATATCGGCGCCAGCCATAAGACATCCCCTGCCCTGAAATTTTTATCATCGGGACCTTCCGAGTGGGCATGCTAGCAAGCGCGGTTATGCAGTAAAAATACTTAAAAGTGTTCTTTATAGACCATCGAGGAATAACTAGAGCGAAGCCAGGCCTTGTGATACCGCCTGCTGCCGGTAATCCAGCAACACCTGATAATCCTCCACGCTCGCAGACATCACCTCGCTGATCGCCAACACGTGGGCGACATCGGGGAGTTCGGTCAGCGCCTGATTCATTGCCTCGCGGATGACATCAGCCTCGGCGCCGAGGCGCGTGATGTACGGCAGGCACGGCCCCTCCGCCGTTCGAGCAATCACTTTCACGCCGGCGACCTCCTCGCTACCGTCGCGCGCCAGATAATCGAAGGTCACGCTGTCGATGGCGGCCAGATCGCCGTCACCCGCTTTGATCGCAGCGAGGCTGCTGCGGTGGCCGCCGGTGAGCGTCACATCAGCAAAAAACGCCCCGTTTTGTTGAAGCGGCGCCAGGGCGTGGCGGAACAGGTTCATGCCGGAATTGGAATCCCGCGAATTGAGCAGGCCATGACTGCCCCTGAATTCGACGAGTGCCTGACGCGGATCGTCCTCGCGGGCGATCAACAGGCTGCAGTGGTTGCCATTGGCGCTGTGGGGCAGCTGATAAACAGGCCGCCCGACCACCTGTACCTTGCCCTGCAATTCAGTCATCAGCGGATAACCGCAGGTTTGCGTCAGCAGCAACTGCGGCGACAGCCAAAGCGCTTTCAGCTCCAGGTCTTGAGCATCGAGACGCTGCACGCCGAGGATGTCCAGCACACGGCTCAGCCACTGTTCCTGCGCCTGCCGAATGCGCGGCGGCGCGACATACATCAACAGTTCAGCGAAACCTTGGGGCATGTTCGGTGTTCCTCATCAGACCTGGGGTTTCAGACATAGGGTTTCAAACATGGGGATGTTGCGGGCTGTCGATAGGATTGAAGCTGTGGCGACGAAAGAGTTCCGCGTAACCGGCCACCAGAAAACCGCCACTGCGTGCCAGCCACTCCTCGCGCCGCGCCCGATACACGACGGGCATGTGATACCACGACAAGCCAGGCAAGTCGTGGTGGACGAGGTGCAGATTCAGATTCAGGAACAGCCAGGCCCACGGCCACGACGCCTCATTGATGACAGTGCGCTCCTGGGGTTGCACGCCAGGACGGTGCTCGTAATAGGAGCGAACCATCGACACCGCCAGCGCCGGCACGCTGCAAAAAATCACGTAATGCAGGGCCGAGATCGCGGCGTAATGCTCGATGAATAGGAACGTCAGCACCAGCAATCCACCATGGGTCGACCACATCGCCCAGGCCTGACGCTCGCCACGCAGCAATCGACGGGTTTCGCCGACGATCAGACTGCTCAGCGCCAACGGCACGCCAAACACCAGACGCCCGGGCGGGGTCTTGTCGAGCCAGCGCAGCGCACGCATCAGCATGCCGGTCTGCTTCCATTCCAACTGGCTAAGGTAGCGGCTTTCCGGGTCGCGACCGGGAACGGTGAGGTCTTCATCGCAGTGGTGCTGCATATGGGTGTCGCGATACAGCGTGTACGGGTACCAGACCGCGAATGGCGCGTAACCGAGCACCTTGTTCAGTCGCAACGAACGCGTCGGGTGGCCGTGCAGCACCTCATGTTGCACCGACATCCACAGCACCAGCATCGGGACCATCAACAGCGTGGTCGGCCAAACGCCCAGCTGCGGGCTGGCAACCAGCAACGTCGGCCAGCCTGCGAATACGCCGATCAGCAGTAACCAGGTCGGCCATTCCGTGCGGCCTGTAAAGCTTGCACGCAGGCGCTTGATCTCTTCGCGCTGCGCGTCGTCCAGGTAGTGGGGCATTGCCGGTTCCTGCATTCGGGCTGATAACCGGTTGTGCAACGACGCAGGAAAAACTTGTAGATCGATTGGTTATGAGGGTAGAACGATGCGCTGAATCCACCCTCAAGCCGACGCCTGCCGCACATGCCCGACATCCAGTTTTCAACCCTTCCCGACGTGCAGCGCCCGTTGCTGGAGAAGTTCTACCGCGCCCATCGGTCGTCCATGCGCGCCAGGGGCGAGGCGCAGGTGTGGGTGGCGCGCCAGCCAGGCATTATCGGCGCCCTGTGCCTGACGCCGGTCGCTGGCGGGCACTGGTTGACCGGGCTGTTTATCGCGCCAGCCGAGCGCGGGCGAGGTGTCGCGGCGGGCTTGATCGCGGCCGCGCTGACGTCGGTTGAAGGCAATGTCTGGTTGTTCTGTGAGCCTGAACTCGGCGGGTTCTATCAGCGACTCGGCTTCACGGGGGTTGAGGATCTGCCTCAGGAACTGGCCGCACGGCTGGCGCGTTATCGACAGACCAAATCGTTGATCTCGCTTGTTCGATGTGCCGATTGATCGGCGGATGATGCTGGCAGGCTTAGAACCTTTCCTGCGGTGGACCAAACCAAACGTGCCATCCGAGGCCCGGCCTCGCGTGCTAGCCTCGCCGGTCATTTCTCGATCAAGCAGGATGCACATGAACCCGGCGCTTATGGTTTTCTCTCTCGCGGCACTTTCGGCGACGGGCCTGGCAGCGGCGGCAACTGCTGCACCTGAATCCACCGTCAGCCACGAGCAGTTCGCGACCGTCCTCAGCGGCGACTGGCGCGTGCCGCAAAATACGGCCCGCGATCAATACCGTCACCCCGAGCAAACCCTGACATTTTTTGACCTGCGCCCTGATCAGACGATTATCGAAATCACGCCGGGCAACGGCTGGTACAGCGAACTGCTGGCGCCGCTGCTCAGAGATAAAGGCCATTACGTGGCAGCCATCGTCGACCCTGCCACCGGCGATGACGCGAAAAAATCCGCCGACAGCCTGAAGCAGAAATACGCGGCCGACCCAGCGCATTACGGCAAGGTCGAGGTCGTGGCCTACGCGCCCCGGGTGCCGGTCTTCGGTAAGCCAGGCTCAGCCGACACGGTGCTGACCTTCCGCAACGTGCACAACTGGGTCGACGCCGGCAACGAAGCGGCGACGTTCAAAGCGTTTTACGAGGTATTGAAACCGGGCGGGACGCTGGGCGTGGTCGACCACCGGGCCAAACCCGGCACCACGGCCAGGGACAACGCACAAAACGGATACCTGCCGACGGATTACGTGATCGAACTGGCGCAGAACGCGGGTTTCACACTGGCTGGCCAGAGCGAAATCAATGCCAACCCCAAGGACACCAAAGACTACCCCGACGGCGTCTGGACGCTGCCGCCGGCGTTGGTCAAAGGTGAGCAGGACAAGTCGAAGTTTCTGGCGATCGGCGAGTCCGACCGCATGACGCTGCGGTTCATCAAGCCAGCGAAATAATATGAGCTGCAGAGAATCTCGGCCGAATGTGCTCGCCCTGATAACGCTGAACAACCTGTGGAAGCGAGGTTGTTTACGATGCCGCTGCGAAACCTGTGGGAGTGAGCTTGCTCACGAAAGCGCTCGCTCAGCCGCCGGATGTTTAGCGGATGTACCGGGCTCTTCGTGAGCGCTCACTCCCGCATAGGTACTCATCTGCTCCAAGATTTTGTGAAATTCCGAAGCGTTAATCGTCCGCGTTCGGGTCCATCCCCGGGAACAGCACTTCGATGAATCCAAAGCGGCTGAAGTCGGTAATGCGTGACGGGTACAACCGGCCTATCAGGTGATCACACTCGTGCTGGACGACCCGCGCATGAAAACCGCGGGCTTCACGCTGGATAAGCTTGCCGTCCGGGTCGAAACCCTCGTAGCGGATGTGCTCGTAGCGATCGACCACGCCACGAAGGCCCGGCACCGACAGGCAGCCTTCCCAACCCTCTTCCAGGGTTTGCTCCAGCGGGGTGATCAGCGGATTGAGGAGGATGGTCTGGGGGACCGCCTCGGCATCCGGATAACGATCGCTGCTTTCGAAACCGAAGATCACCAACTGCAGGTCAATGCCGATCTGCGGCGCGGCCAGGCCGACACCGCCGACGCTTTCCATGGTTTCGAACATGTCCTCGATGAGTGTCTTCAGCTCACGGGAGCCGAACATCGACTCGGGGACAGGTGGCGCGATGCGCAGCAAGCGCTCGTCGCCCATTTTCAGAATTTCGCGAATCATTGCGGGCCCTCTGCAACGGGCAGAGGCGCCATCAGCGGGCGCCGTCTGCCTTGAGCGTTATCAGAACTTGTCGGTCTTCAGCACCGGCGGCGTTGGCGTGTAGTCATGGTCATGGGTGTGATCGCGACCGAGACCCGAGACGTGCTGCTTGAGGTGCACCGTATTAAAATCGGCCGTGCCATCGCGCTCGCCTTCTTCCTTCTCACCCTTCTCCTTGCCTTCGGCGGACATGTGCTCGATCACCGCGTTCATCTCAGCGCCCAGCAATAACACCGCCGCCGAAATGTAGAAATACAGCAGCAACACGATGATCGCACCGATGCTGCCGTACATCGCGTTGTAGTCGGCGAAGGTTTTGACGTAGTAGGCGAAGCCCAGCGATGCGACGATCCACACCACGACCGCGAGCACCGAGCCCGGGGTAATGAAGCGGAAGCTCTGCTTAACATCGGGCATGACGTAATACATGATCGCCACCGCGACCATGAGCAGGATGATGATCAGCGGCCAGCGCAGAACCGTCCACAGCGTGACGATGAAATCTTCCATGCCAATCTGCGCGGCGAGCCAGTTCATGACCACCGGGCCGGTGACCATCAGCGCGGCAACCGTGAGCAACATGCCGGCGATGCCGATGGTGTAGAACACCGACAGCGGGATGCGCTTCCAGGCCGGGCGCGCTTCGACCACGTCATACGCGGCGTTCATGGCGCTCATCATCAGCCGCACGCCAGCCGAGGCGGTCCATAGCGCGATGACGATACCGATCGACAGCAAACCGCCCTTGGACTGTTGCAGCTGGTCAATGACCGGGTTGACCTGGTCAAGGGCCTGGGGCGGCAGGACCAGTTCCGATTGCAGTCGCAGCCAGCTGAAAAAGTCCGGCAGGTGCAGGAAGCCGATCAGAGCAATGAGGAAGAGCAGGAACGGGAACAGCGAAAACAGCATCTGGTAGGCCAGTGCCGAGGCGTAGGTCGACATCTCGTCATCGAGAAACTCTTTGACCGTTCTGACCAACACTGTCTTGATGCTGAGCTGGCGCAAGTCCGGGAATATCATGGCGTCTCCTTTCGCGACACAGATGTAGCCGAAGCACGATTATTGATTCAAGCGTATCTACAAGCGGTATGCATACGAGCGGGCAATGGCGTTGAAATTCCGTCAGTTACCCGAACGGGCTGGCTTTTTACAGGGTGCCCGGGGTGTTGGGTACATTTGATGTGTTTCAGGCGGTCGGTGACGCAAATGATAACGGCCATCAGAGGATGGCCGTTACGGTGTCGCAAATCAGGTCGCCTGGAGCCATTGGGCTCAGAGCGCAAGGGATTTAGACCTTGTCGACGCCTTTTTTCACAGCGTCTTTGGCTTCGCCAACAGTCTGTTGGGCTTCGCCCTTGATTTCTTGCGCTTTGCCTTCGGCACGCAGTTTGTCGTTGTCGGTCACTTTGCCGACGCCCTGCTTGACGTTGCCTACTGCTTCGTTAGCCATGCCTTTGACTTTATCGCCGGTGCTGCTCATAGGGTTCACTCCAGGGTGGAAATAGGATGTCATTAACTCGACACTAGAACTGACCGGAGCGGTGAATCAGAGGTTCAATTAATTCGCGACTGGATTGATTGGGCGTCGTGGGCTTGGGTTTTTAATGCGTCTGGGGGATATGTGGTTTGCTTAGGTCCTGCCTAACGGCAGAACGTTTCGCCTTCGGCGAGTTACTTGGAAAAGCACCCCAAGTAACCAAGGGTGCTTGCTCCTGGCTAGGTTCCTCCTCCGTCGGAATACCCTCACTCCGACGACGCTCCGTGGGCCCGCGCCGAACGGACATCCATGTCCTGACGGCGCTCTCGCCGCATCCATGCGGCTCGGCCCACTGCGCATCGTCTGCGTTCGGCCTGCGCCCAAGTCGCGCTTGGTGGTGTCTGGACTTTATGCGTACGAAGATCAAGAGCAGCTCAAAAGCGCGTTAAGCAGATCAAGGGCTTCCCGGCTGAAGCCGGTCCTACAGCGGGCGGCGCCGGTGCCACTGGCTGCGAGCGTTGCTTTTAGTAGGACCGGCTTTAGCCGGGAAGAGGCCCGTTCAGGCGCTGACATTTGATCGTTCCCACGCTCCGCGCGGGAATGCAGCCCGGGGCGCTCCGCGTCCCTGTCGAAGACCGCGAATCGCGCCGGCCAATTTTGCCTTTATGTTTCCCCGAGAACCCCGGAGAATGCGCGACCGAACCGGCGGCGCTCAGGGCGTCGGGCCAGGTTGACGAGACCGTGATCCAGGAATGTTATGAAACTCGATAAGCAGCAGGCCATTGCGCGCCGTAATGAACAGCTCGGCGGCGCCGTCCTCGGCACCAATAACACGCACTTCGCCGTGCTCGACCCCAAGCGCAATATCTGGTGGTTTGATTTGCCCATGAGCCGTCTGGCAGTGGGTCAGTACGAGTGGCTGCATCTGCTTCTGCACACGCCTAGCACGGATGAGTTGATTCACCTGAAGGTGACGACCAAGTTCCTGCGCGATCAAAAAGACGCGGTGGTGGTTCGCAATGAAGGCAAGCGCAAGTCCACCGTGAGCCTGGAGCTCTCGGCTGACAAGGATTCGTACTTGAAGGACATGCGCCCGAACGGCGCGAACCTGAGCTTCGCCAGCTTCGTGCAGAAATGATCAACCCGCGTTAATCTGACGAGTGCAGCGCCAATCACCCGGCGCTGCACTCGAGTATCACGTCAGACCAATTCGATACGGTCGGCGTGAATGACGATCTGGCCCTGCTTGTACAGTGCGCCGATCGCTTTCTTGAAGTTGCCCTTGCTGACGCCGAACAGGTTGCTGATGACCTGCGGATCGCTCTTGTCGCTGACAGGCAATACGCCGTTGTTGTCACGCAACTTGCCGAGGATCTGCGCGTTGAGGCTGCTGGCAAGCTGTTCGCCCACTGGCTGCAGGCTCAGGCTGATGTTGCCGTCGCTGCGCACTTCCTTGATGAAGCCTTTTTCCTGTTTGCCCGAACGCAGGAACTTGAACACCTCGTTCTTGTGAATCAAGCCCCAGTGCTTATTGTTGATGATCGCCTTGAAACCCATCGCGGTTTCTTCCGCCACCAGCAAGTCCACTTCCTGCCCGACAGCATAGTTAACGGGCACCTTGTCCAGATACCGATCCAGACGCGTGGTCGCGGTGATGCGGCGCGTGTGCTTGTCGAGGTAGACATGCACCACGCAGTAATCGCCGGCCTTCAGCGGCTGCTTTTCTTCCGAGTACGGCAGCAGCAGATCTTTGGGCAGCCCCCAATCCAGAAAGATGCCGATGCTGTTGACTTCAACCACTTTGAGGCTGGCAAATTCACCCACCTGAACCTTGGGTTTTTCCGTGGTCGCGATTAACTTGTCATCGCTGTCCAGATAAATAAAGACGTTGAGCCAGTCTTCATCTTCGCTGGGAATATCTTTGGGGATATATCGATTGGGCAGCAGAATTTCGCCATCTTGTGCCCCGTCCAGATATAAACCGAAGTTGGTGTGTTTCACCACTTGCAAACTGTTGTAGCGCCCGACTAAAGCCATGTGCAGATACCCTCGTTACGTGGGCGGCATTCTACCCGAATTCCGGCGGGCGTTCCGGATCGGCCTCTGGCGTCGGCTGCCTGCTTTGAAAATCAAGGGGTTGATGAACGTCACCGCGCAGACGGTGCCGGGCTCAAGCCATTCGTCAGGTCGTTGAATCTGGCAGCAGCCATGAAGGCTGGTCGAACACCACGGAACGCCCGATTGAACATCGCAATTAAAACAGTCAGTTAGCGGCTAATGTCGAAGAATATGTCTGCACCACCGCCCGAGCAACAGCCCTCCCCTCATCGGATAATACCCAAGCAATTTCCGGCCAATTCCGATAGGATGGCCGGCCGTATTAAATTTATATAGGTCAATTGCAGCCATGCGTGTAAAAGCATCCAACTCGAAAGCCAAGCCAGCTCCTGCCGTTGAGACCAGCGATTCGATCAACGCGCAAATTGCAGCTTTCTTGAAATCCGGTGGCGAGATCCAGCAGATCGCCAAAGGTGTCAGCGGCCAGACCTTCGGCCCATCCAAGCAGATCTCCCTCGGCAAAAAGTAAATTTTCTCCCGCCTCCGCGGTCGACATCCAGGCGCTTTGATCACAAGGCGCCAGGTCCATCGCTCCTCGCTGCACAAAGCTCTGCTTTACTCTCTTGTCACATGACGCACCGAGCTGCCTGTCAATGGCGCCGCGCATGATATGGCAACAGAACGGACGATGCCCTGAACTGCTGAAGTCTCTGCGGAAACCGATATGAACAAACGGATGATCATCGGCGCCCTGCTAAGCCTCGGGCTGACCGGTTGTGCGACCCACGGATGTGACACCTCGGTGGCGGGCAGCCCATGCCGCGCCGACTATCTGCTGTACCAGAACGACATGCTCCAGGCCAAGCTGCTGATCAACGAGCGCCGCGCTGAAAACGACGAGCTCGCCAGCGCCCTGCTGGAACGGGCGGCGCGCGAAGACACGTCCGGCGAGGCGGAGTTTTATCAAGCGATCCTGCTCTTGCGTCAGAACGCCAGCCCGAAACAGGTTGATGCCAAGCTCGATGACTCCGCCGACCGCAACTACCCGCTGGCCATCGCCCTGCAGGCGCAACGGGCCGGAACGGAGGATCAGGACAAGGCCCGCGCCTATCGCGCCAGGTACGAAAAACTGGATGTCGCCACCAGCGGTTATCCTTCTTTCCCCCAGGCGTTGATCGTCGTCAACCAGCTGATTTCCACCGCGAACTGATCGCAACGTTCAGCCCATCTGCATCGAATCGACCAATGGTCGCGAGATATCGCCAATCGGCGGTATCCTTGCGACGCTCTAGATCGCGGTTCTTGTCGGGCCATTCGCCGTCAGCATAGATACCTTCGACCCACTCCTCCGAAACCTGAAAGGAGTGAAGCATGCCTTATGCTCGCTGTTTCAACCGTTGGACCGGTGCGGTGTTTGCCTGCGCCGCCTTCATGCATCACGCCGCCAGCGCTCAGGTCATCGAGCGGGAGCTGGGCGACTTCAGCCTCAAGCTCGGCACCACCCCCAGCCGCACGATGGCCCAGGGCTTGGTGACGCCAAGCGGTGCCGATTCCAAATTCCATGGCGGACTCGACCTGACCCACGAAAGCGGCTTCTACTTCGGGCAATGGTCCCCCAGCACCGGGCTCGCGCCCGATACCTCGCTGGAAGTCGACTCCTACATGGGGTTCAAGAAGCCCTTCGACAAAACCCTCGGTTATGAGCTTGGCGTGATTCGCTACAGCTACCCGAACACCGATCAGCTCGACAGCCACGAGCTGTACGCCGGCTTCCGCATTTTCGACAGCCGTATCGGCACCGCCTTCAGCACTGACGCCGGTCGCCAGGACAGCACCCTGTTCCTCGACCTCGGCGACATGATTCCGCTGGGCCTGGACCTGCGCATGCAGTACGGCAACCACCAGCTCGACTCACCCACGATCATCGACGGTGGCGGTGTGGTCAATGCCTACAGCGACTGGTCCTTCAACGTATCGCGCCCGGTGCTGGGCATGGACATGAACCTGATGTACAGCGGTTCGAGCCTGACAGGCGCCGATTGCAGCGCCTACAGCGGGCACAACACGCAGTGCGAAAGCACCGTCACGCTGAAGGTCGTCCGCTCGTTTTTCTGATGGGTTGAACCGCTGTGACCTGACTTGCTCTATAACGGGGAGACGAACCGGCAAGGAGCTGTCATGGGCATTGTGTTGAAGACCTTTATTTCGCTGTGGCTGAGCCTGACGCTGCTGGCGGGGTGCAGTCAGATTGGTCTGACGTATCGACATCTGGACTTCATCATCCCCTGGTCGCTCAACGACTACCTGGACATGAATGCGTCGCAGAAGGACTGGCTCGATGAGCGCTTGAAAGAGCACTTGAGCTGGCACTGCACCACCCAGATTCCCGGTTACCTCGACTGGCTGGACCGTCTGCAAGGGATGGTCGAAAACAACCAGGTCAATCAAGAGCAGCTCAAAGCACGCACCGCCGAAGCGCGGCAGGCCATCGCTACCCTCTCCAAAGAAATCACGCCCTCGGCGGTCGAGCTGCTGCGTCAGCTGGACGATCAGCAAGTGGGCGAAATGCAGGCGGCGTTCGCCAAGGACCTGCGCAAGCATGAGGATGAGTTCGTCGACCAGCCGCTGGACAAGCAGATCAGTGAACGCGCTCAGCGCATGGAGAAACGTCTGACGCCGTGGATGGGCAAACTGAATGCCGCGCAGCAGGCGCGGGTGATGCAATGGTCGACCTCGCTGGGCGAGCAGAACCGGCTGTGGATCGACAACCGCGCGCACTGGCAGTCGCAGCTGCTGGCGGCGGTCAAACAGCGCAAGACCGGGGATTTCGATCAGAAAATTGCCAGCCTGCTGCAAGACCGTCAGACCTTCTGGACGCCCGAATACCGAGCAGCCTATGACCATACCGAGCAGGCAGCGATTTCTCTGATTGCGGACCTGATGGCGCAAAGTACGGCTGATCAACGGCAGAAGTTGCTGGCGAAGATCGCCGACGTGCGCAAGGACTTCACGGATTTGAGTTGCTACAAGAGCATGAAAAAAGCGTCCTGATCAGGACGCTTTCAGCATCAGGCGATTTGCGCCTTGGAGGCCACCTCATCAAAGGTCGCCTCATCCAGCGCATCGGCCTGATCGTTCAAGACCTGACGCGGATGGTCATTGCCCGGAATGCTGCTGTCGATCATCGCCAGCAGGCTTGCGCCTCGTGGGGTAAGGCTGGCGCCTTCGCCATTCCCGCCTGCACCGCTGGTGTGGGCGGCAATGAATCCACGTTCGAGCAACAGCGCTCTCAATTCTGCGGCATGCGTTTCTGATGCATCCTCGATTGCTACGCTGTTTTGTACGTGGTGCAGCAGACGCTCGATCAGGTCCCAGTCGTATCGTTTAGACATGTTTCAACCTCCAGTGGGCCAACAGGGCAATACCCGTGACGTCCGGTCATCGGGCTTGATGCTCAGTGGTTGTGACCCAGCGGAGGGCCAGCCGTTCAGCGGGCTGGCCGGGAGGCAGAAGGAGGTTATTCAGCGACTGGCGGACGCGTGACGCGCTTTTTCAGCGGCGCCATCCCGTCCTGGCTGACCAAAGGCTCGGCCTTCGGACGATTTACCGACTTGCGTTTGGTCGGGCCCTTGGCGACGGCTTTCTTTTTGTCGCCCTTCTTGTCACCTTTGCCATCGGTTTTTTTCTTCTTCACGCCGACAGCCTTGCCCGATGCCTTGACCTTCTTCGGCCCGGTGTAGGTGCCTTTGACTTCCTTGATCGTGCGGCGCTCGAACTTCTGCTTCAGGTAGCGCTCGATGCTGGACATCAGGTTCCAGTCACCGTGGGTGATCAGCGAGATCGCCAGCCCTTCGCCGCCGGCACGGCCAGTGCGGCCAATGCGGTGAACGTAGTCGTCGCCGGTGCGCGGCATGTCGAAGTTGATGACCATGTCCAGGCCGTCGACGTCCAGCCCACGGGCCGCGACATCGGTCGCCACCAGGATCTTCACGCCGCCCTGCTTCAGACGATCGATCGCCAGCTTGCGATCCTTCTGGTCTTTGTCGCCGTGCAGCACGAACGCCTTGTACTCGAGCGCCACGAGACGACCGTAGATGCGGTCGGCCATGGCGCGCGTGTTGGTGAAGATGATGGCTTTCTGGTAGGTCTCGTTGGCCAGCAGCCAGTTGAGGACCTGCTCTTTGTGTACGTTGTGGTCGGCGGTGATGATCTGCTGACGAGTGCCCGGAGCCAGTTCGCTGACACTGTTGACCTGCAGATGCTGCGGGTCTTTCAGGACTTTGCCGATCATCTCGCGCAGGCCCGAACCACCGGTGGTGGCCGAGAACAGCATGGTCTGCTCACGATTGGCACACTCGCCGGCCAGACGCTCGACGTCTTCGGCAAAGCCCATGTCGAGCATGCGGTCGGCTTCGTCGAGAACCAGCAACTCAACCTGCTTGAGGTCGAGGTTGCCGGCGTTGAGTTGCTCCAACAGGCGGCCCGGCGTGCCGATCAGGATGTCCGGGACCTTGCGCAGCATCGCGGCCTGGACTTTGAAGTCTTCGCCCCCGGTGATCAGACCGGCCTTGATGAAGGTGAACTGGGAGAAACACTCCACTTCCTTGAGCGTCTGCTGGGCCAGCTCGCGGGTCGGCAGCAGGATCACGGCGCGGATGTCGACGCGAACCTTGGCCGGGCCCATCAGGCGATTGAGCATCGGTAATACGAACGCGGCAGTCTTGCCGCTGCCGGTCTGCGCCGTCACCCGTAGATCGTGTCCTTCCAGCGCCAGCGGAATGGCCGCTGTTTGCACAGGCGTAGGCTCGACGAAATTGAGTTCGGCCACGGCTTTTAGCAGGCGTTCGTGCAGGGCGAATTGGGAGAACACGGGTGTTACCTCGGCGTAATACAAAAAAACAGTCGCATAGGGTACCGGTTTAAGCCGGATTCGCCGAGTCTCTTTAGCTCAAAGGGCCTATTTTGTTACCGGATTTGGCCTACCCTGCCCTCGCTTCCCTATCAATGCTCTAATCGCGCCCCCCATTTCTGATCAGGAGATCCAGCGCCCATGGACACCCACTCGCTTTGGCTACGCGCCCAGGAAATCTGGACGCTGCTGGAAAACCAGCCAATGCTGCGCACGATCACCGGATTGCTGTTACTGCTCGTCGCTGCTTTCGCCCTCGGGCGGCTGGCGCGGTGGGTGATCCTCTACGCCATGAAAGCCCTGAGCCGTCAGCCATCGCTGTTCTGGCTCAATGACTTTCTGCATAACAAAGTCTTCCATCGACTGGCCCAGGTCACGCCCTCGGTGGTCATTCAATTCGGGCTCAACCTAGTCCCGAACCTCAGCAATCCCGCCAATCATGTGCTCGGCAATATCGCGCTGGCGTTCACCATCCTCTTCCTCATGCTCACCGTCGGCGCGCTGCTCAACGCGTTGCTGGACATCTACGCGCGAACCGAACACGCCCGCACCCGCTCGATCAAGGGCTACGTGCAGCTGACGAAAATGATCCTGTACGTCTTCGCCGGGATCATCATCGTCGCCACGTTGATCGACCGATCGCCGTTGTTGCTGCTTTCCGGACTTGGCGCAATGTCGGCGGTGATTCTGCTGGTCTATAAAGACACCCTGCTGTCCTTCGTTGCCAGCGTGCAGCTGACCAGCAACGACATGCTGCGCGTCGGCGACTGGATCGAAATGCCACAGGTCGGCGCTGATGGCGACGTGGTGGACATCACCCTGCACACCGTGAAAGTGCAGAATTTCGACAAGACCATCGTCTCGATCCCCACCTGGCGCCTGATGTCCGAGTCGTTCAAGAACTGGCGCGGCATGCAGCAGTCCGGCGGGCGCAGGATCAAGCGCAGCCTGTTCATCGACGCCAGCGGCGTGCGGTTCGTCTCCGATGAAGAAGAACAGAAGCTGACACAGGTTCGCTTGCTGACGGATTACATGGGCCGCAAAAAAGCCGAGCTCAGGGCGTGGAACGAGGCGCAAGGCAACGTCGCCGAAATGTCAGCCAATCGCCGCCGCATCACCAACATCGGCACGTTTCGCGCCTACGCGCTGGCGTATTTGAAAAGCCACGCCGACATCCACCCGGACATGACCTGCATGGTCCGCCAGATGGAAACCACGGCGCAGGGTGTGCCGCTGGAAATCTACTGCTTCACCCGCACCACCAGTTGGGGCGACTACGAGCGGATTCAGGGGGATATTTTCGATTATCTGCTGGCGGTGCTGCCGGAGTTTGGGCTGGGGGTTTATCAACAGCCCAGTGGGGCGGATTTGCGGATGGGGTTGGCGAAGATGTCGTCGAATGAGAGTGTGCAATTACCAATGGCGTCCAAGCCTGAACCGGCAACTCCCGTGAAAACTCCTCTGCTTGGGTCGGAACATTTATGAATCAAGTCCCCAACGCTTACCTCGGGGTATGGAAGCGGCGGTTGATCCAGCGTCGCTCAGGGCACACGGACAGCGAAACGGCGGTGTATTGGCTGCAGACACCGCGACTGTTCGCGGACCTGCGAATCCCCAATAATCCGCTGCCCGCTTTGGCGCTTGAAGACCTCAGAGATGCTGAGCACCTGACGTTGAGCGAACAGCAAGGCTTCGCCGGCGTGACGCAGGTCGACGCCGACATTTGCCAATGGCATCGCAAGATGGATTATCAGCCGGTCAACGGTGATGAAGACATTGGGCGCATGCACTTTGAAACCAGCGATTGCCTCACCGAAACAGCGCTGGATAACAGCTACTACGAAATATGGGATCGGCTGCCTCGTTCAATTGGCGCATGCCGTGGGCAATGGTTGCAGGGGATAGATGACCCGGCGCGTCAGGGCTGTTTGCTGCTGGCGGGGGACTACTTTCTGTTCGCCGCGAGCCGTCCGGAGCCACTGCCATTGGGTACCGATTTAAGAGAGTTGCTCAGCCGATCCGCAAGCCGCGAACAAAGCGTCTCCCTGTTGGCTTGCGAGCTCTCGTTCGGCCAGCATCGAGCGGGTGAAGCGCCATGGAAAATCGAGTGCTCGACACTACCCGCGAACATAGGCGAGGTTCTGTTGCCAGCTTCAGTGGATCCTTATGCCGCAGGTATCTTCGCAGATGAAGCTGTGTTGTCTTCAGTGGGCACGTTTAATCCGCCCGGGGGTTGGCGCTGCGCCCCAGATCCGTGACCACCCCGGAGGCGCTCATTTGAGAGCCACTCGGAAGTGGGCCAGCACCACGTCACTACCGTATGGAGATCCTTGTGTTTACCGACGAAGCATTTTCTCTGGCTGCATCTGGATTAACCCTTCGGCGTCATTCAGGCGTCCTGGAAATACCCGTACATTACATGCGTGGCGGGACGTCGACCGGCATCGTGGTCTGGGAGGCGCTTCTGCCGCAGGACGAGTCCCTGCGCGCTGAACTCCTGCGACATTTGATGGGCGTCCCGCAGGCCGGTACCGAAAGAGGCAACCGCCAGATAACGGGGCTCGGGCGTGGACCCGCGACCAGCAACAAGGTGTTCCTGATGGGGGCCGAGCAGACAGCGAGCGGGGTACGCCTGATCAGTACGCTCGCGCAACTGGCCGGCGACCATGCGGGTATCGATTGGAGCGTCAACTGCGGGAACATGTCCAGCGCCCTGCCCTTGTGGGCGATCGATGCCGGTTTGTGCCAACTGCCACGGGGTCAGACCTGCGAAATCGAGATAAAGAACACCAACACGGGCGTGCTGACCATCGCGCGAATGAAATGCGATGAACATGGCCGTTTCGCCACCGCTGAAATTCCTGGAGTGACGGGCGCCTTTCCTAGCGTCGATCTGTTCCTGCAGTCGCCTGTCGGCAACAAGACCGGGGCGCTGCTACCCACTGGCGCGGTGATGGATGTCATTGCAGGGCATGAGGTGTCGTGCGTCGATGTGGCGGTACCAATGGTCATCGCTCAGGCAAGCAGCTTCGGCAAAACGGGCCAAGAATCCATCGCCGAGCTTGAAGCCGACCTGCCCTTCATGGGAGCGCTGCGGGAGGTCTGGATTGAAGCTGGCTTGAAAATGCGTCTGCGCCGCAGGGACGGCGAATTGATGAGTCGTGCCGAAATCGAGCGCAGCGAAACCATTCCGAAAGTGTGCATCGTTGGCGCTCCTCGCAATGGGGGAAATATCGCGGTTCGTTACTTCACCCCCCAGACCGGGCATGCATCGATGGCCGTATCGGGCGGTTGCTGTCTGGCGGCAGCCTGCTTGATACCAGGCACTACCGCGCACCGGTTGGCGACGGGAATTGCTCCCTTAAGCACTGAGCTCGCAGATGTGGAGGTCAGTATCGAAAACCCCGCTGGGCGTTTGGACGCTACGGTGGTGGCTGCGCTGCAAGGCGGCGAAATCAACATAAGCAGCGCGGCCTACCGTCGGAGTGCACAGATCCTCATGCGAGGATATGTACCGCTTTACCGGGCCTCTGCCGAGCTCGCCAGCGCGCTGACCGAGCGTATGCCATCCAATGATGTGCCGACTGCCAGTTTGTTTAACGGAACTTGAATCCGAGATACATTTAATTCCCACTCAATTAACTAACCAACAAAAAGCCCGGCAATTGCCGGGCTTTTATTTTGAGTTTTATAACACCCAAGGCATTAACGATCACGCTGGTAGCTGGAACCGAACTCTTTGCGGTTGTCAGCAACGGTCACGGTGCCGGAAGTCTGAGTGGCGAAAGGCTTGACCGCCTCTTTGCTGGCGACTTTGCTGTCCAGAACGGTAGCGCTGGACGCGTCGACGATGGCGCGTTGGTTAATGTGCTCTGAGCTGGCGAATGCAGAACCCGTAGCCAGGATGGACAAGGCGAAACTAAAGGCGATGGACTTTTTCATGATGTAGATCTCCGCGTAATTGCTGGTAAGTGGTTTAAGTCGTTTCGTTGGGGCCAATCTATTCGGTTGATCCCAACATGAAAAACCACCCATGAAGATATCTAACATCACCCTCGCTGATGTCGGTAACGCGGGCGTCTAACCCGGCTGTTTCAGAGAACAGCCCGGCGTTGAACAACACCGCGGCGACTGATCCACGCCGATGAAACAATCACCAGCCCGCCTAAAAACAGCTTGCCCAAGTCCTCATTCTGCCCCCAGATCAATAGATTGATCAGCAGCCCCACCGGCACATGCAGGTTATTCATCACCGCCAGTGTGGCGCCGTTGACCAGGCACGCACCTTTGTTCCACCAGTACATGCCGAGCGCGGTGGAACACAGGCCGAGGAACAGCAGTACCACCCACCGTTGAGGCGCATCCGGCAGATGCTGCGGATTGCTGAACAGCAGAAACGCCGGCAACGCCACAGCCAGGGCGCCGAGGTAGAAATAACCGAAGCGGCGGTAGTGCGGCATATCGCTGGGGTGGCGGGCGACCAGGTGTTTGTAGAGCACCTGGCCCGCCGCGTAAGTGAAGTTTGCTACCTGCAGCAACAGGAAGCCGCCGAGGAAATTCGGATCGACCCGGTCGTAACGGATGATCACCGCGCCGAGCACCGCGACCAACGCCGCCAGCAGGCCCCACGGATTGAAGCGCCGATTGAGGGCGTCCTCGATCAGCGTGACGTGGAGCGGCGTCAGGATGGTAAACAGCAGCACTTCGGGGACCGTCAGCACGCGAAAGCTCAGGTACAGGCAGACGTAGGTGACGCCGAACTGAAGCGCGCCGATCAACAGCATGCCGCGCATGAATGACGGCTCGACTCGACGCCAGCGCGTCAGCGGGATGAACACTAATCCGGCCAGGACAACCCGCAGCAGAACAGCGAAGTAGCTGTCGACGTGCCCGGCCAGATAAACGCCGATCAGGCTGAAGGAAAACGCCTGAATCAGCGTCACGAAAAGTAGATAGCCCATGGTTGCCCCTTTTTTGAAGGCGGCGACCTTAGCGGGTTGGCCACGGCGTGTCTATTGAACAGGTCGGCTGGGCCACCGTTTGCGGCGATGCCTAACCCTAAAAGAAAATCCCGATCAACCCGGCGCAGTCCTGCGGGTCGATCGGGCAATGCACTCAGGAGCGAACGAGTGCCAATGGAGTGTCGATGAACGCGAGCATCATCGGGCGGCGGGATTAACGGACGATTAAGAGACGTGTTGGATGTCACTCCAGCACGTGAGCGCTCATCACCCTGCCCTGTCAGCGGCCGGCGTCTCGATCAAAGAAGCCGACTATCGACCCGAACCCATCTAAGAATTTGTTTTATCGCCGAAGCCGAAGTACGCTCGGTCGTCGCTGAGACGTGGGTTACAGAGGCTCGCAGCTCAGGGAGATGCGCAGCTTGACGATGTCGCGGGTGAACTTGGCGGTCACTTCGGTGCTGCTCTTCGGCGCGACCTGGACCCGGCGCGTGCGTGGGGCTTCCGGCCCGTTACGGAAGACCACGCTGCACTTGGCGGGGACGTCGCCAAAGTTATTCAGGGTGATATTGCCGATGTCGTAGGCGACGTCATGACTGTTGTAGTCGACCTGCACGCCCCTGATGTCTTTCTCGACGTCGATCGGGTAGGCGAACGCGCTCAGCGGCAGCATCGCCAGCAGCACACAACAGATTCTTTTCATGGGGCAGTCTCCATTCAGGGACCGCCAGCTTAGGACAACAGGAGCGAGAGATGAAAGCGCCCCGCGTGACCCTTGATCAATGGCGCACGCTGCAAGCCGTTGTCGACCATGGCGGCTTTGCTCAGGCCGCCGAAGCGCTGCACCGCTCGCAGTCGTCGGTGAGCTACACCGTCGCCAGAATGCAGGACCAGCTTGGCGTTCCGCTGTTGCGCATCGACGGCCGCAAAGCCGTGCTGACCGAGGCCGGTGAGGTATTGCTGCGGCGCTCGCGGCAGTTGGTGAAGAACGCCAGCCAACTGGAAGACCTCGCCCACCACATGGAACAGGGCTGGGAGGCCGAGGTGCGTGTGGTGGTAGACGCCGCCTACCCGAACGCGCGACTGGTGCGGGCGCTGACAGCCTTCATGCCGCAGAGCCGCGGATGTCGGGTGCGGCTGCGTGAGGAAGTGCTGTCGGGAGTGGAGGAGGTGTTGCTGGAAGGTGTCGCCGATCTCGCCATCAGCGGGTTCAGTATTCCGGGGTATCTGGGCAATGAGATGAGCAAGGTGGAGTTCGTCGCCGTCGCCCATCCCGGGCACCCGTTGCATCAGTTGCAACGTGAGCTGAATTTCCAGGACCTCGAAAGCCAGCTGCAGGTGGTGATTCGTGACTCCGGGCGCAATCAACCGCGGGACGTCGGCTGGCTCGGCGCCGAACAGCGCTGGACGGTCGGAAGCCTGGCCACTGCGGCTGCGTTCGTCAGCAGCGGTTTGGGCTTTGCCTGGCTGCCACGGCATATCATTGAGCGGGAGATTCAGGAGGGGGTGCTGAAGATTCTGCCGCTGGATAAAGGCGGCAGTCGGCATCCGACGTTTTATCTGTATTCCAGCAAAGACAAACCGCTCGGGCCTGCGACGCAGATTCTGATTGAGCTGATTCAGAGTTTTGATACCGCACCGCTGGATGTGCCCTTCCCGGCGCCGCAGCAGATGCTTTGAATAGGCTCTATCCGGGGACAGATTAATTTACGGTGAAGCGCTGTAAATAAATCAGTCCCCTCAGTCCAGTCCCCTCAGTCTCTGGGGAATGCATCGGGGGTCACACCGCAAATTTGAGGGTGTTCACACTGGCCCCTTCCCGGCTAAAGCCGGTCCCACTAAAACAGGGCGCGCCACACGCCCACTGTCCAAATCCCGGCAAACGTGCTTCCCTTACGTCCTGTTTTTTCGCAGTCGACATCAATTTCAGGACTCTGCCCATGCTGAAGAAAATCGCCCTCTCCGCCGCTGCCGTGTTGTTCGCCGGCAATTTGATGGCCGCTCCGGCGCCTCACGTTGTGCTGACCACCAGCTTCGGCGATGTGGAAATCGAGCTGAACCAGGACAAGGCGCCCGTCAGCACCCAGAACTTCCTCAAGTACGTCGACAGCAGCTTCTACAACAACACCATTTTCCACCGTGTGATCCCGGGCTTCATGGCTCAGGGCGGCGGGTTCACGGCGCAGATGCAACAGAAGCCGACCAACGACCCGATCAAGAACGAAGCCGATAACGGCCTGCACAACGTGCGCGGCACCGTCGCCATGGCGCGGACCTCGGACGTGAATTCGGCCACCAGCCAGTTCTTCATCAACGTGAAGGACAACGCGATGCTCGACCACGGCGCCCGTGACTATGGCTACGCGGTATTCGGCAAAGTCGTCAAGGGCATGGACGTCGTTGACCAGATCGTCAATGCGCAAGCCGGCAACAAGGGCGGCATGCAGAACGTGCCCCTTGACCCGATCCTGATCAAGACGGCCAAGCGCGTGAACTAAGCCTGTCGCAAGCGTAAAAGCCGGGCGCCTGCCCGGCTTTTGCATTTTAAGGACAAGGCCCCTTGATTCAGCGTGAGCAATCGCGTTTCCATGTGGTCTGATCGGAAGACTGTCTCCGGGCTGCTCTCAAGCCGCTGTATCCAATCCCCATCCAAAGGAGAGCCCGCTCAAGCGTGGGCGTCATTGCCAATGCTCTATCGCCGTTTTGAACAGCTGATCGATATCTTCCGCGAAGCCCCTTCCGCCGCCCCGCCCAACACCGTCGCCTCGTTCTACCTGTATTACCTGCGTCAGGTATGGCCCAGCTTTGCCGCGCTGCTGGTGGTCGGACTGATCGGCGCGCTGATCGAAGTGTCGCTGTTCAGCTACCTCAGTCGCATCATTGATCTGGCCCAAGGCACGCCCAACCCGAATTTCTTCCGCGAACATGCGTTCGAGCTGACGTGGATGGTCATCGTCGCGCTGGTGCTGCGCCCGATCTTCGTTGCCTTGCACGACCTGCTGGTGCATCAGACCATCAGCCCCGGCATGACCAGCATGATCAACTGGCAGAACCACAGTTACGTGCTCAAGCAGAGCCTGAATTTCTTCCAGAACGACTTCGCCGGGCGCATCGCCCAACGCATCGTCCAGACCGGCAACGCGCTGCGCGACTCGGCGGTGCAGTCGGTGGACGCGTTGTGGCACGTGCTGATCTATTCGATCAGCGCGCTGGTGCTGTTCGCCGAAGCCGACTGGCGCCTGATGATTCCGCTGCTGAGCTGGATCTTCGCGTTCATTCTGGCGCTGTGGTACTTCGTGCCTCGGGTGAAGGCTCGCTCGGTCATTTCCTCCGATGCGCGCTCCAAGCTGATGGGCCGCATCGTCGATGGCTACACCAACATCGCCACACTCAAGCTGTTCGCGCACACCAACTCGGAGCAGCAGTACGCCCGCGAGGCCATCAGCGAACAAACAGAAAAGACCCAACTGGCAGGTCGCGTGATCACTGAAATGGACACCGTGATCACCAGCCTCAACGGCATTCTGATTGTGACGACCACAGGCCTGGCCTTGTGGCTGTGGACCCAGTCGTTGATATCCGTGGGGGCGATTGCGCTGGCGACCGGTCTGGCGATTCGGATCGTCAATATGTCCGGCTGGATCATGTGGGTCGTCAACGGCATTTTCGAAAACATCGGCATGGTGCAGGACGGTCTGCAGAGCATCGCGCAGCCGGTGGGCATCACCGACCGGGACGCTGCACCGAAGCTGGCGGTCAGCCGTGGCGAGGTGAAATTCGAAGACCTCAACTTCCAGTACGGCAAGGGCAAGGGCGTGATTCACGGCCTGAACCTGGACATCAAGCCGGGCGAGAAAATCGGGTTGATCGGGCCATCCGGCGCTGGTAAATCGACCCTGGTGAATCTGCTGCTGCGTTTGTACGACGTCCAAGGCGGGCGGATCCTGATTGACGATCAGGATATTTCCCACGTCGCTCAGGAAAGCCTGCGTTCGCACATCGGCATGATCACCCAGGACACGTCGCTGCTGCACCGCTCCATCCGCGATAACTTGCTGTACGGAAAACCGGATGCGACCGACGCCGAACTGTGGGAAGCGATGCGCAAGGCCCGCGCCGACGAGTTCATCCCGCTGCTCACGGACTCCGAAGGCCGCACCGGGCTGGACGCCCATGTGGGCGAGCGCGGCGTGAAACTGTCCGGTGGTCAGCGTCAGCGTATCGCCATCACCCGCGTGCTGCTCAAGGACGCGCCGATCCTGATCATGGACGAAGCGACGTCAGCGCTGGATTCGGAAGTGGAAGCGGCGATTCAGGAGAGTCTGGAGACGCTGATGCAGGGCAAGACGGTGATTGCGATTGCCCACCGGCTGTCGACCATCGCGCGGATGGATCGCCTGATCGTCCTGGAAAACGGCGTGATTGCGGAAAGCGGGACCCATGGCGAGCTGCTGGCCCACAAAGGCTTGTATGCGCGGCTGTGGGCGCATCAGACGGGTGGGTTCGTCGGGGTGGATTGACCTGTCGCCGTCACTCAATGGGAGCGACCCAGTCGCTCCCATTGTCTCCGCTACGCTGACACCCGCGATTCAACTACACCTGCCGATACGGCAACGCCCCGCGCGCTTCTTCGGCGTACGCCAGAATCCCCGCCCGTTCCTGGGTCAGAAAATCCGCCACCGCCTCGCGCAATCCCGGGTGCGCCAGGTAATGCCATGAGTGGGTGATGGCCGGCTCGAAGCCGCGGATCAATTTGTGCTCCCCTTGGGCGCCCGCGTCGAAGCGCTTGAAGCCGTGGGCGATCGCGTAATCCATGCCCTGATAGAAACACGTCTCGAAGTGCAATCGATCGAACTCGGCCAAACAGCCCCAGTAGCGACCGTAAAAACTGTCGCCGCCGACCAGGCTGAACGCCATCGCCACCGGGCGCGAACCCTGCCGCGCCAGCACCACACGAATCGCGTCGGGCATGCGCTCGGCAACCAGACTGAAGAACTCCCGCGTTAGGTAAGGCGTTTGCCCACGCACTTCGTAGGTATTGGAATAGCAGGCGTAGACGAAATCCCAATGCGCCTCGCTCAGTTCATGCCCTTCGAGCCAGTCGAAGTCAAAACCCTGCCCCGCCACTTGCTCGCGCTCCTTGCGCATTTGCTTACGCTTGCGTGAGCTCAAGGCGTCGAGAAAATCCTGAAAATCCCGATAGCCGCGGTTCTGCCAGTGGTACTGACAGCCAATGCGCTGCAGCCAGCCGGGTTGTTCGGCGAGCAACGCATCGGCGACCGGGTCGGTGAAGTTGACGTGAACGCTGGACAGCTCCTCGCCCTGGGCATACCCCGGCAGGCAAGCGAGCAGTTCACGGCCATCTTCGGGGGTCTTCGCCAACAGCCGGGGCCCGCTTACCGGACTGAACGGCACCGCCACCAGCAGCTTGGGGTAATAGGCCAGACCGGCGCGACGGCAAGCGTCCGCCCAGGCGTGATCGAACACGTACTCGCCATAAGAGTGCCACTTGCGGTACGCCGGCAGCGCAGCGATGAGTCGCTCACCCTCGTAGTGCAGCAAGTGCTCGGCGCGCCAGCCGGAACGCGGCCCGAGGCTGCCGCTGTCTTCCAGCGAACTGAGAAAGGCATGGCGCAAAAACGGTGAATCGCCAGGTATCAGGGCGTCCCACTGTTCAGGCGCAAGGTCAGAAAGCTTATCCAATCGGTGTAACGACATCCCACCACTCCAGGTCGCGCCAACGTGGGCGCAGTATCACCTATTCATCTGTTCTGCACATGAAATTACTCGCGGCACCGCTCTAGCCCGCAGCTCCAACGAAATTTTCACATGTCACCCACACGACATCACTTCGCCACCGTATCGTCATAAACGCTGGCAATACTGGCGCCAGTTTTTAGAGCCAGAGGTTCTAAGAACGCCAATTTTCTTCCGCCCGCCTTTGGTCGGCTGATCCCTGGATGATCCGGTCATCCCTTCTCAGTTACGGAGATTGATATGCGTCTTGCTTCCACGAAAACTGCGGCAGCCCTGTGTGGTGGTGTGCTGCTGGCCATGAGCGTTCCGGCCAGCGCCGCAGTCGACGCGAAACTGCTCGACATGCTCAAGGCCAACGGCTCGATTTCACCTGCCCAGTATGCCGAACTGCAAACCGAGCTGACCAAAGACCAGTTGGCTCAGCAACAGGCTCAGAAAGCCACGTCCGACCAGATCGCCGCCGCCACCACGGCCAAGTCTTCCGAACTGTCTGCCTTCGAGCAGAAAGTGGCATGGGCAGCGAAGACTCAATTCAAAGGTGACGTTCGCGTTCGGCAAGAGACGGTCAAGATCGACGACCAGAACAACAGCCAGGACAAAAACCGGCAGCGTATCCGTGTGCGTCTCGGCGCCTACAGCGAGATCAACCCGCAAGTCAGCACCGGCATCCGTATCGCCACCGGTGGTGACAACAAGGCCAACTCCACCAACGTTGACCAGAACGACTACTTCACCAAGAAAGACCTGTGGCTGGATCAGGGCTTCATCGACTACCACCCGACCGCAATCCAGAACCTGCACGTCATCGGCGGCAAGATGGCTCAGCCATGGGTCAGCGAAGGCGACGTGATCTGGGACAACGACATCAACCCTGAAGGTCTGGCCGCCACTTACAGCCTGCCGATCAACAAGGGCTTCGAGCTGTTCGGCAGCGCCGGTACCTACACCCTCAAGGACAACATCAGCGGCGAAGGTACGCAGTTCAAGAACGACCTGCGCCTGAACGCGGCTCAGTTGGGTACGCGGGTCGCCATCACCGACAACGTGAAGATGACTGTCGGCGGTTCGGTCTACAATTACGAAAACTCCAACGACTGTAATCCGGCGGCTGCCAGCACCAGCACAACGTTCTGTGGCTTGAGCATCAACGGCAACAACACCACTGACTTCCGCCTGTACGAAGGCTTCGGTCAACTGGACCTGACCGGCTTTGTCGTACCGGTCGGCCTGTACGGTCAGTACGTGGTCAACAGCGCCACCAACAGCGACGAAGACACCGCCTGGCTGGCGGGTGTAAAAACCAAGGTGTTCGGTTTCGGTCTGGACTACAACTACCGCGACACGCAGCGTAACGCTGTGGTGGGTGCTTTCACCGACTCCGATTTCGCCAACGGCACTACCGGTTCGCGCGGTCACAAGCTGGCCATTTCCTACGACATCGACAAGAACTTCGCCGTCGGCGCGACGTACTTCCTGACCAAAGCGGACTTCGCGACCTCTGCGCTGCCGCGTGATCAGGATGCCAACACGCTGCAGCTGGACGTACTGGCGAAGTTTTAAGAAAGCGAGCTGCAAGCTGCAAGCTGCAAGCGACACGTTAAAAGCAAAAAGCCTCAAGCGGCGTGCTGCTGCCGTTTGAAGCTGCTAAAAAACTCAAGCCCGCCGTTGCCCTGTCGGATCCCCATCATCCGTTCCGACAGAGCAACGCCGGGCTTTTTTGTTGCGATGCCATACGCCGAACTCTGTAGGAGCGTGGCTTGTCCCGCGATCGGCTGCGCAGCAGTCGTTAAACCTCGCCACGCCATTCTTGCTGACACACCGCATTCATTGTGTTGCTGCCGCTGCGCGCCAGATCGCGGGACAAGCCACGCTCCTACGTCATCAACCCCTGTCATGCCGTGCGCATCACTTCTTGCGCAAGATCACGCTACCAATCGAATACCCCGCGCCGAACGAACTGAGTACGCCCAGCGCGCCGCTTGGCAGGTCGTCCTGGTGTTCGTGAAACGCGATCACCGAACCTGCGGAGCTGGTGTTGGCGTAGCGATCGAGGATCACCGGCGCTTCTTCGACAGTGGCGTCGCGGCCCAGCAGTTTCTTCACGATCAGGTGGTTCATGCTCAGGTTGGCCTGATGCAGCCAGAACCGTTGCACGTCGCTGACGTTCAACTGGTTCTCGTCCAGGTGCGCCGCCACCAGTTCGGCGACCATCGGGCAGACGTCGCGGAACACCTTGCGGCCTTCCTGCACGAACAGCTTGTCCTGCTTGTCCTGCTTGCCTTGGCCCTCTTCCGCCGTGCGGTTGAGGAAACCGAAGTTGTTGCGGATGTTATTGGAGAACGTCGTCAGCAGCTTGGTGCCAACGATGTCGAACTGGTGCTGGGAGGTTGCCAGGTCAGCACGCTCGACCACCACCGCCGTGGCCGCATCACCGAAGATGAAGTGGCTGTCACGGTCGCGGAAATTAAGGTGAGCGGTGCAGATCTCAGGGCTGATGACCAACAACGCGCGGGCCTGGCCCAGCTTGACGCTGTTGCATGCGGTCTGGATGCCGAACGTGGCCGAGGAGCACGCCACGTTCATGTCAAAGCCGAAGCCCTCAACGCCCAGCGCCGCCTGGATTTCGATGGAGATCGCCGGATACGCGCGCTGTAGGTTGGAACAGGCGACGATCACGCCGTCGATGTCGGCCGCGGTCTTGCCGGCACGCTCCAGGGCCTGTTTGGCTGCGGCAACGCCCATCTCGCAGAGGATCGACCACTCGTCATTGGAGCGCTCGGGCAGGCGCGGCTTCATGCGCTGGGGGTCGAGAATGCCGTCCTTGTCCATCACGTAACGGCTTTTGATGCCGCTGGCTTTTTCGATGAACGCCGCGTTGGATTCCGTCAGCGCCTGAACCTCTCCCGCGTCGATCGCGGCGGCATTTTCGGCGTTGAACTGGGCAACGTAGGTGTTGAAAGACTGCACCAGCTCATCGTTGGAAATACTGTTGGCGGGGGTGAAAAGCCCGGTGCCACTGATCACGACTTCGTACACGGTCGTTCCTCTCGAGATAAAAGCAGCTCATTGACGGCAGCAGCTGAACAGCCAGCACAAGCGGGGGCGTTGGCGATCTGGGACGAAGGTCCCAATGCAACGGGGCAGCAACCCGCTTGGCGGACGACGGATGTTTTATGACGCTATGAAGTTTAGCCGCGAAGTTTGCCATAACGGCCGCCATTTCGCGCTATCGGGTAATGTAATCGGCACTGCGGGCCGAAGGGATCACCCCTCGACCTGAGTCCACTGCTTGTTCAGGCGCTTGTCCGAGATCGGCACTTTGGTGCCCAGTTGCTGCGCGAACAGCGACACGCGGTATTCCTCCAGCCACCAGCGATACACCACCAGCTCCGGATCGCGCTTGCCTTCCTGGGCGTGTTTGTCGGCGCGGGCCTGGTACTGCGCCCAGAGATTGCCCAGTTCGATGCTCCAGACCCTGTCCTTCTGCGCCTGGCTGCCGAGTTTCTCGAGGCGCATTTCGATGGCCTTGAGGTAACGCGGCAGTTCCTTGAGCCACACCGCCGGCGTCTCGCGGATGAAACCGGGATAGACCAGCTTGCTCAGCTGACCTTTGATGTCGTTCAGCGCCACGGCCTGGGCCAGATCGATCTTGCCCTTGAAGCGCTTCTGCAGGCCATGCCACAGCTTGAGAATCTCCAGCGTCAGCCTTGCCAGCCGCTCCGCATGTTCGGTCAGACCGCCACGCTTGCGCTCGGCCAGGGACAGGAGGCCGGCGCCGTCTCGGGGCAACGTCGTTTCGCCCTCAAGAATGCAGCTGTCGAGACTCGCCAGCAGGATGTCTTCGATCAATGCATCGACCCGACCCAAGTCGCGGTACAGCAAGGCCAGCTCGGTCTGTCCCGGCAACTTGCTGCGCAAAAACTTGGCCGGCTCTGCCAGTTGCTGCAACAACAGCCGTTGCAGGGCTCGGCGGTGCTGGTATTCGGCCTCGGCCTGAGTCGAGAAACGCCCTTCTTTAACCGCGCCGCCCTCTTCCACCAGCGCCGGATACACCGTCATCGACAGCCCGGCGATCTTCTGCTGAGTCTTCTCGGCCACCTTTGCGAAGCCCTTGGCCTCGACCGGCTGCTGACCTTTCGCCGAGTGCGGCACTGCGAGTGCAGCCTGTCCGGCCTCGGCGAAACGGGCGGTCAGCTCATCCAGCTCACGGCCTTCACCGAGGAACTTGCCGTTGGCATCGACCACTTCAAGGTTCATTTTCAGGTGGCTTTCCACCTGCTGCGCCGCTTCGGCCCAGGCTTCGTCGGTCACCCGCACGCCGGTCATGCGCAACAGCTCGCGGCCCAACGACTGGGGCAGCGAGCCTTCGGCGAAGACCATCCGCTGCAACGCGGCTTTGACGAAGTCCGGCACCGGCACGAAATTCTTGCGCAGCGCCTTGGGCAGGTTGCGCACCAGCGCCACGCATTTGGTTTCCAGCAGCCCTGGCACCAACCACTCCAGGCGCTCGGCCGGTAACGACAGCAACAGCGGCGCCGGCACCCGCAGGGTCACGCCGTCACGCGGGTGGTTGGGCTCGAAGTGATAGGTCAGCGACAGGGTCAGTTCGCCCAGGCGCAAAGTGTCCGGGTACTGATTGGCCGTGACTTCGCTGGCTTCACGGGCGAGCACATCTTCCTCGCGCATGATCAGCAACTGCGGGTTCTTCTGGCTCTCCATCCGGTACCAGGCGTCGAACGTCGCGGTCTGGTGAATCTCCGCCGGCAAGCGTTCGTCGTAATACCGATACAGGGTTTCTTCGTCGGCCAGGATGTCTCGGCGACGCGCCTTGGCTTCCAGTTCGTCGAGCTGCTCCAGCAATTTGGCATTGGCTGAGAGGCATTTGGCCCGGGACTGGATTTCACCGCGCACCAGCCCTTCGCGAATGAAGAACTCGCGAGACACCATCGGATCGATCGGCCCGAAATGCACCGGCCGACGCCCAACCACGATAAGGCCGAACAGGGTGATCTGCTCGAAAGCCACAACCTGGCCGCGCTTCTTTTCCCAATGGGGTTCGAAGTGGTTTTTCTTGATCAGGTGCCCGGCGAGGGGTTCGATCCAGTCCGGTTCGATCTTCGCCACCATGCGTGCATACAGCTTGGTGGTCTCGACCAGCTCGGCGGCCATGATCCATTGCGGGCGCTTGCGGCCCAGCCCCGAAGACGGATGCACCCAGAAACGCCGCTGGCGCGCGCCCATGTAGTCGCCATCTTCAGTCTTCTGACCGATCTGGCTGAGCAGGCCCGAGAGCACCGCCTTGTGAAATTTCGGGAAATCGGCCGGCTCTTTATTGACCGTCAGTTGCAGGTCGCGGCAGATCAGGCTCAATTGACGATGGGAGTCACGCCACTCGCGCAGGCGCAAGTAATTGAGGAAATTACGGCGGCACCAGTTACGCAGAGGGCTGGCGGTCAGGGCCTGGCGCTGTTCTTCGAAACCGCGCCATAGATTGACCAGCCCGGCGAAGTCGGAGTCCTGATCTTTCCACTGCGCGTGGGCTTGGTCGGCGGCCTGCTGACGCTCCGGCGGACGCTCGCGGGGGTCCTGAATCGACATGGCGCTGGCGACAATCAACACTTCCTGCAGGCTGCCCTGCTTCGCCGCTTCGAGCAACATGCGGCCCATGCGCGGGTCCACCGGCAGGCGCGCCAGTTGCCGGCCCATCGGCGTCAGGTTGTTCTCGCGGTCGACCGCCGACAGCTCCTGCAACAGGTTGAAGCCGTCGCTGATGGCTTTGCCGTCCGGCGGCTCGATGAACGGGAAATCGGTGATCTGGCCCAGCCGCAGGTGGAGCATCTGCAGGATCACCGCCGCCAGGTTGGTGCGCAGAATCTCCGGGTCGGTGAATTCAGGCCGCGACAGAAAATCTTCTTCGCTGTACAGCCGCACGCAAAGGCCCGGCTCGACCCGACCGCAACGGCCCTTGCGCTGGTTGGCGCTGGCCTGGGAAATCGCTTCGATGGGCAGGCGCTGCACTTTGGCGCGGTAGCTGTAGCGGCTGATGCGCGCGGTGCCGGTGTCGATGACGTAGCGGATGCCCGGCACGGTCAGCGAGGTTTCGGCGACGTTGGTCGCCAGCACCACGCGACGGCCCGGGTGAGACTGGAAAATTCGTTGCTGCTCGGCCGGCGACAGGCGCGCGTACAGCGGCAGGATTTCGGTGTGCTTGAGTTGCGCCTTGCGCAGCATCTCGGCGGCGTCACGGATTTCCCGCTCGCCGGGCAGAAACACCAGCACATCGCCGGGGGACTTGCGCTCGCTGCGTTCAAAGGCGGCCAGTTCGTCCAGCGTAGCGAGAATCGCCTGATCGACGGTCAGGTCTTCCTCGATGCTGTTGCCCTCTTCGTCCTGCTGGGCGGTCATCGGCCGGTACCAGGTCTCTACCGGGAAGGTCCGGCCCGAGACTTCGATGACCGGCGCCTTGTCGAAATGCTCCGAGAAGCGTTCGAGGTCGATGGTCGCCGAGGTGATGATGACCTTTAGGTCCGGGCGACGGGGCAGCAGGGTTTTGAGATAACCGAGCAGGAAGTCGATGTTCAGGCTGCGTTCGTGGGCTTCGTCGACGATGATCGTGTCGTAGCGCTCAAGAAAGCGGTCGTGCTGGGTTTCGGCGAGCAGGATGCCGTCGGTCATCAGCTTGATCAGGGTGTTTTCGTCGCTCTGATCTTCGAAGCGCACCTGATAACCCACCAACCCGCCCAGCGGCGTGCCGATTTCTTCGGCGACCCGGCTGCCGACGCTCCGTGCTGCGATGCGACGCGGCTGGGTGTGGCCGATCAGGCCGTGCTGACCGCGGCCGATTTCCAGACAGATTTTCGGCAGCTGCGTGGTTTTGCCCGAGCCGGTTTCGCCGGCGATGATCAACACCTGATGTTCAAGGATCGCTTTCTTGATCTCGTCGCGCTTGGCGGCGATCGGCAGGTTTTCGTCGTAGCGCAGGGTCGGCACGCTTTGCGCGCGACTCAGCACACGGGCGCACGATGCCTGCACGCGCTCGACCCACTGCGCCAGTTTCGTCTCGTCCGGTTTCTTGCGCAGCTCATGCAATTGCCGGCGCAAGCGATGACGATCGCTGATCATCGCGTGGTCGAGGTTCTTGAAGAGTTGGTCGATGGAGGTCGAATCGTCGGTCATCAGGGCGCGGAATCTTTCTATCTGAATGCAGGGCGCGGATTGTCGCAGATTTGGTGGGGTGGAGGCAGGTCTGTGGCGCAAAGGCATTCACGGGCAGGGTGTAAGTCCTCGCGCGCAATGTGGAGCGCCACCCCGGTCGCTCCCACGAGGTCGTGACGGCTCCCACATGGAGGGTGTATGCCAAAAAATTGATGGCGGTCATGCGGGCCTCTTCCCGGCTGAAGCCAGTCCCACTAAGAGCAGCGCGTGCATCCAGTAAAATATGTGGCGATCACACCGGCCTCTTCCCGGCTAAAGCCAGTCCCACTAAAAGCAGCGCGTGCATTCAGTGAAATACGTGGCGATCACACCGGCCTCTTCCCGGCTAAAGCCAGTCCTACAGTGGATGCGCAGCAGGTCTGTGGGACCGGCTTTAGCCGGGAAGCTTGTGATCTGCTTTTGATCTTCATGCGGAGAAAGTCCAGACGACACCTATCGCGACCTTGGTGCAGGCTGAACGTAGGTCTCGCGGAGTGGGCCGAGCCGCATGGATGCGGCGAGAGCGCCGTCAGGACATGGATGTCCGTTCGGCGCGGGCCCACGGAGCGGGACCGGAGTGAAGGAACCCCGACGAAGTCGGGGCCCAACCAAGAGCAAAAGCCCTTGGTTACTTGGGGCTTTTCCAAGTAACTCGCCGAAGGCGAAACCCGAGGCCATTAGGCCGACCACGCTGGCGGGGTCTGTTGGTGTCAGGGCTGACTCAGGCGGGCTTCTTAAGCGCCAGCTTTTTCAGTTCTTCGTCACGCAGTTCGCGGCGCAGGATCTTGCCGACGTTGGTGGTCGGCAGGGCGTCGCGGAATTCCACGCTACGCGGCACTTTATAAGCCGTGACGTTGGCACGCATGTGCTCCATGACTTGATCCTTGCTCAGGGTCGTGCCCGGTTTGCACACCACGAACAGCTTGATCGCCTCGCCGGATTTCTCGTCCGGGATACCGATGGCCGCGCACTGCAGGACGCCGGGCAGGGTCGCCAGCACGTCTTCCAGTTCGTTCGGGTACACGTTGAAGCCGGAGACCAGAATCATGTCTTTCTTGCGATCAACGATTCGCATGTAGCCATCCGGCTGGATGATTGCGATGTCACCGGTCTTCAACCAACCGTCGGTATCGAGCATCTCGTCGGTGGCCGCCTGATTTTGCCAGTAGCCTTTCATCACCTGCGGACCCTTGATGCACAACTCGCCCACTTCGCCGACCGGCAGCTCTTCGCCAGCGTCATTAATGGTCTTGCACAGGGTCGAAGGCACGGGAATGCCGATGGTGCCCATCTGGATCTTCTGGAACGGGTTGACCGACGCCACCGGGCTGGTCTCGGTCATGCCGTAACCTTCGCAGATCGAGCAGCCGGTGACCTCTTTCCAGCGCTCGGCTGCCGCGGTTTGCAGAGCCATGCCGCCCGACAGGGTGAGCTTGAGCGAGGAGAAATCCAGGTGGCGGAAGTCGGCGTTATTGCACAGCGCGACGAACAGCGTGTTGAGCCCGACGAAGCCGGAAAACTTCCACTTCGACAGCTCTTTCACCATCGCCGACAAATCACGGGGGTTGCTGATCAGCACGTTGTGGTTGCCGCTCAGCATCATCGCCATGCAGTGAAAGGTGAACGCATAGATGTGGTACAGCGGCAACGGCGTGATCAGAATCTCCGTGCCTTCATTGAGGTTGGCCGCCATCAGCGCCCGGCATTGCAGCATGTTGGCGATCAGGTTGCGGTGGGTGAGCATCGCGCCCTTGGCCACGCCGGTGGTGCCGCCGGTGTATTGCAGCACCGCGACATCGTCGCCGGTCGGCGAAACATCCCGCACCGGCTGACCGTGCCCCTTGGCCAGCACGTCGTTGAATTTGACCGCCTTGGGCAGGTGAAACGGCGGAACCATCTTCTTCACGTACTTGATGACGCTGTTGACCAGCAGGCGCTTGAGCGGCGGCAGCAGGTCGGCGACTTCGGTGACGATGATGTGCTTGACGCCGGTCTTGGGCACGACCTTCTCGGCCAGGTGCGCCATGTTCGCCAGGCAAACCAGCGCCTTGGCGCCGGAGTCGTTGAATTGGTGTTCCATTTCCCGCGCGGTGTACAGCGGGTTGGTGTTGACCACGATGAGCCCGGCACGAATGGCACCGAACACCGCGACCGGGTACTGCAGCACGTTGGGCAACTGCACGGCGATGCGATCGCCCGGTTGCAGGTCGGTGTGCTGTTGCAGATACGCCGCAAAGGCACCGGACAGCGCGTACATTTCGCCGTAGGTGAGGGTCTTGCCCAGGTTGCTGAACGCAGGTTTGTTGGCGAAACGCTCGCAGGACTGTTTCAATACGGCCTGTACGTTCGGATACTGATCCGGATCGATATCGGCAGCGATACCTGTCGGATATTTATCCTTCCAGAAGTTTTCGAGCATAAAAGCCGACTCCTCAGCAACAGCGTTTCTACACACCGCTTGATGCGATGATTTCTTGTGTTTGGAATATTGTAGTAACCGCTTTTTGTTGACCGTTGGCACAAAAAGCGGGGCGAGCGTATCAGCTTTGCCAAAGGCCGCCTAGAGCCAAAAGCGGGCTCTCCAGTCACATACCTGACTCTTGAATAGGCCACGGTCACGTTTAGAGCAATGAACCTAAATGTCGGAAATATCCTACGGTGATGTTCATTTATGCGGCCCCCTCAAACCCTGAAGCCAAACACCGGGCAAAAAAACGGCGTGATCATCACGCCGTTTTGTGCGGGTAAAGCTCAGGGGAAGGAAGCGATGCCCGATCAGGCGATATCCCGCAGCTCGCGCCGCAGGATTTTCCCCACAGGCGTCATCGGCAACGACTCACGCAGCACGATCTGCTTGGGAATCTTGTAGCCGGTGAAGTTCTCCTTGCAGTATGCCTTCAACTCCTCGCTGGTCAGCGTGGCATCCCTCGGCACCACGAACAGCTTCACAGCTTCGCCCGAACGGTCGTCCGGAACGCCGATCACCGCACAGTTCGCGACTTTCGGATGCCGCGAGACCACGTCCTCGATCTCGTTCGGGTAGACGTTGAAGCCCGAAACGATGATCAGGTCCTTCTTGCGGTCCACGATACGAATGAACCCGTCCGGATCGATCACCGCGATATCCCCGGTTTTCAGCCAGCCTTCGCTGTCCAGCACTTCGGCGGTGGCCTCTGGCTTGTTCCAGTAACCGAGCATGATCTGCGGCCCCTTGAGGCACAGCTCGCCGCGCTCACCCACAGGCAGCTCGGCACCGTCGTCGCTGATGACCTTCGCCGTGGTGCCCGGCACCGGCATACCCACCGTCCCCAGCCTGGACTGAGTGCCATAGGGGTTGGCGGTGGCGACGGGAGAGGTTTCGGTCAGGCCGTAGCCCTCGACGATCGGACAGCCGGTCAATTGCAGCCAGCGCTCGGCGGTGGCTTTGACCAGCGCGGTACCGCCGGAATTGGTCAGGCGCAACGTCGAGAAATCCAGATTCTTGAATTCGGGATGGTCCATCAGCGCCACGAACAGCGTGTTGAGGCCAAGCATCGCCGAGAACTTCCACTTCTTCAGCTCTTTGATGAAGCCGCTGATGTCCCGCGGGTTGGTGATCAGCAGGTTGTGATTGCCGCTGACCATCATGCACATGCAATTACAGGTGAACGCATAGATGTGATAAAGCGGCAGCGGCGCCACCATGATCTCGCTGCCCTGCTTGAAGATCGGCCGCCCGTCGGGCCCGTGCTGCTGCATGCAGGCATAGACCTGCTGCATGTTGGCGACCAGATTGCCGTGGGTCAGCATCGCGCCTTTCGGCGAACCGGTGGTGCCGCCGGTGTACTGCAGCACAGCGACGTCATCCAGCGCCATTGGCACCCGTTGCAGACGATCGCCCTTGCCCAGCTTGAGCACACGTTTGAACGGGATGGCCTGGGGCAAGTGGTACGCGGGCACCAGCTTCTTGACCTTTTCGACCACGGTGTTGATCAGCCAGCCTTTGGCCGCCGACTGCATGTCGCCCATCTTCACTTCGATGAGGTACTGAATATCGGTGTCCGCGAGCACTTCCTGCACGTTCTTGCCGAAGACGTTGAGATAGACCAGTGCGCGGGCGCCGGAATCCTTGAACTGGTGGCGCATCTCCCGGGCGGTGTACAGCGGATTGGTGTTGACGACGATCAGGCCGGCCCGCATGGCGCCAAATACGGCGATGGGGTACTGGATCAGGTTGGGCATCTGCACGGCGATGCGGTCGCCGGGTTTGAGGTCAGTCTGCTGTTGCAGGTAACCGGCGAACGCCGCCGATTGGCGCTCAAGCTCTGCGTAACTCAGGGTGACACCCATGTTGCTGTAGGCCGGCCGATCGGCGTACTGGCGGCAACTGCGCTCGAACACTTCGATCACCGATGTGTACGCCTGCAGGTCCACCTCAGAAAGAACGCCAGCGGGCCGCTTGTCGTTCCAGAATTCAGGTTGCATGTTGTTTTTATCCTCTTACCTGAGTGTACTGGCCCCGTGGTATTTAAACGGGCGTTTGCCGGACGTTAGCAGCTATGGCATAGAAGGCAAATAGTCGTCGCCACGTCATCACCGGTGTGAATCTTGCGGGTAACCAGCCTGCCATCCGGCTACCGCTATACACTCAAGCAAAGCGCTCGCCACTGCGTTTTTTGAGACAACTTTTTACAGGGGCCAGGAAAACGCGATGGAACACGAAGCTTTTTGGCTGGACGCTCAAGATCACAGTCGTCTCTATGTGCGGACCTGGAGGCCGATGGGCAATGCCCGGGCGGTGGTCATGCTTTCCCACGGGATGGCTGAGCACGGCGGGCGCTATGACAGACTCGGCGGGGCACTGATGCGGGCAGGCTTCGCCTTGTATGCCGCCGATCAGCGTGGCCACGGCCATTCGGCCTCCCATGGCACTGTGGGTCATTTCGCCGATCAGGACGGCTGGAACAAAGTGGTCGGCGACCTCGCCACGCTGAAAGCGTCGATTGCGGTGCGCCATCCGGGCGTGCCGGTGTTCCTGCTCGGTCACAGCATGGGCAGTTACATCGCCCAGGGGTATTTGCTGCACCACAGCGCCAGTGTGCAAGGGGCGATTCTCAGCGGCTCGAATTACCATCCGGTCGCATTCTACCGCTCGGCGGCGCTGGTTGCTCGTTTTGAACGCTGGCGCCAAGGGCCGGCGGGTCGCAGCGCGTTGATCGAGCACCTGTCGTTCGGCTCGTTCAACAAACGATTCAAGCCCGTACGCACCTGCTATGACTGGCTCAACCGCGACCCGGCCGAGGTCGACGCGTACAGCCATGACCCGATGTGTGGCTTTCGCTGCACCAATCAGTTGTGGATGGACCTGCTTGGCGGCCTGCAACAGATCAGCAAGCGTTCGAACCTGGCGCAGATCGATTGCGGACTGCCCATCCTGATTATCGGTGGCCAATGTGATCCGGTGAGCGATGGCAAGCGTCTCACGCATCTGGCCGACGCTCTGAGCGGCACCGACCACCCGTTTGTTACGCTGAAGGTCTACCCGCAGGCGCGTCACGAGATTTTCCTGGAGATCAATCGTGAAGAGGTCACCCATGACCTGCTTGCCTGGCTTGAACAGGCGCTGCAGCAGCCAAGGCCGCGCCGCAGCGAATGACCCGGTGGTTCATCTTTCCCAACTGTCACAGGACACCCCATGACCCAAGTCACCAACACGCCGTACGAATCCCTTGAAGTCGGCCAGACCGCCAGCTACAGCAAAACCGTCGAGGAGCGTCACATCCAGCTGTTCGCCGAGATGTCCGGCGACCGCAACCCGGTGCACCTGGACGCTGAGTTCGCGGCCAAGAGCATGTTCAAGGATCGCATCGCCCACGGCATGTTCAGCGGCGCATTGATCAGCGCGGCAGTGGCCTGTGAACTGCCTGGCCCGGGCACTATTTACCTGGGTCAGCAGATGACCTTCCAGAAGCCGGTGAAGATCGGCGACACCCTGACCGTGCGCCTGGAAATACTCGAGAAACTGCCGAAATTCCGCGTGCGCATCGCCACTCGCGTGTTCAATCAGAACGATGAACTGGTGGTGGATGGCGAGGCCGAGATCCTTGCGCCACGCAAGCTGCAGACCGTGACCCTGGCCGATCTGCCGCCCATCACCGTGGGTTGAGCCGCCGCCAGCATCCTCCCGGCGCAGCAATCAGCACGCACAACCACCGCGCAAAAAAAATGGGCAACCGAAGTTGCCCAAAATGCCTTGCGTGCTCTTTGTATGGAAAACTCAGCGTCTGCCGCGCCGGGGTGAGTCTTTCCAGATGAACAGTCCGACGCTTGAATAAATCACCATCATCAGCCCCACCGCCATGACGCCGGCTATCACTGCGTGGTCGAGAAACATGCGCGTGCCCTCTGCTTCAGCCTTTGACAGGCGCAGAGTAACCAGAGGGGTAGCGGGAGAAATTGACTCAGGTCAATGCCGGCGTGAATCGCAAACAGCAGCCGGCAGGCGGGGGACGAACGGGAGGCGGGGTCAGCGTTTTTTCGGTTTGCTCTTGGCTTTCTTCTTGCCCTTGCCCAGCGGCATGGCCTGTTCGAACGCGCTTCGGACTTCGTTCAGCCGTTTGTCATTGAGGTCGTGAACACGCTTGGCGCGTTCGGCACTCAGGTCTACCAGTTTGTCGTCATCGCTCATGGCGTATCGCTCGTGAATACCTGTTGCCGCCAATAATGCGCAATCGCAGCGGCGCTGACCAGCGCCTCAGACCTTCAGGTCGACCCACAGGCCCTGGCGTGGCTCGTCGTCGATGATCGGGACCACCGGCACAGTGTCGTCGGCATTGAGGAAATCCCCGGGAATGGCCGGGCCTTCTTGCAGATCGGGGTGACGGTCAGCCACGCGCCGGTCGCTGCGGCGGCGTTGATGGCGGCGTTGTTCTTCGCGCAGCAGCAATTCGGCCTGCTCGCGGTCACGTTCGCCCATGTCGATATTGGTTTCGCTCGAACTCTTTTGAATCGGCGTTACCGGCGGGATGTCCGGGGTGGGTTTGACCGGGTCCAGCTGCGAAGTCACGGGGGCCGCGCTCAATGGGATCAGCGGTGGCAGCATGGTAATGGTCTCCTGTTATCAAGCTGTCGGCTGCCGTTTCGTCGACTTGAGCCGATTCAAGCGCGAGTTTCGACTATGTTTTTCGCAGCAAGTGCCCGTTCAGCCACGCCCCCCACTATATCCGGGGGTTTTTACAATGTGGCTTTGGCCTGGGCGCCTTGTTCCGTTAACATAGTCGGCTTTTTCAAGGCGGGAGTCAGGCAGCATGTCGCAGCAGTATCAACCGGGGCAACGCTGGATTAGCGACAGCGAAGCCGAGCTGGGTTTGGGCACCGTTCTGGCACAGGACGGCCGCTTGTTGACCGTGCTCTATCCGGCCACTGGCGACACGCGCCAGTATGCTTTGCGCAATGCGCCGCTGACGCGGGTGCGCTTCTCGCCGGGTGACACCATCACCCACTTCGAAAACTGGAAGATGACCGTCCGCGAAGTCGACGACGTCGACGGCCTGCTGGTCTACCACGGCCTCAACGCGCAAAACCAGCCGGTGACCCTGCCGGAAACCCAGCTGTCGAACTTCATCCAGTTCCGCCTGGCCACCGACCGCCTGTTTGCCGGGCAGATCGACCCACTCCCGTGGTTCTCCCTGCGCTATCACACCCTCGAACACACCAGCCGCCAGCTGCAATCCTCGCTGTGGGGCCTGGGCGGCGTGCGCGCACAACCAATCGCGCACCAGTTGCACATCGCTCGTGAAGTCGCTGACCGTATCGCGCCGCGGGTCTTGCTGGCGGACGAAGTGGGTCTGGGTAAAACCATCGAAGCCGGTCTGGTCATCCGCCGCCAGTTGCTGTCGGGCCGCGCCAACCGGGTGCTGATCCTGGTGCCGGAAAACCTGCAGCACCAGTGGCTGGTCGAAATGCGCCGCCGCTTCAACCTGCAGGTCGCGCTGTTTGATGCCGAACGCTTCATCGAAAGCGATGCCAGCAATCCGTTCGAAGACACGCAACTGGCGCTGGTGTCACTGGAATGGCTGGTTGAAGACGAGAAGGCCCAGGACGCTTTGTTTGCGGCGGGCTGGGACCTGCTGGTGGTCGATGAGGCTCATCACCTGGTCTGGCACGAAGAAAAGGCCAGCCGCGAATACTCATTGGTCGAGCAGCTGGCCGAAGTGATTCCCGGGGTTCTGCTGCTGACGGCAACCCCTGAGCAGCTCGGTCAGGACAGCCACTTTGCCCGTCTGCGCCTGCTGGACCCGAACCGTTTTCATGACCTGCACGCCTTCCGCGCCGAGAGCGAAAACTATCGCCCGGTGGCCGAGGCCGTTCAGGAGCTGCTGGACAAAGGCACGCTGTCGCCCAAGGCCAACGAGACCATCCGTGGTTTCCTCGGCGCCGAAGCCGAGGCACTGCTGACCGCTGTTGCCGCCGGCGATGCCGAAGCCAGTGCCCGTCTAATCCGTGAACTGCTTGACCGTCACGGCACAGGCCGCGTGCTGTTCCGCAACACCCGCGCCGCCGTGCAAGGGTTCCCGGAGCGCAAACTGCACCCGTACCCCCTGCCCTGCCCGGCCGAATACCTCGAGCTGCCAATTGGCGAACACGCCGACCTGTACCCGGAAGTCAGCTTCCAGGCGATTGGCGAGAGCAGTGAAGAAGAACGCTGGTGGCGCTTCGATCCGCGGGTTGAATGGCTGATCGACACGCTGAAAATGCTCAAGCGCGTGAAGGTGCTGGTCATCTGCGCCCACGCCGAAACCGCGATGGATCTGGAAGACGCGCTGCGCGTGCGCTCCGGCATCCCGGCGACAGTCTTCCACGAAGGCATGAATATCCTCGAGCGTGACCGCGCGGCGGCCTACTTCGCCGACGAAGAGTTCGGCGCCCAAGTGCTGATCTGTTCGGAAATCGGCAGTGAAGGCCGCAACTTCCAGTTCTCCCATCATCTGGTGCTGTTCGATCTGCCCGCGCACCCGGATCTGCTGGAGCAGCGTATCGGTCGTCTGGACCGGATCGGCCAGAAGCACATCATCGAGCTGCACGTGCCGTATCTGGAAACCAGCCCGCAAGAGCGGCTGTTCCAGTGGTATCACGAAGCGCTCAACGCTTTCCTCAACACCTGCCCGACCGGCAATGCGCTGCAGCATACGTTCGGCCCGCGCCTGTTACCGCAGCTCGATGGCGGTGACGAGGATGACTGGCAGGCCCTGGTGAACGAAGCCCGTACTGAGCGCGAGCGTCTGGAGAGTGAACTGCACACCGGCCGCGACCGCCTGCTGGAGCTCAATTCCGGCGGCGCGGGCGAAGGCGAAGCGCTGGTGGAAGCCATCCTTGAGCAGGACGATCAGTTCACCCTGCCGATCTACATGGAAACCCTGTTCGACGCGTTCGGCATCGACAGCGAGGACCATTCGGAGAACGCGTTGATTCTGCGGCCGAGCGAGAAGATGCTCGACGCCAGCTTCCCGCTGGGCGACGACGAAGGTGTGACCATCACCTACGACCGTAATCAGGCGCTGGCTCGCGAAGACATGCAGTTCATTACCTGGGAACACCCGATGGTGCAGGGCGGCATGGATCTGGTGCTGTCCGGCTCGATGGGCAACACCGCGGTGGCATTGATCAAGAACAAGGCGCTGAAACCCGGCACCGTGCTGCTGGAGTTGCTCTACGTCAGTGAAGTGGTCGCGCCGCGTTCGCTGCAGTTGGGCCGCTACCTGCCGCCGGCTGCATTGCGTTGCCTGCTGGATGGCAACGGCAACGACCTGTCGGGCCGTGTGTCTTTCACCACCCTGAACGGTCAGCTGGAAAGCGTGCCCCGGGCCAGCGCCAACAAGTTCATCCAGGCCCAGCGTGACGTGCTGAACCCGCAGATCAACGCCGCCGAAAGCAAGATCGCGCCCAAGCACGCTGAACGTGTGGCGGAAGCACAGCGACGTCTGGCCGCAGACACCGAAGAAGAACTGGCGCGTCTGACGGCCCTGCAAGCGGTCAACCCGACGGTCCGCGACAGCGAACTGACGGCGCTGCGTGAGCAACGTGAGCAAGGCCTGGCCATGCTGGAAAAAGCCGCGCTGCGCCTCGAAGCCATTCGGGTGCTTGTCGCCGGCTAAACCAACAAGACTCGGGCCGTAAAAGGGGACCGTAAAAGGGGACTGATTTATTTACAGCGCTTCACCGTAAATAAATCTGTCCCCTTTTCGCTTAAGCCACCGACGGCTTCACCCCCCGCCCTACCGGCTCATCCGCCACCATCCCATCGCGCATCCGCTGCGCATCGGCGCTGAAACACGTCGACGCCTTCACCAGAAACACCAACACGAAAAACAACGCCACCGGTATCAGATACATCGCATCGTGCAGCCCCACCGCCTTGAACGGTTCGGTCATCTGTTCGACCTGCGCGGCGTACATGGCCGAGTGGGCGAAGTGGTCCGACAGCAGCCCTACCACCACCGGCCCCAACCCGCCGCCCAGCAGATACAGACCGGCAAAAAACAGCGCCATGGCCGTGGCGCGGAGCCGGGGCTGCACCACGTCCTGAATGGCGGTGTAAACGCAGGTGTAGAAGTTATAAGAGAACAGCCAGCCGAGGCTGAACACCCCGACGAACACGCCGATCTCTATGCGCCCGGCGTGCAGCGCATAACCGGTACACAGCGTCGCGACCACCATGCTCAGGGCGGCAAACATCAGACGGCCGTTGCTCCAGCGCTGGTGCAGCTTGTCCGCCACCCAGCCGCCGACCGTCAGGCCAACGAGCCCGGTCACGCCGACGATCATGCCGGTCGCCATTGCCGCTTCCTGCAAAGGCAGCAAAAAGTAGCGCTGCAACATAGGCACCATGAACGAGTTGCACGCGTAGGTGGCGAAGTTGAACGCCAGACCGGCGAGCACCAGCCAGCGAAACGTAGGAATCGAGAGCACCCGGCGGATGGGTCGGTCGATTTTATCCTGGGAAATGGCCACGCTTTCAGCGGCGCCCCGGGCCGGTTCGCGAATGAAGAACATGAACACCGCCAGCACCAGCCCCGGCACCGCGGCGATGAAGAACGGCGCGCGCCAACTGCCGAACGCCTGGACCATCGCGCCGATGGTGAAGAATGCCAGCAGCAGCCCGAGTGGCAGGCCGAGCATGAAAATCCCCATGGCACGGGCCCGGCGGTGGGCCGGGAACAGGTCGCCGATCAACGAGTTGGCCGCAGGTGCATAGCTGGCCTCGCCGATGCCCACGCCCATGCGCACCAGCAGAAACCCCCAGAAGCTGCCGACCAGACCGTTCACCGCCGTCAGCCCACTCCACACCGCCAGGCCCCAACCCATCAACTTGCGCCGCGAACCGTTGTCAGCCATGCGGCCCAACGGCAGGCCGGCCACGGCGTAAACCAGCGTGAAGGCGGTGCCGATGATGCCGAGTTGAAAGTCGCTCAGCGACCATTCCTTGCGGATGGGCTCGATGATGATCGCGGGAATCGTGCGGTCGAAGAAATTAAACAGGTTGGCCAGAAACAGCAAAAACAGAACGCGCCAAGCGTTCCTTGCCTGAGTTGAGTGGTCCATGGGGCGATCTCTTTCTTGTTAGAGGAGGCTGTCCCGGCTGACGTTTCCGGTGTGCCTGAAATCTAGTCACCCCTTGGCACTCTGTCTGTGAACATTCGCCCCGCTGATACCGGCCCATGTAAGACCCGCCCCGATCACGCAGCAATCCCGACTCTGCAGGACGCGAGGCGCCCGATTATGTGAGCAGTCAGGTGAGCGATTTCGCTACCGGGGACACACGGGGAGTTACCGCCCTACCCACTTCGCCATCATTGGACGCACCCTTTTTGAGCACATAAGCGCGTCACGCCCTTTCGTGGATCAGCACCCAGGGTGCAACGACCACAGCCCACAGCGTCGGATCGCGCCCCAAAAGATCCAGAGCCTTTGATTCAGAGACCTTGCCGACTTCTCCACTCGCAACCCATGCCGCCACTTGCGCCTCGCTGTTCTCGGCAAATGCCTGCGCCACGGCGATCAAATCCAGCGTCGGCTCGACCCACAACAGGGCACCCTTCGCAAAGAACGGTTGCAATTCTTTCCAGGTAATCGAAGCGGTTTCGCCAAGCAGTTTGGCATAGAGGGTGCTAGGTTCTTGCGTCATGGGTTTTCACCGTATTGGAAATCGGCGCAATCATAGCGCCGCCTTTCATACCGACAAACCCGGATTCAAGTGATTGATTGCAGAGAAGTTCGCGCAGGCCAATCGGTTCGTCGTCCGACAAGGCGAAACCACCAGCCTGATTGTGTATCTTTCTGTCGATTAAGCGACATCCGCAGGTTTTGTCCCCCGCAGCCAGCTATTCAAGCGCTCGACCGGCGCTCTAAACTGTTCCGGTACAGTTGCTGGGGGTGCGGCCTGGAGATTCAATCCGGTCCTGCCGCTTCGGCCGTCAGGATTATAAAAACTACAACGCAAGAGTGGAGCATCATGACTAAGGGTATTAATCAGATTTCCAAGCTGTTTGCCGCACTGGTTCTGGCGGGGGTTGCCAGTCACTCGTTCGCAGCTGACACCATCAAGATCGGCATCGCCGGCCCGAAAACCGGTGCTGTGGCCCAATACGGCGACATGCAGTTCAGCGGCGCCAAGATGGCCATCGACCAGATCAACGCCAAAGGCGGCGTCGACGGCAAGAAGCTTGAAGCGGTTGATTACGATGATGCCTGTGACCCGAAACAAGCGGTCGCCATCGCCAACAAAGTGGTCAACGACGGCGTCAAGTTCGTGGTCGGTCACCTCTGCTCCAGCTCCACTCAGCCAGCTTCGGACATCTACGAAGACGAAGGCATCATCATGGTGACCCCGGCAGCCACCAGCCCGGAAATCACCGCCCGCGGTTACAAAATGATCTTCCGCACCATCGGCCTGGACAGCGCCCAGGGCCCGGCCGCTGGCGAGTACATTTCCAAGCAGGTCAAGCCGAAGATCGTTGCGGTCATCCACGACAAACAGCAGTACGGTGAAGGCATCGCCACCGCCGTCAAGCAGACCCTGGAAAAAGACGGCGTGAAAGTCGCGCTGTTCGAAGGCATCAATGCCGGCGACAAGGACTTCTCCTCGCTGATCGCCAAGATGAAGCAAGCCAACGTCGACTTCGTCTACTACGGCGGCTACCACCCTGAACTGGGTCTGATCCTGCGTCAGGCACAGGAAAAAGGCCTGAAAGCCGGCTTCATGGGTCCGGAAGGCGTGGGCAACGCGTCCATCTCGCAGATCGCTCAGGACGCGTCCGAAGGTCTGCTGGTCACCCTGCCGAAATCCTTCGATCAGGACCCGGCCAACAATGAGCTGGTCGCCGCGTTCAAGGCGAAGAAAGAAGACCCGAGCGGTCCGTTCGTGTTCCCGGCCTACGCCGCTGTTGAGGTAATTGCCGACGCGATCAAGACCGCCAAGTCCGAAGACACCGCCAAAGTGGCAGCGGCCATCCACGCCGGTACGTTCAAGACCCCTACCGGCGATCTGTCGTTCGACGCCAAGGGTGACCTGAAAGACTTCAAATTCGTCGTTTACACCTGGCACAAAGATGGCACCAAGACTGAAGCCCCTGTGAAATAACGCAGCCTTCATGCTTACCCGAAGCCCACTGCAACCGCAGTGGGCTTTGTTTTAGCTGGGCAGCGAATTTCATAAGAATTCCGATCCCTGAACATCTTGAAACCGCACCAGTGAACCACTGGGCTCGTGCCGGACGCGGACGTAGATCACGACGCGCGAGCGGGAAAAAGACACCACCAGTGAAACACCAGGCAGGTTTTTAGGAGCACTCAGCAATGCCGATAGATCTCTATCACTTTCTTCAACAGCTGGTTAATGGGTTGACCATTGGCAGCACTTACGCCTTGATTGCCATTGGCTACACCATGGTTTACGGCATCATCGGCATGATCAACTTCGCCCACGGCGAGGTGTACATGATCGGGTCGTATGTGGCGTTTATCGCCCTGGCCGGTTTGACCATGCTTGGCCTGGACAGCCTGCCCCTGCTGATTACCGCAGCCTTCGTCGCCAGTATTGTGGTGACCAGCGCCTACGGTTACGCCATCGAGCGAGTGGCCTATCGCCCGCTGCGCGGCAGCAACCGCCTCATCCCCTTGATTTCCGCCATCGGCATGTCGATTTTCCTGCAGAACACCGTGCTGTTGTCGCAGGACTCGAAAGACAAATCGATCCCCAACCTCATTCCCGGCAACTTCGTTTTCGGCCCCGGCAGCACCCATGAAGTGGTGATCTCGTACATGCAGATCCTCATCTTCATCGTCACGCTGGTGGCCATGCTTGGTCTGACCTGGTTCATCTCCCGCTCTCGCCTGGGTCGCGCCTGCCGTGCCTGCGCCGAAGACATCAAGATGGCCAACCTGCTGGGGATAAACACCAACAACATCATCGCCCTGACCTTTGTCATCGGCGCGGCTTTGGCGGCGGTCGCTGCGGTCCTGCTGAGCATGCAGTACGGCGTGATCAACCCCAACGCCGGTTTCCTCGTCGGCATCAAAGCCTTCACCGCCGCGGTACTGGGCGGCATCGGCAGTATCCCGGGCGCGATGCTCGGCGGTCTGGTGCTGGGCATCGCCGAAGCCTTTGGCGCCGACATCTTCGGCGACCAGTACAAGGATGTGGTGGCGTTCGGTCTTCTCGTACTGGTGTTGTTGTTCCGGCCAACCGGCCTGCTCGGCCGTCCGGAGGTTGAAAAAGTATGACCAGGAATCTCAAATCGGCCCTCTTCAGCGCAGTGCTGGTGCTGGCCGTCGCTTACCCGATCCTCGGGCTCAAACTGGACATCGTCGGGATCAATCTCGCGGTGGTCGGCGCCAGCACCACCACCGTGCTGGTGATTTTCGCCGCCGCGTTTCTGATGTTCCTGCGCGTGCTGTTCAACGAACAGATCAGCGCCATGTGGCGTTCGCGTCCGCAGAAACAGCTGATGTCCGACAAGACCAGCAACTTTCTGACCCTGCCTTCGACCCAGCGCTGGTTCCTCGGCGCGCTGGTAATCGCGGCGCTGGTGTGGCCGTTCTTCGGTTCGCGCGGCGCAGTGGACATCGCGACCCTGATCCTGATCTACGTGATGCTCGGCCTGGGCCTGAACATCGTTGTCGGTCTGGCCGGTCTGCTTGACCTCGGCTACGTCGGCTTTTACGCCGTGGGCGCGTACACCTACGCCCTGCTGCAGCACTATTTCGGCTTCGGCTTCTGGATCTGTCTGCCACTGGCGGGGTTGGCGTCGGCGACTTTCGGCTTCCTGCTGGGCTTCCCGGTCCTGCGGCTGCGAGGTGACTATCTGGCCATCGTGACGCTGGGTTTTGGTGAAATCATTCGCCTGTTCCTGCGTAACCTGACCGACATCACCGGCGGCCCGAACGGCATCAGCAACATCGAAAAGCCAACGCTGTTCGGCCTGTCGTTCGAGCGCAAGGCAGCAGAAGGCATGCAGACGTTCCACGAATACTTCGGCCTGCAATACAACTCTATCAACAAGGTGATCTTCCTCTACCTGATCGCCCTGCTGCTGGCGCTGTTGGCGCTGTTCGTGATCAACCGGTTGCTCCGCATGCCCATCGGCCGCGCCTGGGAAGCCTTGCGTGAAGACGAAATCGCCTGCCGCGCGCTGGGTCTGAATCCGACCATCATCAAGCTGTCGGCCTTCACCCTCGGCGCTGCATTCGCCGGTTTCGCCGGCAGTTTCTTCGCCGCGCGTCAGGGTCTGATCACGCCGGAGTCGTTCACCTTTCTGGAGTCGGCGATCATCCTCGCCATCGTGGTCCTGGGCGGCATGGGCTCGCAGCTGGGGGTGATTCTCGCCGCCGTCGTGATGATTCTGTTGCCTGAACTGCTTCGCGAATTCAGCGAATACCGGATGCTCGGCTTCGGCGCCTTAATGGTGCTGATGATGATCTGGCGTCCCCAGGGCTTCCTGCCGATGCAGCGTCCCGTCATGAAACTCAAGGGGGAGCGCTGATGAGCCGTCCACTTCTGCAAGCGTCCGGCTTGTGCATGCGCTTCGGCGGTCTCCTGGCCGTCAACGGCGTCGGTCTGACCGTCCACGAGAAACAGGTGGTGTCGATGATCGGCCCGAACGGCGCCGGCAAAACCACCGTGTTCAACTGCCTGACAGGCTTCTACAAACCCTCCTCCGGGACGATTCTGCTGGACGGCGAGCCGATCCAGGGCCTGGCTGGCCATGAAATCGCCCGTAAAGGCGTGGTGCGAACGTTCCAGAATGTGCGCCTGTTCAAGGAAATGACGGCGGTGGAAAACCTGCTGGTGGCCCAGCACCGCCATCTCAACACGAATTTCCTCTCCGGCCTGTTCAAGACCCCGGCGTATCGCAAAAGCGAGCGCGAGGCGATGGAATATGCCGAGCATTGGCTGGAAGCGGTCGATCTGAAGGAGTTCGCCAACCGTCCTGCCGGTACGCTGGCCTACGGTCAGCAACGCCGCCTGGAAATCGCCCGCTGCATGATGACGCGCCCGCGCATTCTGATGCTCGACGAGCCGGCAGCCGGTCTGAACCCGAAAGAAACCGAAGACCTGAAAGCGCTGATCGGCGTGTTGCGCAACGAGCACAACGCGACGGTGTTGTTGATCGAGCACGACATGAAGCTGGTCATGAGTATTTCCGACCATATCGTGGTGATCAATCAGGGCACGCCGCTGGCCGATGGTACACCCGAGCAGATCCGTGACAATCCTGAAGTGATCAAAGCCTATCTGGGGGAAGCGTAAATGCTGCAGTTCGATAACGTTTCCACGTTCTACGGCAAGATCCAGGCCTTGCACGGTGTCAGCATCGATGTGCAGCAGGGCGAGATTGTCACGCTGATCGGCGCCAATGGCGCGGGCAAGTCGACGCTGTTGATGACGCTGTGCGGTTCGCCGCGCGCACACAGTGGCAGCATCCGTTATATGGGTGAGGAGCTGGTGGGTCTGGAGTCGTCGGTGATCATGCGCAAGAGTATTGCGGTGGTGCCGGAGGGCCGTCGGGTGTTTGCGCGTCTGACGGTGGAGGAGAATCTGTCGATGGGCGGGTTCTTTACGGACAAGGCCGATTATCAGGTGCAGATGGATAAGGTGCTTGAGTTGTTTCCGCGCTTGAAGGAGCGGTTCAATCAGCGCGGCGGGACGATGTCGGGCGGCGAGCAGCAGATGCTGGCGATCGGGCGTGCGTTGATGAGTAAGCCGAAGTTGTTGTTGCTGGATGAGCCTTCGCTGGGTCTGGCGCCGATTATTATTCAGCAGATTTTCGAGATTGTTGAGCAGTTGCGGCGGGATGGGGTGACGGTGTTTCTGGTGGAGCAGAATGCGAATCAGGCGTTGAAGATCGCTGATCGTGCGTATGTTCTGGAGAATGGCCGGGTGGTGATGCAGGGGTCGGGGGCGGAGTTGTTGGTCGATCCGAAAGTGCGGGATGCTTATTTAGGCGGGTAAAGCAGGATCAAGGGCGTCTGCCTGGGGGCAGACTGTTTCGCCTTCGGCGAGTTACTTTTAAAAAGCACTAAAAGTAACCAAAAGTGCCTGCTCTCGGTTGGGCCCGACTTCGTCGGGTTCCTTCACTCCGGTCTCGCTCCGTGGGCCCGCGCCGAACGGACATCCCTGTCCTGACGGCGCTCTCGCCGCATCCATGCGGCTCGGCCCACTGCGCGAAACCTCCGTTCAGCCTGCACCCAAGTCGCGTTTGGTGGTGTCTGGGCATCTTGTGTTTGAAGATCAAAAGCGCTTTTAAAGCAGATCAAAGGCTTCCCGGCTGAAGCCGGTCCTACGGGGATCGCCGCTGGTTCTGCGGGGTGTACGCTGGTGCTGTTGTAGGACTGGCTTTAGCCGGGAAGAGGCCAGTGGTTGCACCATCAATTTTGAATGTTAAAACCTGCCTGATCGCCCCGCGCTCGACCTGTTGATGATCGTTAATGCATCCCTTGACGCTCTGCGTCAGCTCTGTTGTCGCCCAAACAGCGAAGCCAGTTTTCGCGCCGTCAGAGCGTTTCCAGCACCGCAGTGCTGCGCTCGAACCATTCGGTCAGGTAGTCAGCCATGACCTTCACCCTTCTCGGCAGTCGTCCCTCAAAGGGATGGACCAGGTACAGCGATGAAACCGGCGTCTGGTAATCGCGCAGCAGCCAGTGCAGCCGCCCGGCTTTCAGTTCCTCATGCACCATATAGGACGGCAGGCGGGCGATGCCGGCGCCGACGAGGGCGGCTTTTTTCAGGAGGCCGTAGTGGTTGCTGGCGAAGGTGCCGCGGACGTTGACGCGGGTCAGTTCGTGTTTCTGGTGGTAAGCCCACGACTCACGGCCGCTGTGGTGGCTGTTGAGCAGGCATCGGTGCACGCGCAGTTCTTCCGGCGTTTGCGGGGTGCCATGTTTAGCAAGGTAGTCCGGGCTGGCGCAGGTCAGTTCCTGTAGCGACAGCAACGGCTTGGCCACCAGGCGTTCGTCAATGCCCACGCTGGAGCGTATGCCCAGATCAAAGCCATCACGGCGCATGTCGCGGAAGTGGTTGTTGAGGTCTAGCCCAACCTGCACATCGGGGTAGTTGTGGGCGAATTCGCTGAGCAGGCCTTCGAAAAAAGTTTCCCCCAATGACACCGGCACGGTCAGGCGCACGGTGCCGATCAGGCTTTCGCTCAGGTAGGCCATGGCGTCGCGGACGCGGTCGCGCTGGGCCAGCAGTGCGCGGGCCTCGGGCAGGAGAATGGCGCCCGCCGAGGTCAGGGTCAGGCTGCGGGTGGTGCGATGGAGCAGCGTCACGCCGAAGTTTTTTTCCAGTTTGCTGATGCGCTTGGACAGTTGGCTGGTACTGGTGTCCAGCCATTGCGCGGCCAGGGTGAAGCTGTTGGCCTCCACCAGCATCGCGAACGCGGCCAGGTCGTCCATTTCGCTCATGATTGTTTCCTTTCTGACAAACCGGGATTGCCGTTTAGCCCCTGTATCCGTGGGAAATGGCGACTCACACTGAGCGCCTGATCCATACCAGGGGAAACCGCATCATGAAAATTCTATTGATTGGCGCCAGCGGCACCATCGGCTCGGCGATCGAGAAAGAGTTGGCGCCACGCCACGAGGTCGTTCGCATCGGCAGAACCGGCGCAGACGAGCACGTCGATATTAGTGACAGCGACTCGATCCGCAAACTATTCGAACGGACGGGCCCTTTCGACGCATTGATTTGCGCGGCCGGCAATGTCACCTTCGCGCCGCTCGGCGAAATGACGGGCGATTCCTTCGCCCTGGGCCTGCGCGACAAGCTGATGGGTCAGGTCAATCTGTTGCTGATCGGCCGGGAATTCGCCAACGACGGCGCGTCCTTCACCTTCACCACCGGCATCACCAGCATCGAGCCGATTCGCACCGGGGCGTCTGCCAGCCTGGTCAACGGTGCCATCGACGCCTTCGTGCGCGCCGCCGCCATCGAGATGCCGCGCGGCATGCGCGTCAACTCGGTCAGCCCCAACGTGCTGGTCGCAGCCATGGACAGCTACGCGCCATACTTCCGCGGCTTCAAGCCTGTTCCGGCAGCAGATGTCGCACTGGCGTATGCAAAAAGTGTCGAAGGGCTACAAACCGGACAGACGTATCGCGTCGGTTAATCACCCCTTGTGATGAGCGAGCAGGCTGAGTAACGTGGCGGCACTTGTCTGGAGACCGTCCCATGTCCGCTGCTCGTTCCGCCCTGATGTTTGCCTTGTTGCCCCTGTTTGCCGGCTGCCAGTTGATGCCCCTGTCGTCGAATGACAGCAAGGTGTCGACGGCCGGCATGATCCGCATGCAGGGCACCCTCAGCGGTGACGGCGGCAAACTGTTCTTCGCTCCGTGCAATGAACAGCGCCGCTATGCAGTGACCGACAAGGGCAACACCGGCGTCCTGCAGGAAGCCGCTTCGGTGGTGGACAAGAACGGCAAAGCGTTCGCCGATGTTCGCGGCAACTTCGTCGCGAGCAAGGCCCAGGGCAGTGACGGTCAGGCTGACATTTATCAGCTCTACCGCGTCGAGCGCCCGAGCGGTGCCTGCGAGGACCCCAACTTCAAGCGCCTGACCATTCATGCCAGCGGCAACGGTCCGAAATGGAACCTGAACGCCAGCGGCAAGGGTCTGGTGCTTGAGCGCGAAGGCAAAGAGCCGTTCGCTGTGCCCTACATGGAAGAGCAGATGCCCGAGGGCCGCTTCAACCTGATCACCGACGCCAACAATCAACACGTCGAGCTCTACGTCGCGCCGCTGCGCTGTGTGGACCCGTCGAACGGCTCGGTCCAGCACCTGACCGCCGAACTGCGGGTCAATGGCCAGGTTCAGCGCGGTTGCGCGTACTTTGGCGCGATGCGTAACGATTGATGGAGTGGCGGATGTCGTCGCTCGGGCCACCGCTCCCTGCCCAATGTGGCTTATAATCGCGCGCTCTTGTAGTGCTGCCGGGCCGATCCTGCGGCCCGAAACCGGATCTTTCAATGTTACGAATCACCGAATTCAAACTGCCGCTGGACCATGCGGACGACGAACTGCGCCCCGCACTTCTGCAGCGCCTGGCCATCGGCAGCGACGAGCTTTTGGATTTCACCCTGTTCAAGCGCAGCTACGATGCGCGCAAGAAATCCACTGAGTTGCAGTTCATTTACACCGTCGACTTTCAGGTGCGCGACGAAGCCGCCCTGCTTCAGCGCATGAGCCACGACAAACACATCGGTCCGGCCCCGGACGTGAGTTACAAGATGGTCGGCCACGCCCCTGCCGAGCTGAACCAGCGTCCGCTGGTTGTCGGCTTCGGCCCGTGCGGGATCTTCGCCGGCCTGTTGCTGGCGCAGATGGGCTTCAAGCCGATCATTCTGGAGCGCGGCACGGAAGTTCGTCAGCGCACCAAGGACACGTGGGGCCTATGGCGCAAGAACGTGCTCAACCCGGAGTCCAACGTGCAGTTCGGCGAGGGCGGCGCGGGAACGTTTTCTGACGGCAAGCTCTATAGCCAGATCAAAGACCCTAAATTCATTGGCCGCAAGGTCTTGCACGAGTTCGTCAAAGCCGGCGCGCCGGAAGAAATTCTCTACGTCAGCAAGCCGCACATCGGTACCTTCCGGTTGACCGGCGTCGTCGAGAACATGCGTCATCAGATCGAAGCGCTGGGCGGCGAAGTGCGTTTCCAGCAGCGCGTCACCGATGTGCTGATCGAAGACGGCCAGATGCAGGGCATTGTGCTCGACAGCGGCGAGCGCATCGACTCCCGGCACGTGATTCTGGCGCTGGGCCATAGCGCCCGGGACACCTTCCGCATGCTCCACGGCCGCGGCGTGTTCATGGAGGCCAAGCCGTTTTCGGTCGGCTTCCGCATCGAGCACCCTCAGGGTTTGATCGACCGCGCGCGACTGGGCAAGCACGCCGGTCACCCGAAGCTTGGCGCTGCCGATTACAAGCTGGTGCACCACGCCAAGAACGGCCGTTCGGTGTACAGCTTCTGCATGTGCCCCGGCGGCACCGTAGTGGCAGCAACCTCGGAGCCCAACCGTGTCGTCACCAACGGCATGAGCCAGTACTCGCGCAACGAGCGCAACGCCAACTCCGGCATTGTCGTGGGCATCACGCCCGAGCAGGATTATCCGGGCAGCCCGCTGGCCGGCATCGAACTGCAGGAGCGTCTGGAGTCCCACGCCTACCTCATGGGCGGCGAAACCTACGAAGCCCCGGCGCAGCTGGTGGGTGATTTCATCGCGGGGAAAGCGTCAACGGCGCTGGGCACCGTTGAACCTTCCTACAAGCCGGGCGTAAAGCTGACCGACCTTGCCGACGCGCTACCCGCCTTCGCCATCGAAGCCATTCGTGAGGCGCTGCCCGCGTTCGAGAAGCAGATCAGAGGATTCTCGCAGCACGACGCGATCCTCACCGGCATCGAAACGCGCACCTCCTCGCCCCTGCGCATCACCCGTGGCGAAGACCTGCAAAGCCTGAACGTCAAGGGTCTGTTCCCGGCGGGCGAAGGCGCAGGCTATGCCGGCGGCATCCTGTCGGCCGGTGTCGACGGGATCCGCATCGCCGAAGCACTGGCCCGCGACATATTGGGCATTGCTGGCTAAGCCCAGCACTACCCTCCCCGCCAGCGCGTACTGAAATGCAAAACGCCCCGAATGATCGGGGCGTTTTCATGAGCGGGCATTAGACTCCGCTTCGAGCCATGCAGCGCTTCAGGACGTGCATCGGCGTTTAGTGGCTGACGCGACTGGTACCGTTGACGGTCATGATGCGAACACGTTCACCCACACGGAAGATCTCGTTTTCCTGAACTTCCTGCACATAAGCGCGCATGGTGCCGTCGTCTTCACGCACGGTGATCTCGACGCCTTGAGCACGGGTCAGGCCGCCTTCCGCCGCGGAGCCCAGCAGACCACCGGCGACCGCACCGATCACGGCCGTCACGATGCTGCCGCGACCGCCACCGATGGCACTGCCGCCCACGCCACCGACGATGGCACCGGCACCCGCGCCGATCGGAGTTTTGGTGCCTTCAATCTTCACCGGACGCAGCGATTCGATGGTACCCAGGCGTACGGTCTGCACCTGACGAGCTTCATCGCGCGAGTACGAGTCGCCGGTGAGGCTTGAAGTACAGCCGCCCAGCGTCAGCGCCATGGCGGTGAACGAAGCAACCAACAAAACAGACTTGCGCATAACAGTTATCTCCATAGGAACAGGTAGCCATTAGACTCTGCGACGCCAATCGATGTCACGGCCCTGTACCGATAATTTACGTTTATTCAGGCGTGATACAGCAACACCCCGACGTCTACCTCAGTGGACGACAGCGCCGGAAATTGATTCAAAGAAAAGTGTGACAGAGGCGCTGAAGCCGGGTGTTCAAAGACCGGCAATCAGGGCGCGAGGCGCTCGCGCTGCCACTCATCTTCAACTAAACGATAGTTCAGGCGGTCGTGCAGGCGGCTTGGACGCCCCTGCCAGAATTCGATGCGATCGGGCACCAGACGATAGCCGCCCCAGTGATCGGGACAGTCAGGCTGGGCGTCCATGAAACGCGCCTCGGTGGCTTTGAGCAAGCCTTCGAGTTCTTCACGGTCGGCAATTACCCGGCTTTGCGGCGATGCCCAGGCACCGAGGCGGCTGCCGAGGGGGCGTACCTGAAAATAGGCGTCGGATTCTTCGTGGCTGACCTTGGCCACGCGGCCTTCAACGCGCACCTGACGTTCCAGAGTGGGCCAGAAAAACGTCATGGCGGCAAAAGGACGTGCATTCAACTGCTGGCCTTTGGCGCTCTCGTAGTTCGAAAAGAACGTGAATCCCTGAGCGTCAAGACCTTTGAGCAGCAAGACCCGACAGTGCGGGCGGCCGTCGGCGTCGACGGTCGCCAGCGTCATGGCGTTGGCCTCGACCGGCGCCTGCTCGGTTTCGACCGCTTCGTTGAACCAGCGATGAAACAGTGCGAAGGGTTCTTCCGGAGACTGGGCTTCGGTCAACCCTTCGCGGGCGTAGTTACGACGCATATCGGCCAGACGCTGGCTCATCACTGCCTTCCTTAATCGAGATCCGTGAACAGAACCCCGATATTAACCTCAGTTGCCGGCTTGAGCATCCGGCGCAGGTTTTTTGGCCGCAGCTTTCGCAGGCGCTGCCTTGGCTTTCGCCGGTGCAGCTTTCTTCACAGGTGCTTTTTTGGCCGCAGGCGCTTTGGCTGCGGAAGCCTTGGTCGCCGCAGCTTTCTTCACCGGTGCAGCCGACTTGGCAGGCGCCGCGGCCTTGGTCGGTGCAGCAACGGGTGCAGGGGCCGGCGCGTTGGCAGTTTGCACGGCCAGCAGGGTCGGTGCTGGCGGCAAGTTGTACTTGGCCATCTGGGCAACCATGGTGTCTTGCGGGGTGAGGATGATTTCCACACGACGGTTGAGTGCGCGACCCGGCACGCTATCGCTGGCTGCCCGGGGCATATCGGCGCCCATGCCACGCAGGCTCAGACGGTTACGCTGCAGGCCGCTGAGGCGGAAAATCGCCGCGACCGACTGTGCGCGCTGCTGGCTGATCTTGAGATCGGAATCGCTGGCGACATCGCTGTGGCCCAGCACCAGAACGGCGGCGCGCGGGTCGACTTCAACGATCTTGGCCATGCGGCTGATCGGGCCGAGATTGGTCGGCAGGAGCATTTCCGGGCGCTTCGGATTGAAGGTGCTGTCGACCGGCGCGGTCACCACGAGGATGTCGTCACGGCGCTCCAGCTGGAACTGGCTGTCCTTGATCGCTTCGCGGACTTTCGGCTCGTTCAGATCCAGCCAGGCCTGGGTCACTTTCGGGTCGACTTTGGGAACAGCAGGTGCGGCGTCTTTTTTGGCGTCGGTTGCACCGAACGGCCACCACCACTTGTTGGCGTCGCCGGCCTGGGCAACGGCCGGGGCTGCAGCCGGTTGAGTGGCGGCGACTTCCGGTTTCTTCTCGGTTTCGCCATGGTCAGAGCCGAACGGCCAGTACCAGCGCGTACCGGTTTCGGTCTGAGCTTTGGCCACTTGTGCAGCCGCCGGGCTTGGCGCCGGGGTTGCAGGAGCGGCATCGGCGCCCTTGCCTGAACCGAACGACCACCAGTGGTCATTGCTGGCCGACTGATCCTGAGGGGTTTGCGCACAGCCGGTGACGGCGAGGCAGATGGCGAATGCGAGGCTTTTGTTAGCTGACATGGGTGACCCACATGAATAATTGATCAGAAAATGAACGAAGCAGCGCTCATATAACACGCATAAAGACTGTTTTGGAAAAAGAAACCGCCCTACGGCTCCGTTATCCAGATTTAACTGACAGTCGGTAGAACAAGCACTTAACGGCGATAGTTATTGCAAACACTCACCAAGCACGCGCACCAGTTGCTGCGCGCGCGGATCCATGAGCACGTAGGGACCGAGGGTGTTGGTCACAAACCCAAACGCCACATCGCGCTCGGGATCAGCGAAGCCGACCGAGCCGCCTGCGCCGGGATGGCCAAATGCCTTGGCGCCCAGCCCGAACGTGGCGTTAGGCACCGTCGGTTGATCGAGCATGCAGCCCAGACCGAAGCGGGTCTGGGTGAGCAGCGTCTTGTCCTGCCCAATGCTGTGCTCACGGGTCAGTTCGTTGAGCAGGTCGCCGTCCAGCAGACTGCCATCCAGCAAGCCGCTGTAAAAACCGGCCAGACTGCGTGCGTTGCCATGGCCATTGGCGGCAGGTTGCTGCATGCGCCGCCATTCCGGCTTGTTGGTGCTGGTCATGATCGACGGCGGGTTGGTGAACGCCCGCGCCGTCATGGAAGCAGGCTCGCGCATCGTGGTCTGCAACAGGCGCTGCGCGGACTCATCACCTACATTGCCCTTGCCCCTGGCAATGTGGGCGACACGATGAAATTCTTCATCGGCCAGCCCGACATGGAAATCCAGGCCCAAGGGCCGCGAAATACGCGCAGCGATGGACTCGCCCGGACCGCGCCCGTCAGCACGACGAATCATCTCGCCCACCAGCCAGCCATAAGTAATGGCGGCATAACCGTGGCCCTGCCCCGGCGTCCACCAGGGTTCCTCGGCAGCCAATACGCTCGTCATGGCCTGCCAGTCATAAAGCGCTTCGGCCGGCAATATTTCACGGATCGCCGGAAGCCCGGCCTGATGGCAGAGCAACTGGCGCAGCGTGATGGATTGTTTGCCGTTGGCGGCGAACTCGGGCCAGAGACGCGCCACGGGCTCATCGAGATTCAGCTTGCCCTCGCCCACCAGCTGCAACGCCGTGACGGCAGTAAACGTTTTGGTGCAGGAGAAGAGATTGGCGAGGGTGTCGCTGTGCCAGACTTCGCCGCCATCCTTGTCTGCCGTGCCCGCCCAGAGATCCAGAACCGTCTCCCCGCCGATCTGCACGCACAGCGCAGCGCCACGCTCCTGCGGATCGTCGAACAGCGCGGCGAATGCCTCGCGAACGGCCTCAAACTGAAGCTCGAAATGGCCTTGAATCTGCACGGTCTGGCTCTCCGGTCGGGCTGCAAAAAAATGGCGCACATTGTTCCAGCGATTGGGCGCTTTGGGAACCGCCCGGTTAAGGGCGCTTGCCGATCACGTCCACGACCTGTCCGTTGGCCTTGCGCACCGCCTCGACGAAGCCCGAGTACGGCACGTCGGTGATACCTACCAGTCCGAGATGGCCGTTTTCACCGTCCAGCAATCGGCCGGTGACAGGCTGATCCAGGTACTGGAACCAGTGCACACCGACAATGGAAGGCTCGGCCAGCGCGCTCTTCAGGAAATTGGCATACGCCGGGCCGCGATCTTCTTCACGCGGCACTTCGAGCACCCCGCCCCAGAACGGCCCGCGATCACGGGAGCCAAAGTGAAACTCACTGACCAGCACAGGCTTGTCGAGGACGTGCAGTTTTGCAAAGTCCACGCCGTCCTGGGGTTTGAGCGTATAGAAGTTGAAACTCAGCACGTCGCAGAACTTGGCGCAGGCTTCGACCGCCTCAGGGCTGGTGACGCCAAAGCGCCCGCCGAGCAGGAGATGGTTCGGCGCATGCCACTTGAGCGCGTCGGATATGGTTTTGAAATAGGTCTCGGCGAACACACGCTGGAAATACCTGAAGTCGTTTTCGATCTCCGGGTGCTCTGCGCTGGGCAGCGGCGGCTCGAAGCCCGGGTCTTCCATCAGCTCCCACGCTGCCAGGTGAATACCCCACGCCTTGGACAACCCCTCTTCGTTGCGGTACTTGTCGCGCAACTGCTTGAGGAAGGCACGCTTGGCCGGCACATCGGTGGTCAGCTTCAGCGTGCCGTAGGCCAATGCGTAGCGATCCCTCGGAGCGTTGCCCGGCGCAGCCCAGGCCAATTCGTTATCGGCGAAGTAGCCGATCAGGTACGGGTCATCACGATGGTCGCGAGCAGCGATGGCGACGGCCCGCTCGGTGGCCATGGCAAAACGCGGATCGAACGGATCAGGCATGCCGCCCCACCAATCCAAGCCGGTGCTGATACTGACGTAGTCGCCAACGATTGACAGCGGCAGTGTGTAGGGCACGCGTTCCTTCTTGCTGCTTTCGAGGTTTTGCAGCGCGGGCTCGCTCCAGTTGCCGACGGTGTTGAAACCCCAGGCCTGCAAACGTTGCAGGGTGTGATCAACCCAGCGCTTGCGGTCGACGATCACCGGCTTGCATTCGACTGCAGGCGCAGATGTGGCGGTTTTTTCAGGCTGAGGCGCTGGCAAGGTCTGACCGTCAGCGTTGTCGCCAGTTGACGCGGTCGTTGCTGCTGGAGTGGCTGCAGTGTTGGCTGGCGCTTCGTCTTCGTCGTCCGCCGGATCAACAGGCTTGGAGACTTCAACGCACTTCGGCGCGCCGTAGGTGCGCTGCAGATTTGCACCATAGAAGTCGAACCAGCGGCCCTGATCGAACTGCCGGTTGCGGTTGGCACCCGTCTCGCGGTTGTCGTCGCCCTTGCCGTAGAACGCGGCGAGTGGATCGTCGCTGCCGGGCAGGCCGGTGAACATGGTTTCCCGACCCTCGACGTAGGTCTGGCTGTCGTCAGCGGAGATGGCATTCACGCCCAGGGAGTAGAAAGGATGGCCCTCTGGCGTCACCAGATACCAGCGCTCGTCGCGCTTCTCGGTGCGGAAAAAGCCCTTCGCTTCGAACGCCGGTCCGTTGAGCAAGCCGCCGTATTTGTCGTGAGCCGGCCGGTCTTTCAGCCAGCTCTGCAACTGTTGCTGTTCCTTGCCCGCCAGTGTCTTGAGCTGCTCGTCGCTGGTGACCTTCTCCGGCCACTTGCCTCGGGTGAACTGCCCGTAACCGTCAACCAGGTTGCCGTAGGCAGCGGTTAGCAAGGCATCGCCCTCTTGCACGCCGAACTTCTCGATCAAGACGGACTGGGCAACGTTGGGCTGAGACAACGACACGGTGACCGATGAAACCTCAGCGCTGTTCAGGTCACCTTGGGTGCTGGCCAGCAACACGCGCTGTCCCTCGTAAACCCACGGCATCGGCGGACCGGCGCGCATGCCCTGGGTCAGCGGCGAACTGGCCTTGAGCGGCAGCACCAGGGTTTGCGCCGGGCCGGCAGGCAGGTCGATGCGGCTGGTGAGGACTCTGCCGTCGCGGCTTTCGATCTGCACGTACACCGTCAATGCCCAGTCCATCGCGCTCTGCAGGCGCAAGGTCATGGCGCTGTCGTGGCTCCAGTCCCAGACGCCGGTCTGCGGGGTCAGTCGCAGACTGGGTTTGGCGACCGGATTGAAAACGACTCGGCGCAGCACTTCGCCTTCGGCCGTCTGTTCGGCGTTGGCCTGGGGAAACCCGGCATCCTGGGTGGTGACCTTCACCACGTCGGCGGGCCGGACGAAATTGAACAGCGTCTGCTGAACGTCAGGCGCGGCGTGGGCCATGCCCGCGCACAGCGTGGCAAGGATGGCGGACAGTGAACGGCGAATCATGTGATCTGAAGCTCCTTGATCATCTGAGGCCCGGAGCACGAGGGGTTGCGCGCATCAGGGCGGACCGAATCTAAGACCCGGTCATCCGTGTTTCATTTGCAACACGGGTTCAGGAAATTTCGCGCCGGAATGGCGGCAGTGCGTTGAGGATGGCTTTGCCGTAGCGCTGGGTCACGACCCGGCGATCCAGCAGCGTGATGATGCCGCGATCCTGTTCGGTGCGCAGCAGACGACCGCAGGCCTGGATCAGGCGCAACGAGGCATCGGGAACGGCGATCTCCATGAACGGATTGCCACCCCGGGCTTCGATCCATTCGGCGAGCGCAGCTTCAACCGGATCATCCGGCACGGCGAAGGGAATCTTGGCGATCACTACGTGCTCACAGTAGGCGCCCGGGAGGTCGACCCCTTCAGCGAAGCTGGCCAGACCGAACAGGACGCTTTCATCGCCACCGTCGACCCGCGCCTTGTGCTTGTTGAGGGTTTCCTGTTTGGACAGATTGCCCTGGATGAACACCCGCTTGCGCCAGTCCCGCTCCAGCCCGTCGAACACTTCCTGCATCTGCTTGCGCGATGAGAACAGCACCAGCGTGCCTTTGGAGCCTTCGACCAGATTCGGCAGTTCGCGGATGATGGCGGCCGTATGTTCGGCCGCGTTGCGAGGGTCGGCTTTGAGGTCTGGCACGCGCAGCACGCCTGCGTCGGCATGGTGGAAGGGGCTCGGCACCACCGCGGTGACGGCGTCCTTCGGCAGCCCGGCACGCATGCGAAAACGGTCGAACTTGCCCAGCGCGGTCAGGGTGGCCGAGGTCACCAGCGCGCCGTAGGCAACGTTCCACAGGTTGCGGCGCAACATTTCGGCCGCCAGGATCGGGCTTGCGTTGACCTCGATGTCGAACAGCGAGCCGCTGTCGGCGAGGGTCAGCCAGCGCGCCATGGGCGGGCTGTTTTCCGGATCTTCAGCAGTGAAGGCGGTCCACAATTCCCAGTTGCCGTGGGCGCGGGCCAACAAGCTGCCGAACAGCGGGTACCACTCTTCCGCCTGATGGCTGGCGATGCCGATGTTGACCTCGCCGTCCATGCCTTCTTTAAGCAGCTCGGTCAGGCGCGTGAACAGGTCGTCGAGCCGGGCGAAGCCTTTTTTCAGCTCGATGCCCATCTCGCGCATGTGTTCGGGGACCACGCCGCCGACGAAGCGATGCCGCGGACGCTCGCGGCCTTCCATGTCTTCGCCTTGCTTGAAGTCGGCAAGCTGCTCGCAGGCCGTGAACATGAACTGCTGCTGGGTCTTGATCTCCCGCGCCAGCTCGGGCACCTGCTCGATCAGCTTGCCCAGATCGCCCGGCAGCGGGTGCTGGGCCAGCAATTTGGTGAGGTTCTTGGCGGTTTGCTCCAGCCAGTCGGCGGTGGAGCGCAGGCGACTGAAATGAGCGAAGTGACCGATCGCCTTGTCTGGCAGGTGATGGCCTTCGTCGAACACATACAGGGTGTCGCGAGGATCGGGCAGGACTGCACCGCCGCCCAGCGCCAGGTCAGCGAGGACCATGTCGTGGTTGGTGACGATGACGTCGACTTTTCCCATGCCCTCGCGAGCTTTATAAAAAGCGCACTGCTGGAAGTTCGGGCAATGGCGGTTGGTGCACTGACTGTGATCGGTGGTCAGGCGCGCCCAGTCCTGGTCGGCCAGTTCCTGGGGCCAGCTGTCGCGATCGCCGTCCCATTTGTTGCCGGCGAGTTTTTCGATCATGGTGGTGAAGAGCTTCTGGCTGGCTTCATCCACTTCGATCTTGAAGCCTTCTTCTTCGAACAGCTGTGCGGTCGCGCTCTGGGCGTCGCCTTCCTGCAGCAGCATGTCGAGCTTGGACAGGCACATGTAGCGGCCACGGCCCTTGGCCAGCGCGAACGTGAAGTTCAAGCCGCTGTTGCGCATCAGGTCGGGCAGGTCTTTGTAGACGATCTGTTCCTGCAGCGCGACCGTCGCGGTGGCGATGACCAGGCGCTTGCCGGCAGCCTTGGCAGTCGGAATGGCTGCGATGGCGTAGGCAACGGTTTTGCCGGTGCCCGTCCCCGCCTCGACCGCCACCACGGCGGGATCACCCGAACGGCGGCCTTCCTCGTCGGTGTCGACGTCGCCCAGCACCTTCGCCACTTCAGCGATCATCAGGCGCTGGCCGTAACGAGGCTTGAGGCTCTTGGCTTCGAGGAAACGCGAGTAGGCGCCCTGAATCTGGGATTTGAGTTCGGTGCTGATCATGGGCTGGGTCGTTGGCTCGGCGTCACGGGTGCTGAATGAAAACACGAAAACCGCTGGATATATCTTCAGTAGTCGCAGCGGGCGGCTATCATACCGCGCTAATTCTTTCTGCGCAGATCGGAGTTCTCGATGTCACCTGTAGCCTTTGTCTACGCCTTGCATGTGCTGGCAGCGATTGTGTGGGTAGGAGGAATGTTTTTCGCCTGGATGATTCTTCGACCGGCGGTCATCGCCGCCCTTGAAGGCCCGGCCCGGTTGAAGCTGTGGCTGCAGGTGTTGCCGCGTTTCTTCGTGTGGGTCTGGTGCGCGGTGATCATGCTGCCGGTGACCGGCATCGGCATGATCAACATCAACTTCAGCGGCTTTCAGACTGCGCCCCGCTATGTGCAGGTGATGATGGGCCTGTATGTGGTGATGGTGGCGTTGTTTCTGCGCGTTTCGACGCTGAACCTGCCGCAGTTGCGCAAGGCTGTGCTCGCCGAACAATGGGCGGATGGCGCGGCCGCGATGACCGGCATTCGGCGTCTGGTGGGGATCAATCTGATGGTAGGGGTGGCCGTTGTGGCGATCGCTGCCATCAGGCCAATGTTCTGATGTGTGGGGAAGAACCTGCTCCCGAAAGACTGGTACACCCGCCAGGCATTCAGCGGTTTAGATACCGTCTTCGTGAGCAAGCTCACTCCCACAACGCTTATAAGTTGCGAACCACGATAGCGCCCGCCGGCCCTGCTGCACCGGACTGACCCTTGTCGCCGTTCTTGCCGGACTTGGCGCCGTCAGCGCGATAGACCACGCAGCCTTTGGACGCGCCGCCTTTGCCGCCGCGACCGCCGTCGCCGCCGATACCACCGGCACCGCCCTGGACGTTGACCTTGATGCGCTCATTGCCGAAGGTCGCTGGCAGCTCTAGACGAACGAGTGCACCGGGCGCGCCGTCACGGCCGTTGCCGCCATTGTCGCCGTCGATCCCGCGACTGGCGGAACCCCACGTGCAGCCCGGATCGATGCCGTTGCCGCCATCGAGGCCGATGTAACCGGGCGAGCCTGCGCCGCCGCGGGCGTCGATGTAGAGTTGGTCGGCGTTGAGTTGTTCGATCCGCAGGTTGAGGTTGCGGCCTGGGGTCGGCGGTTTTTCGAAGGTGCCCGGGGCGCCCCGCGCGGTGATTTCCGCGCCGCCGCCGAGGTCGCCCTGTTTGACTTGCAGGCTGAATGCCTCGGCGCTCGGGACGATGGCGATGCGTGATTCATGGCCCATGACAAGTTGGCCGACTTTGACTTCGGTGAGGCCGGCCGGGATCAGCAGGGTGCCGTAGTCGGCGACTTCCAGTCGATCCAGTTGCAATACGCTGGTTTTGGAGGGCAGGCGCATGAGCGAGTGGGTTTCGACGGAGATGGTCTGGGCCATGATCCAGGGGCTGCTCAGGGCGGACAGCAGGCCTGCCGTCATCAGCATCGCGTTACGCATGGTGTACCTCCGCCAGTGGGCGTTTGAATGTGTTCAGGTGGAATAGGCCGAAGAGCAGAATCTTGAGGCGATCGCGCCAGGGATGGGGGCGGCCGCGCAGGCTGGCGTTGTAGCTGATCAGTTCGATGAGGTGGGTGAGCAGCAAGAGGCCGCCGGCCACTTTGAACAACAGGTCGAAGGGGTGTGGCATGGCGATGGTCAGGCTGGTGATTATCAGTAGCCAGAATGCTGTTGTCAGTACTTTCCCTGTTCCCCAAATCACACTCATGTGGTGCCTCTGCTGTTTTTGGTTTTGTGCGGTGAAAACGGTTTGCGCACAGTACGGGGAGGCGCGGGACTATGCCAGAGGCAGCTTGGGCTTATTTAGGTCCTGCCTAACGGCAGGACGGTTTCGCCTTCGGCGAGTTACTTGGAAAAGCACCCCAAGTAACCAAGGGTGCCTGCTCCTGGCTGGGTCCCTCCTTCGTCGGGATTCCCTCACTCCGACGACGCTCCGTGGGCCCGCGCCGAACGGACATCCATGTCCTGACGGCGCTCTCGCGGCATCCATGCCGCTCGGCCCACTCCGCGTCGTCTGCGTTCAGCCTGCACCCAAGTCGCGTTTGGCGGTGTTTGGGCTTTTTGTGTATGAAGATCAAAGCAACGGCAACGGCAACGGCAACGGCAAAGGCAAAGGCTTCCCGGCTGAAGCCGGTCCTACGAAAAGCAGCGCGTGCAGTCCGTGGGACCGATGTCGTCCCATGTAGGACCGGCTTTAGCCGGGAAGGGGCCGGTTTGAGCGCTGATTTTTTTGAACATGAATTCAAATCCCGCCAATAGAAAAGCCCCGGCTTGCAGACCGGGGCTTTCTTTATGGCGTCAACCTTGTCTCAACGGTTGATTTTGATCTCGACGCGGCGGTTGAGCGCTCGGCCGTCGGCGGTTTTGTTGTCGGCCACTGGGCGGGCTTCGCCGGCACCTTCGACGGACACGAACGAGGCACGCGGGATGCCGGCGCTGACGAGGTAGTCGGTCACCGATTGCGCACGTTTTTGCGACAGTTTCTGGTTGTAGGCGTCGCTGCCCACGCTGTCGGTGTGGCCGCTGACGTGGAGTTGCACGTTCGGCGCTTCGGTTTTGAGTTTGGTCGCAACCATGTCCAGTTGCTGTTTGTCACCCGGTGTCAGGGTGGCTTTGTTGAACTCGAAGTGCACGTCACGGATGGTGATGATTTCTTCTTTCGGCAGCACCACCGGCGCGGCCATCGGTTCAGGGGCCGGTGTCACGATCGGGCAACCGGTGACATCGACCGGGGTGCCTTTCGGTGTGTTCGGGCATTTGTCCATGCTGTTGAGGACGCCGTCTCCGTCATCATCGCCGTCCCCGTGGGTCCAGCAATATGCGCCTGCCATGACGCCCACTGCAGCACCGAAGCCTGCCGCCACCGACGCGCTCTGGAAGGCGCCGATCGCAGCGCCACTCAGCGCGCCCCCGGCCGCACACAGAGGCCAGTCGGTCTTTTGCAAGCCCGCGCATCCCGTCAATACACTGGTCACCAGAATCAGAGGTAACGCTGTCCGAATCATGCTCATACGTTTCTTCTCCTTTGGTATCGGCTAAAACCGACTGAAATGCAGTAAAGACGCGTGTGGGGCCGTTCGCCACCCGGATGACGGGGGTTTTACCGGATTTCACCGCACAACTCGGGCTCTTCTGTGGAGAACAGCCTTCCGCCTTCACTCCATACGCATCGTTGTAATGCGAAATGAAAGCCTGCAAGCACTAGGCCATTGAAGTTCAGCACGCTAACCTTGCCCGCCTGATCGAGGATCTCCAATGACCGACCCCTTCTCCAGCCGCACGCCGCAACAGGCCTTGGCCGCCCTGCTCGACCTCTATGCGCCGAAGCGTTTGCTGCTGGTTGGCGCGGAGACTTTTCCGGCGTTGCAGGCCTTTCAAGAAGCGCATCCGCAGACCGAGCTGGCCCACGCGGGGCCAGGTCTCTTACCCGCCGACCTGGCCGGACAGCGCTTCGATCTGGCGCTGGTGGTGGACTGCCTTGAACACATGCCCAAACGTACGGGCCTGGAGTTGTTGGGCGGTATCCGCAACCTCAATGCCAGCCGCATTGCCGTGCTGGCGGATCTTGATGCCTGCGGTTGGCAGTCCACGGATTTCTACTCGCTGGCACTGCAGGCCAGTGAACGGTTTTCCCGGGATGAACAAGTGCTGACGCTGTTCACCTACGATCTGCGCGAATACAAACAGGTGCCGGACTGGCTGAACGCGAAGTTCTGGGCCAATCCGGAGAATTACGGCAAGTACTGGTGGTGAGAAACGCATCATGAGCAGCGCAATATGCCCTTGCGGCAGCGGCAATCTTCTCGACGGTTGCTGCGGTCGCTATCACGCCGGTCAGCCCGCGCCGTGCGCCGAAGCGCTGATGCGTTCGCGCTACAGCGCTTATGTGCTGGGGTTGGTGGATTATTTGCTGGACACCACATTGCCGGCGCAACAGGCCGGGCTGGACCGTGACGCGATCAGCCAGTGGAGCGCCCGGAGCACCTGGCTGGGTCTGGAAGTCGAGGGTGCGGAGTTGATCGGCGGTCAGCCTGAACATGCATTCGTGACCTTCACCGCCCGCTGGCACGATGCCGACGGCGAGCATTGTCACCGCGAGCGCTCGGCGTTCGTGCAGCATGACAGACGCTGGTATTTCATCGACCCGACAGTGTCGATCAAAGCCGGTCGTAACGACGCCTGCCCTTGCGGCAGTCAGCAGAAATTCAAGAAGTGCTGTTCGGCTTATCTCACCTGACCTTTCAGCGACGCCAGTCACCACTCAGAGACACGCAGTCCTCAGGCCAGCCTGATGTGGGAAACGTCCGGCACCAGCGCGTGCTCAACCGGCTTGTCCTGACCCAGATCAGCGCCGGCCGGTGCCAGGCTCAAGCCGGACAGGTCAAGCTGCGGCGCACGCGCCGGCATCTTCGGATCCTGCACGTCCTGGCCCGGTTCGGAGAGCGTGAAATCCGGCGCCTCGACGTCCACAAATGCAGCCATGTACACATCGCGCGGCTTGACGCTGGCTTTGCGCGGCGGTGTGGCATCGTTGGGCGGCGGCGTCAGGCTTGACGCCTTGCGCGTCCAGGTCGGCTCGTCCGGCGGCGGCGCCAGTTCAACTTCTTCCACCTCGACCAGACCCGGCGCCTCAACGACCGGCACCATCGACACAACCTGGGCCATGGCCCCCGCGCGTTCGAGGGTCGAGCGGTACTTTTCGGCGGCGGCCTCATCGAGGTTATTTTTTAGCACCAGCCGACGGCCGGAGAACAGCAACGCGATGCGCTTAGCGTCCGCCTGGAACAGCTTTGCCAGGTTGGCCTTGACCAGATCCGGCTGCGCGCCGGGCACCAGTTGGCCGGAAAATACGATTTCGTAGTGCTGCATGGTCAATACTCCTTCGACACATGACGCGAGTATGGCGCAGGCTGTAGAGAACGGCGAGTCACGTGAAGTGGCGGTCAGACCGGGCATAAAAGGGAGCGACCCATGATGTTTGCAGCACACGTCCTCAGAATCGCAGGCCTCTTCGCGCTCCTGGCGCTGTCGGGCTGCTCGACCTGGATAACCGGCGGCTTCGAAGACCCCGACGTCAAGCTGCTGAAGGTGGAAGTGGTCAAGGCCAAGTTGCTGCGTCAGGACTTCAAGCTGCGCTTTCGGGTCGACAACCCCAATGACTCCAGCCTGTTGGTCCGCGGTCTGCGCTACAAAATCCTGCTCAACGACATGTTGCTCAGCGAAGGCGTCTACAGCGACTGGTTCATCGTCAAAGCCAACAGCCACAAAAACTTTTCCGTGCCGATCCGCACCAATCTGTGGGAACACCTCAAGGACATCTCCAAGGTGCTCGGCAAAGCCAATCAGCCGGTGCATTACCGGTTGGAAGGCAAGCTCAAGACCGGATTTTTATTCGGACACAGCGTGCGCATCGGGCGCAATGGCGACATAATCCCCGGCGATTTGATTCCGGAGTAACCCCATGAACCAGCAAGCCCACGTGCACGGTCCCGATTGTGACCACGATCACGACCATCACGATCACCACCATGACCACGGCCACGTGCACGGCCCGCATTGCGGCCACGCGCCTCAAGAGCCGGTCCGCAACACGCTCAAGGACGTCGGCCGCAACGACCCTTGCCCCTGCGGCAGCGAGAAAAAATTCAAGAAGTGCCACGGCGCATAATGCTCTCGGATGCTTCCACGGCCTGAATCTTCAGGCCGTTTTTATTTGTGTGATCGACGCCTGAAGGGGTAAAAGAGCTCAAGCCTTAATGGCAGTCGTGATGACTTCACCTGGAGCGCGCAATGATCGATCTGCACTACTGGACCACCCCCAACGGCCACAAAGTCTCGATTTTCCTCGAAGAAGCGGGCCTGCCGTACAAAATTTTCCCGGTCAACATCGGCGCGAACGAGCAGTTCGAATCCGATTTTCTGAAGATTTCCCCCAACAACAAGATCCCGGCCATCGTCGACCACGAACCTGCTGACGGCGGCGAACCGCTGAGCCTGTTCGAGTCCGGCGCTATCCTGCTGTACCTGGCCGAGAAGACCGGCCGGTTCATTGCAACGGACCTGCGCGGCCGCGAGGAAACCCTGCAGTGGCTGTTCTGGCAAATGGGTGGCCTGGGCCCGATGGCCGGTCAGAATCACCATTTCAACCGGTTCGCCAAAGAGAAGATTCCCTACGCGATCAAGCGTTACGTCGACGAAACCGCGCGCTTGTATGGCGTGTTGAACGAGCGTCTGGCCGATCGCAGCTTTGTGGCGGGCGAGGACTACGGCATCGCGGACATGGCGATCTATCCGTGGATCGTGCCTCACACGTTTCAGGAGCAGAACCTGGATGACTTCCCGCACCTGAAGCGTTGGTTCGAGACGGTCGCCAATCGCGATGCAGTGAAGCGGGCCTATGCGCTGGCCGACAAGATCAATCCGCCGAAGCCATGAACGGACAGACGCCGCCTTCACCGTGGAGCGAAAATCGCGAAAATAAACTCCCTCCCCCGGCTTGCGTGGCGCTCGCCTGCTCTCTAACGTAGCGCCTTTTCTACGCACACCCCCCCGCAGGAGCTTCATCATGGCCTCGCCAGCCCTTTCAACTCTGAAAACGCGCATGAGCGCGGCCGCTGCCATGATCGGACTCCTGAGCCTGGCCGGTTGCCAGCTGGGGGGTGAAGACCGCGACAGCCTGCCGCCTGCCAGCGGGGTGTTTGCCATTAAAGGGCTGGCGCAGAATGTCTCGATTCGCCGCAACAACCTGGGCATGCCGCTGATAGAAAGCAGCACATTCCATGACGCGCTGTTCACCCTCGGTTACGTTCACGCGACCGACCGCATCACCCAGATGATGCAAATGCGCTTGCTCGCTCAGGGCCGGCTGTCGGAAATCGCAGGGCCGGGCGCCCTCGATCTCGACCGCATGATGCGCGCCGCCAACCTCAAGCAGACCGCTGGCCAGCTGTATGCGGCCTCCTCGCCGCGCCTGAAACGCTTCTTCGAGGTGTACGCACGCGGCGTCAACGCCTACTTGTTCCGCTATCGCGACAAGCTGCCGGCTGACCTCGCCGATTCGGGTTACAAGCCTGAATACTGGAAGCCGGAAGACTCGGCGCTGATTTTCAGCCTGCTCAACTTCAGCCTGTCGGTGAACCTGCAGGAGGAGATTTCCTCCCTGGTGCTGTCGCAAAAAGTCGGGGCAGACAAGCTGGCCTGGCTGCTGCCGACCTATCCCGACGAAGCGTTGCCCTTTGCTGAAGCCGACAAGCTCAAAGGCCTGAATCTGGGCAGCCAACTGTCGGGCCTGAGCGATCTGGACAAAGCGGCGTTGCAGCTTTCCGACCTCAACCTGCTGGGGGTTTCGGCGTCGAATAACTGGGTGATCTCACCGCAACGCGCGCGCGCTGGCAAAAGTCTGCTGGCCACTGACAGTCAACTGGCGCCGACTGTGCCGTCGATGTGGAATTTCGTACAGATCCGCTCGCCGAAATACCAGGCCGCCGGCGCCACCGTTGCGGGATTGCCGCTGGTCTTGTCCGGCTTCAACGGCAAACTGGCCTGGGGCATGGGCCCGGCAATGGGCGACAATCAGGACCTGTTCCTGGAGAAGCTCAAGCGTGAAAACAACCGCCTGATGGTGATGACCGACGGCAAATGGGTCGCGGCGGGCGCCCATGAGGAAACCTACTTCGTCAAAGGCCAGAGCCCGGTGCGCGAGCCCGCCTACGAAACACGCCATGGTCCACTGCTCAACGCAAGTTCTGCGCAGTTGGCCAGCGGCTTGGGCATCGCCCTGCAGACGCCCGATGCCAGAGACGACAAAACCCTCGATGCCCTCTTCGACCTGACCCGTGCGCCGAACGTGCAGCGGGCCTTCGACACCACTCGGGAAATCCGTGCCATCACCCTGAACATGGTGTTCGCCGATGCGTCGAACACCGGCTGGCAGGTCACCGGCAAATACCCGAACCGGCGCGACGGGCTCGGCCTGATTCCTTCGCCGGGCTGGGACGGCCGGTTCGACTGGGACGGCTATGCTGACGCGATGCTGCATCCGTACGATCAGGATTCGCAACAGGGCTGGATCGCCACTGCCAATCAACGCACGGTGCCGAAAGGCTATGGCATGCAGCTCTCCAATTCCTGGGATTATCCGGAGCGCGCCGAACGCATCGCCGAACTGGCCAGTGTCGGCAAGCAGGACACCCGTAGCACCGTCGCCATGCAATACGACCAGACCACGACCTTCGCCGCCAAACTGAAGAAAATGTTCTCCGCGCCGGGCATGTCCGCGCCTTTGAAACAGGCCATTGACGCCCTGCCCGCGCCAGAGCGCGACAAAGCCCGTGATGCGTTGACCCGCCTGATGGCGTTCGACGGCAGGTTGTCGCCGGGTTCGGCGGATGCGGCGATTTACGAATTGTTCCTGCAAGAGAGTGCCCGCCAGACTTTCCTCGACGAACTCGGCCCGGAAACCAGTCCAGCCTGGAAAGCGCTGGTGCAAAGCGCGGACCTGTCCTACTCGCCCCAGGCCGATCACCTATTGGGCCGCGAAGACAGTCCGTATTGGGACGACGTGAAAACGCCGCAAAAAGAAGACAAACCCGCCATCCTCGCCCGCAGCATGGCCGCTGCGATCACCGTCGGCGAAGCTCAACTCGGCGCCGATCACAAAGCCTGGCAGTGGGGCAAGTTGCACCAGATCACTTGGACCGCCCAAAGCGCCCAACTCAGCGCGGCGCTGGGGGGCAACAAGGCAAACGTGATCAAAGGCCCAATCGCCACGGGCGGCGACCACACCACCCTCAACGCGTCGGGCTTCCACTGGGGCCAGGACTTCAACGCCGCCGTCGTCCCGGCCATGCGCATCATCGTCGACTTCGCCCAGCAGGAACCGATGATGGCGCAAAACGCCGCGGGCCAATCCGGCAACCCCGCCAGTCCGTACAACGCCAACGGCATCGACCCCTGGATGAAAGGCCTCTACATGTCAGTGCCGATGCAACCGGAAAACTTCGAAAAAGCCTACGGCAAACAACGCCTGACGCTGACGCCCGGGAAGTAAATGGCCGAGCCATCCGGGATGACGCGGAGCGTCCCGGGGTGCATTCCCACGCAGAGCGTGGGAACGATCAGTGTCAAGGCGCAAAAATAGACGTCGCTCAACCCGGCCTCTTCCCGGCTGAAGCCGGTCCTACCAAGAAATCGCATGCATCCAGTGAGATTGGCGCCGACTGTACAGACTGTGTGAAAACCTAGCCAACCTGCCTCAGATCTAAGAAAATGCCCCGCATCGAAAGATGCGGGGCATTTTCTTATGGCGTACATCC
>NZ_JAUERW010000020.1:0-99601 GCF_041060465.1 Pseudomonas sp. W2Oct36
AAAACTGGGGTATCTGCCACCGACCGTTTACGAACGGACGATGGCCTTGAAACAACCTATCGAGGTGTCCGGAATTAGTTGACCACTACAGACGACTGACGCATTCCCGGCTAAAGCCAGTCCCACTAAACGCACGCGCTCGGTCAGTGGGACCGGCTTCAGCCGGGAAGAGGCCGTGCGGACAACCGCAGTTTAGCGGTGTGACGCCTGACGCATTCCCGGCTAAAGCCAGTCCCACTAAGAGAACGCGCTCGGTCAGTAGGACCGGCTTCAGCCGGGAACAGGCCGGTGCGGAAACCCGCAGTTTTGCGGTGTGACGCCTGACGCGATCCCGGCTAAAGCCAGTCCCACAAAAAGCACGCGCTCGGTCAGTAGGACCGGCTTCAGCCGGGAAGAGGCCGGTGCGGACACCCGCAGTTTTGCGGTGTGACGCCTGACGCGTTCCCAGCTAAAGCCAATCCCACAAAAAGCACGCGCACGGTCAGTAGGACCGGCTTCAGCCGGGAACAGGCCGGTGTGAACACCCGCAGTTTTGCGGTGTGAGGCCTGACGCCTTCCCGGCTAAAGCCAGTCCCACTAAGAGAACGCGCTCGGTCAGTAGGACCGGCTTCAGCCGGGAAGAGGCCGGTGCGGACACCCTCACTGTTGCGGTGCAGCGAATGACGCATTCCCGGCTAAAGCCAGTCCCGCTAAACGCACGCGCTCGGTCAGTAGGACCGGCTTCAGCCGGGAAGAGGTCGGTGTGAACGCCCGCAGTTTTGCGGTGTGACGCCTGACGCCTTCCCGGCTAAAGCCAGTCCCACCAATAGAACGCGCTCGTTCAGTAGGGCCGGCTTCAGCCGGGAAGAGGCCGGTGTGAATACCTGCAGTTTTGCGGTGTGACGACTGACGCATTCCCGGCTAAAGCCAGTCCTACTAAACGCACGCGGTCAGTCAGTGGGACCGGCTTCAGCCGGGAAGAGGCCGGTGTGAACCCCCTCAGTTTGCGGTGTGACGCCTGCCCCATTCCCGGCTAAAGCCAGTCCCACTCAACGCACGCGCTCGGTCAGTAGGACGGGCTTCAGCCGGGAAGAGACCGGTGTGAACGCCCTCAATTTTGCGGTGTGACGACTGACGCATTCCCGGCTAAAGCCGGTCCCACAAAAAGCACGCGCTCGGTCAGTAGGACCGGCATCACACGCAGATCACTGCCAGCCAAACTTGCGTACGTAGAACCCCTTCACCGCCTGGGTCAGCGCCACGTAGGCGATCAGGATCAGCGGCAGGATGGCGAAGTACAGCGGTGGCAGCGCTTGCAGTTTGAAGTAGTGCGCCAGCGGGCCCATCGGCAAGAAGATGCCCACGGCCATGATGACACCGGTCATCACCATCAACGGCATCGCCGCACGGCTTTGCAGGAACGGGATTTTCGGTGTGCGGATCATGTGCACGATCAACGTTTGCGTCAGCAGGCCCACGACAAACCAGCCCGACTGAAACAGGGTCTGATGCTCAGGCGTGTTGGCGCCAAACACGTACCACATGACCGCGAACGTGGTGATGTCGAAGATCGAGCTGATCGGCCCGAAAAACAGCATGAAGCGTCCTACATCCGCAGGCTGCCAGCGCTGGGGTTTTTTCAGCAGTTCCTCATCGACGTTATCGAACGGGATGGCGATCTGGGAAATGTCGTACAGCAGGTTCTGCACCAGCAGGTGCATCGGCAGCATCGGTAGAAACGGGATGAACGCACTGGCGACCAGCACCGAGAACACGTTGCCGAAGTTGGAACTGGCCGTCATTTTGATGTACTTGAGCATGTTGGCGAAGGTCCGGCGCCCTTCCAGCACGCCCTCCTCCAGCACCATCAGGCTCTTCTCCAGCAGAATGATGTCGGCGGCTTCCTTGGCGATGTCCACCGCGGTGTCCACGGAAATACCGATGTCGGCGGTGCGCAGCGCAGGCGCGTCGTTGATGCCGTCGCCCATGAAACCCACCACGTGCCCGTTGGCCTTGAGCAGCCGCACGATGCGCTCCTTGTGGGAAGGCGTCAGCTTGGCGAACACGTTGGTGGTCTCGACCGCGACCGCCAGTTCGGCATCGCTCATCCGCTCGATATCAGCCCCCATCAGCAGGCCCTGACGCTCCAGCCCGACTTCGCGGCAGATCTTCGCGGTGACGCGTTCGTTGTCGCCGGTCAGCACTTTCACCGCCACGCCATGCTCGGCCAACGCTTTAAGCGCCGGCGCCGTGCTTTCCTTCGGCGGATCGAGAAACGCCACATAACCGATCAGGGTCAGGTCGCTTTCGTCAGCCAGGCCGTAGGTGTCGCGGCCTGCCTCCATAGGACGCGCCGCCACCGCCACCACACGCAGACCTTCTTCGTTGAACGCGGCGGTGACGCTTAGAATGCGCTCGAGCAGCTCAGGCGTCAGCGCTTCTTCGGCATCGCCATGACGCACGCGGTTGCACACGCTCAGCACTTCTTCCAGCGCGCCTTTGCAGATCAGCAGATGCGGCTCGTGCTGCTGTTGCACCACCACCGACATGCGCCGGCGATTGAAGTCGAACGGGACCTCATCAACCTTGCTGAACGCGGTGCCGACTTGCAGCTCGCGGTGAATCTCGACGTGCTCCAGCACCGCGACGTCCAGCAGGTTTTTCAGGCCGGTCTGGTAGTAGCTGTTGAGGTAGGCCATTTCCAGAACGTCGTCGGACTCATCGCCCCATACGTCGACATGGCGTGCGAGAAAAATCTTGTCCTGGGTCAGCGTGCCGGTCTTGTCGGTGCACAGCACGTCCATGGCGCCGAAGTTCTGGATCGCGTCGAGACGTTTGACGATGACTTTTTTGCGCGACAGAAACACCGCGCCCTTGGCCAGCGTCGAAGTGACGATCATCGGCAGCATTTCCGGGGTCAGGCCGACCGCGATGGACAGCGCGAACAGCAACGCTTCCATCCAGTCGCCCTTGGTGAAGCCATTGATGAACAACACCAGCGGCGCCATCACGAACATGAAGCGGATCAGCAGCCAGCTGACTTTATTGACCCCGGCCTGAAACGAGGTCGGCGCACGATCGGTGGCGCTGACCCGTTGCGCCAGCGCGCCGAAATAGGTGTGGTTGCCGGTGGCCAGGATGACACCCGTCGCCGCGCCGGACACCACGTTGGTGCCCATGAACAGAATGTTTTCCAGGTCCAGCGGGTTGCCCGTATCGACGCCCTGACGCCGCCCGAACTTCTCCACCGGCATGGATTCGCCAGTCATCGCGGCCTGGCTGACGAACAGGTCCTTGGCGCTGAGCACGCGGCAGTCCGCAGGGATCATGTCGCCGGCAGACAGCACGATGAGGTCGCCCGGTACCAGTTGCTTGATCGGCAGCTCAATGCGTTTTTGCTTTGCGTTATCGGCAGCGTCGAACGAGCTGTCGGCGCGGCGCATGACGGTCGCGGTGTTGCTGACCATTGCCTTTAGCGCGTCGGCGGCCTGATTGGAACGCGCCTCCTGCCAGAAACGCAGCAGCGTGGAGAGCACGACCATGGAGAAAATCACCGTGGCGGCTTTCATGTCTTCGGTCAGCCACGAGATGAACGCCAGCAGGGTCAGCAGCAGGTTGAACGGATTTCGATAGCAGTGCCACAAATGCACCCACCATGGCAGCGGCTGTTCGTGCTCGACTTCGTTGAGGCCGTGTTGCTCGCGCAGTTCGTGCGCTTCGGTTTCGGTGAGACCGTCGGCGTGGCTGCTCAGGCGTGCGAGCAATTCAGGCACATCGCTGCTGGCGCCGCGGGTCAGGGTTTGCGCGAGGGTGGGCGGCACTTCGCGGCTGACGGTGGCGTCGGTCACGCTGTCGAGCGTCGCCAGCCGACGGAAGTGCCGGCCGAGTTTGCGGGTGCGGACGAAGTCTGCGAGGAATTCTTTCAGGAGGGTGTACTTCATGGTTGTGTCCCCTGGACTGAAGGCTGCTGGAGCTGAAAGCACAGGAACCTTGAGCGGGTACGGCACGCCTCAGGCGCCGCGCTCGTTCATGAGCAGGCACCGCAGGCTGGCCCGCGCAGCAAAAGCCACGCGCGTCCGATGCGCAGACGAACGACAGACGCGTCGGTCATCACGCAGGATTGGGCGTCAGGGAAAGGACAGGGAAGCGGGCTCTGAGCAGAGTCCGCGGGCCACCGCCGCTTCTCACGTTGTCGGCGAGATAGCGGCAGTGAAAAGACTGCGCGTTATCGTGCCGAGGATTGGCCGGTCGTTATCACCGGCTGACGTCTGTCACTCGAACAAGTACCCACTGTGGGTCTCCGCATTGGTTGAAAACGGGCGAAGCATACGCCCGGGTTTTATGAGAGTAAATCGCCAGTACGGAGGGTGAGCGGGTTAATGCGGATTTCTTCAGGGGAGGTTCAGGAACCGGGGGATGACGCCCCTTGTAGGAGTGAGCTTGCTCGCACATGCGTCATATCTGAGACCCAAAGGTTGAACTGATTCACCTCAGTTTCTGTAGGAGTGAGCTTGCTCGCGATGGCGTTATGTCTGCGAAGAGGATGTCGTCTGACACGCCGCTATCGCGAGCAAGCTCACTCCTACAGTGGTTTGCGGCGAGGGCAGTGCGAAAGTCCGTAGAAGCTTGCTGGCGAACAGGCGGCAACACCGGCATTGGCCTTGCTGATAAACTCGCACGCCCTCATTCCTGCCCCAAGGCCGAGCATGTCTTCGTTGAATCAGGCGCTCAGCGTCGCCCTCGATAATCGTCAATCCCTGCTGGCGGAACTGCACGCCCAAGGCACCGATTGTTATCGCCTGTTCCACGGCAGTCAGGAAGGCGCGAGCGGGCTGACCGTCGACCGTTACGGCCCGCAACTGCTGGTGCAGAGTTTCCACAACAGCCTGGATCTCGACTCGCTGCTGGCGCTGCAGGCCGCCGTCAATGGGCGGCTGGGCCTGGAACTGATGCTGGTTTACAACGACCGCTCCCAGGGCAACTCGCGGGTCGACCGGACAGACCCGATCTATAAAGCCGACGACGCGGCGCTGGCCGATCTGGTCGGCCATGAATGGGGCCTGAAATACCGGGTGCGCGGTCGTCATGCCGGGCAGGATCCACTGCTGTTTCTCGACCTGCGCAACGCCCGCGGCTGGGTCAAGCAACATGCCGCCGGCAAGAGCGTGCTCAATCTGTTCGCCTACACCTGCGGCGTCGGCCTGAGCGCAGCGGCGGGTGGCGCGCGCGAGGTGTGCAACCTGGATTTCGCCGAGGGCAATCTGGCGGTCGGTCGAGAGAACGGCCTGCTCAATCCGCAGCTACCGGCCATGCAATTTGTCCAGTCCGATTACTTCCCGGCCATTCGCCAACTGGCCGGACTGCCCATCGCTTCCCGTCGCGGCCACAAGCTGCCGAGGTACGTGCGCCTCGAGCAACGCCAATATGATCTGGTCTTGCTGGATCCGCCGGCCTGGGCCAAGAGCGCGTTCGGCACGGTGGATCTGCTGCGCGATTACCAGAGCCTGCTCAAACCCGCGCTGCTGACCACCGCCGAAGATGGCGTGCTGATCTGCTGCAACAACCTGGCGAAGGTCAGCCTCGACGATTGGCGCGAGCAGGTGCTGCGTTGCGCCAGCAAAATCGGCCGGCCCGTGCGCGACTGCCAGGTGCTGACCCCGGGCGCCGACTTTCCGTCACAGGACCAACAGCCCCCGCTCAAGACATTGATCTTGCAGCTGTGATGCGTGATCGGGCCTAAGGAAATTTCCCACAAGGATTGAAGCGACTGGATTCGGAACCAGATTGGCGTGCCATACTCCAAGGACCTCCCATCGAGAGAGTCGGCGACCTACATGCCCAAAGGATTGAAACGCGCCATCGGCGCCCTGCTGGCCGTCTTCGCCATTTACAGCGTGCTGGGGTTTCTGATCCTGCCCGGCGTGGCATTGCGAATCATCAATCAACAGCTGGCGAATTACGCCACGGTGCCGGCCAGGCTGGACCGTCTCGAACTCAATCCCTACAGCCTGGAAGTCACTCTCTGGGGCCTGAACATCGGGGCGCCGGGCAAGGAGCAAATCGGTTTCGCGCGGCTTTACGCCAACCTGCAAATCGACAGCCTGTGGACCAAGGCCCTGCACCTCAAGGCCGTCGAGCTCGATAAACCCAAGACCGAGTTGCTGTTCGCCAAAGACGGCACGCTCAATCTGGCCGGGCTGTTCAAGCTGCCGGCCAGCGAACCTGCTAAACCTGACGCCCCCCCGAGCAAACCGTTCCCGCTGCGCATCGGCGAGATCAAGCTGGCTGACGGCTACGTGCATTTCCAGGACATGCGCCCCAGCGAGCCCATCGAGTTTCTCTACGACGCGCTGAATTTCGAGCTGAAAAACCTCAGCACCCTGCCGGAAGACAACGCCGACATGACCCTGGTCGCCGCGGGGCCTAACGGCGGTCAGATCGACTGGGTCGGGCGTATCAGCCTTGTGCCCCTCTCGTCCGAAGGCACGCTAAAAGTCACCGACGGCAAGATGGAAGTCTGGTGGCCCTACGTGCGCGACGCGCTGCCGCTGGTCCTCAAAGACGGCGTCCTCAATTTCAACACCCATTACACACTCAGTCTGGCGAAGGAAACCGAGCTGCTGCTGGACAAGACATCCCTGAGTGTTGCGCCCTTCGCCATCGATGCCCCGGACGGCAGACCGCTGGCGCGCCTGAAAAAACTGAGCGTGAGCGACACGTCAATCGATCTGGCCAAGCAGTTGGTGTCGGTCGGCAAGATTCGCAGCGAAGGCCTGGAAACCTGGGCGACGCGGGAGTCTGACGGCGAGCTGGACTGGCAGAAGCTGTTCGCCAGCCAGCCGTCCAAAGCACAAGCCAAGAAAGTCGAGGCTGAAAAACAGCAGCCCGCGACCGCCACCGGCGCAGAAACCACGGCCAGCGCAAAAACGGCGGCGCCAAGCAAACCTTGGCAGGTGTTGCTGCGGGATACGCAGCTGCGCGACTACCGGATTCATCTTGCCGACAAGGTCCCGAAAGAGCCTGTGGCGATTGATGTCGGCCCGCTGAACCTGGACCTGACCGGCTTCGACAGCCTCAACAAGTCACCCTTCAAGCTCAAGCTCGACACTGGTGTGGGCAAGCAAGGCAAGCTGACCGCCGAGGGCGAGGTGAATCTTGCGCCGGTTCGCGCCAATCTCAATGTCACTACGCGCGACATCGACCTGCGAGTCGCGCAGTCCTACGTCACGCCGTTCATTCGCCTGGAAGTGCGCAGCGGCATGCTCAACAGCGATCTGGCCGTGGACCTGAAAAGCACCGAGCCCTTTGCGCTGCGCATCACCGGCAAGGCGCAGGTTGACCAGTTGCATACCCTCGACACCCTCAAGTCGCGGGACTTCGTGAAGTGGCAGCGGTTGAACGTCGACGGGCTGAATTTCCAGCTGGGCGATAGCCTGACCATCGCTTCGATTAATGTCGACCAGCCGTATGCGCGCTTCGTGATCGCTGACGATCGCTCGACCAACATTGACGACCTGCTGATTCCGCAGCCTGCAGATAAGGCGCCTGCCGCGCCGAAAGCCAAAGCCGCCAGCAGCGAAAAGCCGATGGGCATTCGCATTGGCGAGGTCAACATCACCAACGGCTCGGCCAACTTCGCCGACTTCAGCCTGACACCGAACTTCGCCACGGCCGTTCAGCAACTCAACGGCAAAATCGGCACGCTGGATAACCGCCAGGACAAACCCGCGACGGTGAATATCAACGGTAAGGTTGATCGCTATGCGCCGGTGACCATCAAGGGCGCGCTGAACCCGTTCAACCCGATGGCGAGTCTGGACATCGCGACCAGCTTCAAGCGCGTGGAACTGACCACGTTGACGCCCTACTCCGGCAAATTCGCCGGTTATCGCATTCGCAAGGGGCGTCTGAATCTGGATCTCCACTACCTGATTACCAAGGGCCAGCTCAAGGCTGAGAACAAGGTGGTGGTCGAGCAGCTGCAATTGGGTGAGAAGGTGGACAGCCCGGACGCGGTGAATCTGCCGCTGAAACTGGCGATTGCCCTGCTCAAGGATACCGATGGCAAGATTTCCATCGAGTTGCCCGTAACCGGCGATCTCAACAATCCGCAGTTCAGCGTGATGCCGATCGTCTGGCAGACCCTGCGCAATCTGGTGGTGAAGGCAGCGGCGGCGCCGTTCAAATTCATCGGTGGATTGATCAGCGGCGGTGGCGGATCGGAGGACCTGGGCACGGTGTCCTTCGCGCCAGGGGCTGAGGAGCTGAGCCCTGAGGCGATGGCTTCGCTGGACAAGCTGGCGGCAGCCTTGAAAGCCCGGCCAGCGTTGCGTCTTGAGATTGAAGGCACCAGCGCTGAAGCCAGCGACGGCCCGTTGATTGCCCAGCAACGACTGGAGCGTGAATACCAGAGCACGTACTACAAGATTCTCCAGCGCCGAGGCGACAAGGTGCCTGCGCAGCCGAGTGATCTGACGGTACCTGCGGATGAGAAGGCGCCAATGCTTGACGGTATTTATCGCACGCGCCTGAAACAGCAGCCGCCGGCCGAGTGGGTGAATCTGGGCAAGGAAGAGCGTCAGAACAAGCTGCGCGAGGCGGTACTCAAATCCTGGAGTTCGAGCGCGCTGCTGCTGCGTCAGCTCGGCCAGGCGCGGGCCGGAAGCATCAAGGACTACCTGGTCGACAAGGGCCAACTGGCAGACGAGCGGGTGTATTTCATCGACACCACCCTTGGCAAGCCGGAAAAAGACGGCCGCGTCATCAGCCCCCTGCACCTCGACAGCGAGTAATGATTTTGAAGAATGCGATAACGAGGATGGCGGTGATTCTCGGTATGACGGCGCTGCTTGGCATTGCCCAGGCAGACACATTGCGCTGTGGCAGCCAGCTGATCAGCGTCGGCGACCGGATGTTTGAAGTGCAGCAGAAATGCGGCCAGCCGGTCAGCCAGGACATCATCGGCTATAAGGAAACCGTCAATCACTACCGCCAGGTGGATCAGGTGCAAGTCCAGGAATGGATCTACGGCCCGAGCAACGGGATGTACCAGTATTTGCGGTTCGAAGGCGGGCGATTGGTGAGGATCGATAGCAAACGCGGAAGGTGATGGTTGCGGAAGATTTATTGTAGGACCGGCTTTAGCCGGGAAGAGGCCAGTATGAACACCACACATCTGCGGTGTGACACCCGACGCTTTCCCGGCTAAAGCCGGTGCTACAAAGGTGAGCCTGCCGCACTAGCAGGCGCGCCGCAGTTTTATAGTAGGACCGGCTTTAGCCGGGAAGAGGCCAGTGTGAACACCACACATCTGCGGTGTGACACCCGACGCTTTCCCGGCTAAAGCCGGTCCTACAAGGGAAGAGACCTGCGTGGACACCCTACATTTGCGGTGTCACGCTTGACGCCTTCCCGGCTGAAGCCGGTCCTACAGGGGAAGAGGCCCGCGTGAACACCCTACATTTGCGGTGTCACGCTTGACGCTTTCCCGGCTGAAGCCGGTCCTACAACGAGCGGGGCCAGTCCCACAGCCATCAACCATCTACCATCAACGCTCGTGCAATGCCTCGGCGCGGGCTTTGAGGACGGGTTTGAGCATGTAGCTCAGGATGGTTTTCTTGCCGGTGATGATGTCCACCGAGGCGACCATGCCAGGGATGATCAGCAGCGGGTGCTCATCGGTGCCGAGGTGGCTGCGGTCGGTGCGCAGTTTGATCACGTAGAAGGTGTTCTTCTTCTCTTCGTCCTGAATGGTGTCAGCACCGATCTGTTCCAGCTTGCCTTTCAGCCCGCCATAAATCGTGTAGTCATACGCGGTGAACTTGATCATCGCCTCCTGCCCCGGGTGCAGGAAGGCAATGTCTTGCGGGCGAATGCGCGCTTCTACCAACAGCGTGTCATCCAGCGGCACGACTTCGGCGATGTCGCTGCCCGGCTGAATAACACCGCCAACAGTGTTGACCAGCATCTGCTTGACCACGCCGCGCACCGGCGATGTCACCATTGTGCGGTTCACGCGGTCTTCAAGGCCCTTGGCCGTCGACTGCGCTTTGGAAAGGTTGGTGCGCGCTTCATTCAGTTGCGTCAGCGCGTCACTGCGGAATTTGCCACGGGTTTCATCGATCTTGCGCTGCACTTCGGCAATCGCCGCCTGTGCGCGAGGGATCGCCAGCGTGGTGCCGTCCAGCTGACCACGGGTTTCCACCTCGGAGCGTTTCAGCCGGAGGATGTCCACCGGCGACACCGCGCCCTGAGACACCAACGGCTCGGACATGCCGATCTCCTGGCGCAACAGGGCCAGGCTGCTGCGGTACTGCTCCTGCTTGGAAGCAAATTCGCGCAATTCCTGCTGGCGTTGAATCAGTTGCTGCTGCAAACCACCGACCTCATCGACCAACTGCTGACGGCGGCTCTTGTACAGCGACTCTTCGTTGGACGCCTGATTCGGCACCAACTTGCGCGCTTCGGCGCTGATGTTCAGTGGCCGATCGTCAACCTCGGCGCTCAGGCGCTCGACGCGCAACTGCATCGCCAGACGATCAGCTTCAGTCTCACCCACGTTGGAGGCAAAGCGGGTGTCGTCGAGACGAATCAGCGGGGCGCCGGCGTCGACAATCTGGCCGTCGTGGGCATAGATCTGCGCGACGATGCCGCCTTCCAGGTTCTGGATTTTCTGGATCTTGGTCGACGGAATGGCCTTGCCCTCGCCCTTCGTCACTTCATCGATCACGGCGTAGTTAGCCCACACCAGCAAGAAAACGAAGAACAGGATCACGGCCCAGATGGTCAGCCGCACGATGCGCGGGGCGTCGTCGACCAGTGCCTTTTTGACTTCCGGCAGCGCTTGGCCTTCGAGCGAAGGCGAGCCTTTGAAATAGCCGAAGATGCCGCCACCGGAGTTTTGACCTGACTTAAGCAACACTGATCTGCCCCTTCTTCAACGCTTCCATAACGGCGGCTTTCGGGCCGTCGGCCACGATCTGGCCGCGGTCGATGACCACCAGGCGATCAACCAGGCTGAGCAACGAAGCTCGGTGTGTCACAAGAATCACGGTCTTTTTCTCGATAACGCCATGCAGGCGCTGCTTCAAACGTTCTTCGCCAGTGTTATCCATGGCGCTGGTGGGTTCGTCGAGCAACAGGATTGGCGGATCGAGCAACAAGGCCCGCGCCAGCGCAACGTTCTGCCGTTGACCACCGGACAGGTTCTGCCCGCGCTCGCCCACCTGCAACTCATAGCCCTGGGGATGCAGGCTGGCGAATTCATGCACGCCGGCCAGTTCAGCGGCCTGCAGCACCATCTCGTCGTCGACGTAACGCGCGCCGGAAATCAGATTGTCCCGCAGCGTCCCTGATAACAGTTGAATGTCCTGGGCCACGTAGCCGATGTTGTGGCGCACTTCGCTGACGTCGATCTGACGGATGTCGACGCCATCCACCAGCAGCGAGCCTTCGTCCGGCTGATACAGACCCACCAGCAGTTTGGCCAGGGAGCTTTTCCCCGACCCGCTGCGGCCGATGATGCCGACCTTCTCGCCCGGGCGGATCACCAGATTGATATTGCGCAGGGCCAGGTTCTGCTGGTTCGGGTACGTGAACTCCAGATTGCGGAATTCCATGGCGCCCTGCAGGACCTGACGGCTGAGCGGACGCTCGTCGAAGTTGCGTTCCTGGGGCAGCTCCATCATCTGATCGACCGAGACCATGGTCACTTTCGCTTGCTGATAACGGGTCAGCAGGCCGGACAATTGCGCCAAGGGGCCTAAAGCACGACCGCTGAGCATGTAGCACGCCACCAGGCCGCCCATGCTGAGAACGCCGTCCATGATCATGTAAACGCCGAAACAGATCATCGCCACGCCCGCCAGTTGCTGGATCAGCAGGGTGATGTTCATGGCGAGACCGGAAAGCACTTTGACGCGCAGTTCCAGACGGCTGAGCGTACCGATGGTGTGTTCCCACTGGTATTGACGCTCGCTTTCGGCGTTGTTGACCTTCACCGCATCGAGGCCGGCAAGGGTTTCGATCAGGCTCGACTGACGCTCGGCCCCCAGCGCCATGGTGCGTTCAAGGGTGGAGGTCAGCGGTTTTTGCAGGAAGTGGCCGATGCCCAGCGCCAGCGGGAAGGCAATGATCGGAATCCACACCAGATGCCCGCCCAGCAGCGCGATCACCAACAGGATGATCAGCGTGAACGGCAGGTCAATGAGGCTGGTCAGGGTCAGCGACGTGAGGAAGTCACGCATGCCCTGAAACTCATGGATGTTCTGGGCGTAGCTGCCGACCCGCGCCGGGCGAAACTTCATCGCCATGCCGACGATACGTTCGAACAGCGTGGCGGAAATGATCAGGTCGGTTTTCTTGCCGGCCAGGTCCAGGCACAGACTGCGCAGGCCCTTGAGCAAAAGATCAAACAGGAACGCGCCACAGATGCCGGTCGCCAGCACCCACAATGTTGCGGTGGCCTGGTTGGGCACGACACGGTCGTAGACGTTCATGACAAAAAGAGGGGTAGCCAGCGCGATCAGGTTGATCACGAAGCTGGCAGCGATCGCGTCGACGTAAAGCCAGCGAGACAGCTTGAGGGTGTCCTTGAACCAGGAACGAGCGCGCGGGATGAGCGAGCCCTGGGTGACGTCAAATTTATGTTGCGGCTGTGCGAAAAACACCCGACCGCTGTAATCCTGCGCCAGCGCTTCGGTTTCGATCAGCACTTCGCCGCCGTTGCTTTCGCTGATCAGCAGGCGGGCAGACTCGCCCTCCCAACCGAGCAGAACGGCAGAGCGCCCTTCCTTCAGCAGCAGCAAGGCGGGCAATGCGATCTCGGGAATCTGGGTGAGTTTGCGTTGCAGCAAACGCCCCTGCAAACCTGCCCGGGCTGCGGCGCGAGGCAGCAAATCCGGGCTCAAGCGTTGGTCGGGCAATGGCAGACCGGTGGTCAGCATGGCCCGGCTCGCCGGTTTGTGATGCAGGGCACAGAGTGTCAGCAGCCCGTCGAGTAACGGATCGTCGTGCTGGCTGCGTGGATCATGACCTAATTGAGCCGAAGGTAATTCCAAGTCCACGCTGACACTCTCTTTCTTAACAGTTAAAAGAAGCTGACCCCGTCAAGAATCAGTTCATGCCCGGCAGCTGAACGGTCGGTTTCACATCGTTCTGCACAACCGATGCCATCGGCGCGACGACGCCCTGGCTTTTCAGCAGCGTGCCCATGTCCGCCTTGATGCGGTATTGGGTGTACATCTGCAGGTTTTTCAGCTGCATCAGACGCTGTTGCGCGGTGAACAACTCGTTCTCGCTGTCGAGAAGGTCGAGCAGGGTACGCTCTCCCAGACTGAATTGCTGCTGGTACGAGGTACGCACGCTGTTGGCACGCTCGACGTACTGCTGAGCGATCGGCAGCTGGGCGTTGGCGTTGTTGTAGGCGTTCCAGGCCAGGCCCAGTTCTTCGTTCAACTGACGCAGCGCGTTGTTGCGGATATCCAGCGCCTGGCTCGACAGGTACGACTTCGACTGCAGGTCAGCCTTGTTGCTGCCACCGGCGTACAGGTTGAAGCGCATGCGCACCATGGCTTCCCAGCCATTGTTGTGGCCTTCGTCGCCGCCAATGTTGTTATCGGCATTGCGGCCCAGTTCTGCATCGAAACGCGGGTAGTAATTGGACTGCGCCGAGGTGTACTGCTTTTCAGCGGCCACGATGTCGGATTCGGCCGAGCGCAGCACCGGGCTGTTCTCCAGCATCTGGCGACGGGCTTCGTTCAGATCGGCAGGCATCATCGCGAACGGCGACGGCGCTTCAAGTTGATCAGCTTCCAGACCAACGGCACTCAAGTAATTGGTTTGGGCGTCGGCCAGATTGGTTTGTTCGGTGATCAGGTTGTTGCGGGCTTGTGCCAGACGGGCATCGGCCTGGTCCATATCGGCCATACGACCCACGCCGCGGGAAGTGCGCAGTTTGATTTGGTCGTAAATACGTTCGTGACTCTTCAGGTTCTCTTCGGCCAGCCGAACCATTTCACGTTGAGTCAAAACATCCAGATAGACCTGCGCAACTGTCAACGCCGTACGTTCGGTTGTATTTAACAGCGAGTATGCCCGGGAATTGGCGGTGGCTTGTTGACGCGCAACTTCGTTACTTGTTGCGTAGCCGTCAAACAGCATTTGCTGAAGACGGATTTGCGCTTCGCCGCGGTCCAGCGTCTGGTAGTCGTGACGACCGGTCGAGGCACGGGTGCTTGGCGTATCGGAACCGGCCCGGCCGTAGCCCGCCGTGACATCGACACGCGGCAGGTAGCCGCCTCGTGCAGCGCGCAGCGCATAGTCCTGGGCGATACGGGCATTAATGCCTGCCTGCACCTCGGGATGCTCGTCCATGGCTTTCTGCATGGCGGACTGTAGCGTCTGGGCCTGAACGAAACCGGCACAAAGGATGAGGGGTACAGCAGTGAAGAGGTGCTTACGCATTTTGGTGGTTTCCCGAGAACGTACTTGTTCAAAATGCAGCAATACACACTGCCGCATCGTAAAAATGGCCATTGAAGTGATCGTTTCGAGAGTGTTCTGAAGGGCGCTTGCGATCACACTGCAGAAATACGCGATCTCATCAAATATCAATGTGACATTACGGAAGCGATTGTTTAGGATGTCGCCGAATAGGTCAATACTTTGGCAGAAAGTTAATTCCTGTGCCGACCTGCTGTTAATAAATTGGCGCCAGATTACGTGCAACTTAATTAGTTCCCTAAGTTGTTATCTGGCGCCGGAACAAATGCGAATCTTTACGTATTCCAGTAATGAAGCGGCGTTAGTTAAGGCCGGTCGGCATGATGGATACCAACTGAACGGTAATTTCGGAGAGTCACCCCCATGAGCAGTGTTGTTGCCATCGTCAAAAGCATTGTTGGCCAAGTCGTCGCAGTTTCCCCGGAAGGGATTCGTCGTGTGCTCATTGAGGGTGACCGGTTGTTCACCGGCGAGCAGGTTCTGACAGGCCCGGGAGGCGCAGTCACGCTGCAGCTTGCCGATGGCCGTCAGCTGGACATCGGCCGTGACAGCCAGTGGAGCGCAGACGCACCGGCTTCTGCGACCAACCTTGCCGAAGCCACCGCGCAAGCCGCACCGTCCGTTGCGGAATTGCAGCAGGCGATCGCGGCCGGCGCCGACCCGACCAAAGACCTCGAAGCCACTGCGGCAGGTCCGCAAGCGGCGCCAGGTGATGGCGGCAACGCAGGCGGCGGCCACAGCGTGGTGATGCTCACCGAGACCGCGGGCGAAGTGAATCCGACCATCGGCTTCCCGACCAACGGCCTGGCGGCAACGGCTGTGCCCCCTCCTACCCTGAGCAACGGTCTGGCGATCGACAACGGCAATGGCAACGGCACCCCCGCCGCGCCGCAGCCTGTCGGCACCCTGACACTGACCGCTACCCAGACGCTGACCGAAGCCGGCGGCGCGCTGGTGTACACAGCAAACGTCACTCAGGCGCCGACTTCGGACCTGACAGTCACCCTGTCCAACGGGTCGACCATTGTCATTCGTGGCGGCGACACGTCGGGCTCGACCACTGTGCAAGTGGCTGACACCAATACTCCGTACATCGACCCTTCAGTTATCAGCACGACCATCACTGGCACAACGGGCGGTGGCGGCCTCATCGTGACGACCGATCCGACGCCGGCGGTGACCACCATCACCGACACCATCGACACCACTTTTGCCAGCATCACCGGCACTCAGTCGGTGATTGAAGGCCAGGCCGCCACGTACACCATTACGCTGAGCAACCCCGCGCAGACCGAAGTCACGATCAACCTGACCTACAGCGGCACCGCTACCGACGGCAGCGACTACACGCAAGTGGTCAGCGTGAAGATCCCCGCCAACAGCAGCAGCGTCACCTTCGACCTGAACACCCTGAATGACACGATCCCGGAAGGCGTTGAAAACGTCACCGTGGCGATCGGCGCCATCAGCGGCGGCAACTTCGAGAACGTCGCTGTCAGCCCGACCAATGGCAGCGTCACTACCACCATCATCGACAACGATGCGCTTCCGGTTGTCGATCCCAATGGCGGCGCCAACGGCACCAACAGCGAAACCACCTTCACCGAAGGCCAGGCTGGCGTTTCGATCGCCGACCAGTTGACCGTCACGGACGCCGACAGCCCGACGCTGCAAGGCGCGAAAGTCACCCTGACCAACCCTCAGGACGCCGACAGCCTGGTGGTGGGCAGCCCGAACGCGAACATCGCGGTCAGCACCGCCACCGTCAACGGCCAGATCGTACTGACCCTGACCGGCGCCGCCACCGCAGCCGAATACGAAGCCGTGATCAAGTCGATCACCTTCCAGAACAGCAGCGAAGACCCGAGCGTTACCGATCGCACCATCACTGTGACCGTCAACGACGGCCAGAACGACTCCGCACCGGCCACCAGCATCGTGCACGTCGTCGCCGTCAACGACGCCCCGACCGTGTCCTTCACCAGCACCGATTACGTCGAAAACGGCGCGCCTCAGGCACTGGTCAACAACCTGCAGATCGGCGACGTCGACGGCGGTCAGTTGAGCGGCGCGAAGATCACCGTGACCGGCGTTCAGGCCGAAGACCTGATCGCATCGCCGTCCTTCCAGGGCGGCAACAGCGGCACCACGGCTTCGGGCATCAGCTACACGCTGGGCAACGACGCCAACGGTAACGTCGTCATTCAGTTGAACGGCAACGCCTCGATCGCCGACTACACCACGCTGATCAACTCGATCACCTACGCCAACAGCAGTGACGCGCCGATCACCACCCCACGGGGCGTGACCATCGAAGTGACTGACGTGGACACCCACGGCACCAACAACCTGACGGGCAGCGCCACCGGCGAAGTCGCCATCACGCCGGTCAACGACGCACCGACCGTCATCGACGCATCGGGCCAAGGCGACGAAGACACCGCCATTGCGGTCAGGCTGACCGGCACTGACGTCGACGGCACCATCGACCACTTCAACCTGGTCAGCCTGGCGGCCAACGGCACGTTCTACGCCGATGCTGCCGGTACCCAGGCGCTGACCAACCTCAGCAACATCGCCGCCACCGCCAACGGCGCAACGATCTACTTCAAGCCGAACGCCAACTGGGCGGGCGACACCAGCTTCACCTACACCGCAGTCGACAACCAGGGCCTGCAAACTGGCGCGCCAGCCAACGGCGTCATTAACGTCACGCCAGTGGCCGATGCGCCGATCGTCACCGTTGCTGACGCCCAAGGTAATGAAGACTCGGCGATCAAGCTGACCCTGAGCACCGCGCTGGTCGACACCGACGGCTCCGAATCCCTGGGCCCGCTGGTTGTGTCCGGCATTCCGGTCGGCGCCGTGCTGACGGATGGCACCCACAGCTACACCTCGATTCCGACAGGCGACGGTGCTGTTTATATCGACGGTTGGGACCTGAACAACCTGACGATCACCCCGCCGAAAGACTTCAACGGCCCGATCACACTGCAGGTGAGCTCGACGTCGACCGAAGGCGCCAACCAGGATTCGGCCACCACGACACAGGCGCTGATCGTCAATGTGACGCCTGTGAACGACGGCCCGGCGGTCAACTTCGACAGCACGACTTACACCGAAAACGGTGCACCGGTCGCGCTGGTCAATAACTTCAGCATCACCGACATCGACAGCACGCAACTGAGCAGCGCGAAAATCACGCTGACCGGTGTTCAGGCTGAGGACCTGGTGGTGTCTCAGTACTACAAAGGCGGCACCACCGGCCTTACCGACCTGGGCATCACCTACACCCTGAGCAACGACGCCAGCGGCAACATCGTGATCGACCTGACGGGCAACGCCTCGGTCGCCAACTATGAAACCCTGATCAAGTCGCTCACGTACGCTGACAACAGCGAAAACCCGAGCACCGTACCGCGTGGCGTGAGCATCTCGGTTACCGACCTCGACGCCAACGGCACCACTAACCTGACCGCCGTGCACGACGGCCAGATCAACGTGATTGCCGTCAACGACGCTCCGACCGTGAACGCGGCTCTGGGCCAGGGCGACGAAGACACTGCGATCGCGGTCAACCTGACCGGCGCTGATGTCGACGGCACCATCGACCACTTCAATCTGGTCACCATGGCCGAGCACGGCACGTTCTACGCCGACGCCGCCGGTACCCAGGCGCTGACCAACCTCAGCAATATCGCTGCCAGCAACAACAGCGCGACGATCTACTTCAAGCCGGATGCCAACTGGGCCGGTGACACCAGCTTCACCTACACCGCGGTCGACAATCAGGGCCTGCAAACTGGCGCGCCAGCCAACGGCGTCATCAACGTCACGCCGGTGGCAGACGCCCCGATCGTCACCGTTGCCGACGCCCAAGGTAATGAAGACTCCGCGATCAAGCTGAACGTCAGCACCGCGCTGGTCGACACTGACGGCTCGGAATCTCTCGGCCCGTTCGTGGTGTCCGGTATTCCAGTCGGCGCCGTGCTGACGGATGGCACCCACAGCTACACCTCGATTCCGACCGGCGACGGCGCTGTCTACATTAATGGCTGGGACCTGACCAACCTGACGATCACGCCGCCGAAAGACTTCAACGGCTCGATCAACCTGCAAGTGAGCTCGACGTCCACCGAGCTGACCGGCCAGTCTGCGACCACGACTCAGTCCCTGAATGTGACCGTCGGCCCGGTCAACGACGCACCGACCGTTACTTTCACCAACCCTGATTACGTCGAAAACGGCGCACCTCAGGCACTGGTCAGCAACCTGCAGATCGGCGACGTCGACAGCAGCCAGCTGAGCAGCGCGAAAATCACGCTGACCGGCATTCAGGCCGAAGACCTGATCGTTTCCCAGTACTACACCGGTGCAAACAGTGGCACCACCACTCTGGGCATCAGCTACAACCTCAGCAACGATGCCGATGGCAACATCATCATCGACCTGACCGGCAAGGCGTCGATCGCTGACTACACCACGCTGATCAACTCAATCACCTACGCCAACAGCAGTGACGCCCCGATCACCACCCCACGCGGCGTGACCATCGAAGTGACCGACGCTGATGCCAATGGCACCAACAACCTGTCGGGCAGCGCCACTGGCCAGATCGGTATCACGCCGGTCAATGACGCGCCGGTCGTGAACAACACCGCAGGCAAGGGCGACGAAGACACGCCGATTGCCGTCAAGCTGTCGGGCGGTGACGTTGATGGCACCATCGACCACTTCAACCTGGTGTCGATGGCCAGCAACGGGAAGTTCTACGCTGACGCTGCAGGGACCCAGGAGCTGACCAACCTCAGCGACATCGCCGCCACCAACAACAGCGCGACGATTTACTTCAAGCCAACCGAAAACTGGGCGGGCGTCACCAGCGACTTCACCTACACCGCTGTCGACAATCAGGGCCTGGCCAGCACCCCGGCAACCGGAAACATCAGCGTCACGCCGGTAGCCGATGCCCCAATTGTCACCGTTGCCAACGCACAAGGTAATGAAGACTCCGCGATCAAGCTGAACGTCAGCACCGCGCTGGTCGACACTGACGGCTCGGAATCTCTCGGCCCGTTCGTGGTGTCCGGTATTCCAGTCGGCGCCGTGCTGACGGATGGCACCCACAGCTACACCTCGATTCCGACAGGCGACGGCGCTGTCTATATCAATGGCTGGGATCTGACCAACCTGACGATCACGCCGCCGAAAGACTTCAACGGCTCGATCAACTTGCAAGTGAGCTCGACCTCCACCGAGCTGACCGGCCAATCGGCAACCACGACTCAGTCCCTGACCGTGAACGTCGCGTCGGTGAACGATGCGCCTGTCGTCAACACGGCCACCGGCACTGGCAACGAAGACACCCTCGTTGCGGTCAAGCTGACCGGCTCGGACGTCGACGGAACCATTGACCACTTCACCCTGGTCAACACGCCTGCCAACGGCACGTTCTACTCCGACGCGGCGGGCACTCAGCCGCTGACCGGTACCACCAACATCACCGCCACCGACAACGGCGCGACGATCTACTTCAAGCCGGACGCGAACTGGAATGGCAGCACGCCGTTCACCTACACCGCCGTCGATAACCAGGGCCTGGCGTCCACGACTCCGGCAACCGGCACCATCACGGTCACGGCCGTCAACGACGCGCCGGTTGTGAATTTCGACAGCAGCACCTACACCGAAAACGGTGCAGCGATCGCGCTGGTCAACAACTTCAGCATCACCGATGTCGACAGCACTGAGCTGACCAGCGCGAAGATCACGCTGACCGGTATTCAGGCTGAAGACCTGATCGTTTCCCAGTACTACAAAGGCGGCAGCGACGGCACCGCGGGTACCACCGATCTGGGTATCAGCTACAAGCTGAGCAACGATGCCGACGGAAACATCGTTATCGATCTGACTGGCAAGGCTTCGGTAGCCAATTACGAAACCCTGATCAAGTCGATCACTTACGCCGACAACAGCGAAAACCCAAGCACTGCACCACGCGGCGTGACCATCGCCGTCACCGACCTTGACGCCAACGGCACCAACAACCTGACCGTCGTTCACGACAGCCAGATCAACGTGATTGCCGTCAACGACGCCCCGACCGTCAACGCGGCACTGGGCCAAGGCGACGAAGACACTGCCATCGCGGTCAACCTGACGGGCGCTGACGTTGACGGCACCATCGACCACTTCAACCTGGTGTCGATGGCCAGCAACGGCAAGTTCTACGCTGACGCTGCAGGGACTCAAGAGCTGACCAACCTCAGCAACATCGCCGCCACCAACAACAGCGCGACGATTTACTTCAAGCCAACCGAAAACTGGGCGGGCGTCACCAGCGACTTCACCTACACCGCTGTCGACAATCAGGGCCTGGCCAGCACCCCGGCAACCGGAAACATCAGCGTCACACCGGTGGCCGATGCTCCAATCGTCACCGTTGCCAACGCACAAGGTAATGAAGATTCAGCGATCAAGCTGAACGTCAGCACCGCGCTGGTCGACACAGACGGCTCGGAATCCCTGGGCCCGTTCGTGGTGTCCGGCATTCCAGTAGGCGCCGTGCTGACTGACGGCACCCATAGCTACACCTCGATTCCGACCGGCGACGGCGCTGTCTATATCAATGGCTGGGACCTGACCAACCTGACGATCACGCCGCCGAAAGACTTTAACGGCTCGATCAACCTGCAAGTGAGCTCGACCTCCACCGAGCTGACCGGCCAATCGGCAACCACGACTCAGTCCCTGACCGTGAACGTCGCGTCGGTGAACGATGCGCCAGTGGTCAACTTCGACAGCACCACTTACACCGAAAACGGTGCGCCGATCGCGATCGTCAACAACTTCAGCATCACCGACGTCGACAGCACTGAGCTGACCAGCGCGAAGATCACGCTGACCGGCATTCAGGCCGAAGACCTGATCGTTTCCCAGTACTACAAAGGCGGCAGCGACGGCACCGCGGGTACCACCGATCTGGGTATCAGCTACAAGCTGAGCAACGATGCCGACGGCAACATCGTTATCGATCTGACTGGCAAGGCTTCGGTAGCCAATTACGAAACCCTGATCAAGTCGATCACTTACGCCGACAACAGCGAAAACCCAAGCACTGCACCACGCGGCGTGACCATCGCTGTGACCGACGCAGATGCCAGTGGCACCAACAACCTGACCGTCGTTCACGACAGCCAGATGAACATGATCGCCGTCAACGACGCTCCAGTGGTTAACGCTGCGTCGGGCCAGGGCAACGAAGACACCACCATCGCGGTCAAGCTGTCTGGCTCTGACGTCGACGGCACCATTGACCACTTCAACCTGGTCAACACGCCAGCCAACGGCACCTTCTACTCCGATGCCGCCGGCACTCAGCCGCTGACCAACTTGAACAATATCGCTGCGACCAACAATGGCGCGACGATCTACTTCAAGCCGGACGCGAACTGGGCGGGCGATACCACCTTCACCTACACCGCTGTTGATAACGAGAACCTGCCAGCCGGCACCACCGCAACTGGCACCATCAACGTCACGCCGGTGGCTGATGCCCCGACCGTCACCGTCAGCAACGCCCAGGGCGATGAAGACACCGCGATCCAGATCAATGTCAGCACTGCACTGGTCGACACCGACGGTTCGGAAAGCCTGAGCGGCCTGACCGTGGGCGGCATTCCGGTTGGCGCTGTGCTGACCGATGGCAAAAACAGCTACACCTCGATCCCGACCGGCGACGGCAAAGTCGTCATCGATGGCTGGGACCTGACCACGCTGACCCTGACGCCACCGGCTGACTTCAACGGTTCGATCACCTTGCAGGTGAGCTCGACGTCGACTGAACTCACCGGGCAGAAAGCAACCGCCACCGGCTCGCTGACCGTCAACGTTGCCGCAGTGAACGACGCGCCAGTGGTCAACACCGCCACAGGCACTGGCAACGAAGACACCCTCGTTGCCGTGAAGCTGACCGGCTCTGACGTGGACGGCACTATTGACCACTTCACCTTGGTCAACACGCCTGCCAACGGCACGTTCTACTCCGACGCGGCCGGCACTCAGCCGCTGACCGGGACCACCAACATCCCCGCCACCGACAACGGCGCGACGGTCTACTTCAAGCCGGACGCGAACTGGAATGGCAGCACGCCATTCACCTACACCGCCGTCGATGACCAGGGCCTGGCGTCCACGACTCCGGCAACCGGCACCATCACAGTCACGGCCGTCAACGACGCGCCTGTGGTCAACTTCGGCAGCATCACTTACACCGAAAACGGTGCGCCGATTGCGATCGTCAAAGACTTCAGCATCGCTGACGTCGACAGCACTGAGCTGACCAGCGCGAAGATCACGCTGACCGGCATCCAGGCTGAAGACCTGATCGTTTCCCAGTACTACAAAGGCGGCAGCGACGGCACCGCCGGTACCACCGATCTGGGTATCAGCTACAAGCTGAGCAACGACGCCAACGGCAATATCGTCATCGACTTGACCGGCAAGGCTTCGGTGGCCAATTACGAAACCCTGATCAAGTCGATTACCTACGCCGACAACAGCGATAACCCGAGCACTGCGCCACGCGGTGTGACCATCGCTGTGACCGATGCTGATGCGAACGGCAGCAACAACCTGACCGTCGTTCACAACAGCCAGATCAACGTGATTGCCGTCAACGATGCCCCAGTCATCGGCCACACCGGCAGCGGCAAACAGTTCGGCAACACCTGGAACGAAACCGCCGTGGGTGGCGATGTCACCGCGCCGGGCAAAGGCCCGGGTCAGATCGCTCGCGATTTCACCCTGAACGACGCTGACAGCACCTCGCTGAAAAGCGCGACCGTCACGCTGACCAACTTCAAGGACGGCGACGTCCTGAATGTCGGCAAACCGGGCGCCCTGACCTACACCGTCAGTGATGTTAAAGACGCTTCCGGCGCGGTGACCGGCAAGACCATCACCTTTGGTGCAGGCACTGCGGCCCAGTACCAGACGGCGATTCAGTCGATCACTTTCGACAGCACGTCCCATGATCCGTCGAAAGAAAACCGCCTCATCAATATCACTATTGATGACGGCAGCACGGTCAACAACATCGCGTCCACGACCTCGACGATCCACATCACTACGGTCAACGATGTACCGACCGTGAGCACTGCATCGGTCGGCTTCACCGAAAACGATGCAGCGGTCTCGATCGTCAAGAACCTGAACCTGGCCGACGTCGACAACACCACCCTGAGCAAGGCCGTGGTTTCGGTCGATGTGAAGGCAGGCGACGTGCTGACGTTCACCGGCACTGCGCCGAAAGGCGTCAGCGTGGTAGAAACTCACAACGCCGACGGTCTGGTGAACGGCTTCCAGATCAAGGGCATCGCGTCCATTGACCAGTACAAGGCGCTGATCCAGTCGATTACTTTCAACAGCCCGGGCGACAACCCTCAGGCGGGTGACCGTGCCGTAACCGTCCAAGTGACCGATTCCGGCGCGAAAGGCGACGGTACAGGCACGCAGGATTCGCTGGTTGCCGGCAGCACAATCACCGTCACCGCGGTGAACGACGCTCCGGTCATCGGCCACACTGGCGATGGCAAGGAATTCGGCAACACCTGGAACGAAACCCTGGTCGGCGGCGATGTCACTGCGCCGGGCAAAGGCCCAGGCTTGATCGCTCGCGACTTCACCGTCAGCGATGCCGACAGCCCGACGCTGCAAAGCGCTACGGTCACACTGACCAACTACAAGGCGGGTGATCTGCTGGCGATCGGCAACACCGCTGGCCTGAGCGTCACCACCTCCGATATCGTCACCAACAACGTTGTGACCGGCAAGGTCATCACGTTCGGTGCGGGCACGGCGGCTCAGTACCAGACGGCGATCTCGTCGATCACCTTCGACAGCACGTCCCACGACCCTGTCAAAGACGACCGCATCATCAACATCAGCGTCAACGACGGCAGCGCCACCAACAATATCGTCAACACCACGTCGACGATTCACATCACGACGGTCAACGATGTGCCAGTGGCCGATGCCACAACCGGCAGTGGTAACGAAGACAGCCCGGCCATCGCCGTGACGCTGAGCGCGACCGACGTGGACAGCACAATCGACCACTTCAACCTGGTCGACATGGCGGCACACGGCACCTTCTACGCCGATGCAGCCGGCAAGGTCGCGCTGACCAGCCTGAGCAACATCGTCGCAGTCGGCAACGCTGCAACGGTGTACTTCAAGCCAGCCGCCGATTGGGCGGGCAGCACCTCGTTCACCTACAAGGCCGTGGACGATCAGGGTCTGGCGAGTTCGGTCAACGCCACCGGCACCATCAGCGTGGCACCTGTTGCCGACCAACCGCTGGTGACGCTGGGTTCCGGCGTGGTTCAGTCGACCGGTCTGGTGAAAGACGTTTATGTCGGCACGCTGAAGAACATGGGCACCGACGGCAACGGCGCCAACGAAGCGACCATCAAGGCCGGCTTCAACACCACCGTGGATCCGACCACGCATAGCGTCGCAAGCGGTGCACAGGACTCGTCCGTCGCGGTCGGCACCGGCACCAAGTTGTCCGGTCTGGTCTACATGGAAGCTGGCCACACCTACACCTTCTCCGGCACCGCGGACGACAGTCTGCTGATCACCGTAGGCGGTCAGACCGCAGCCAACGCCACATGGGGCGCGGGCGGCAAGATTCAGAGTGCGGGCTTCACGCCGACGGAGTCCGGCTACTACACCCTGGACGTCTACCACTACAACCAGGCAGGTCCGGGCAGCTACAACATCAGCCTGACCGACAAGAACATCAGCACCGGCGCCTCCCAGACCGTGGCCCTGAACGGCAGCAACGTGCTGCTGTTCGCAACGGTCGATGACCTCAAGGCTTCCGGCCTGAACGTCTCGCCGTTGCACGAAGGCACGGTTGGCAGCGGTGAGGGCTATTACACCGGTTACGAGCTGAACCACGGCACCGAAGGCACCGCGATCAAGCTGAGCCCGGTCAAAGCGGTGTTCGGTGACAGCCTCGATGGTTCGGAGACTCACGTCACCACCCTGAGCGGCGGCGCACCGGCCGGCTCGATCCTGACCGACGCAGCGGGCCACACGGCCACCGTGACGACTCACGTCGAAGACGGCAAAACCGTGATGGACACGATCGACGTCAGCAACTTCGACCTGTCGACGCTGAGCATCACCACGCCTGACTACTTCAGCGGCAAGTTCACGCTCAACGTCACGGCGACGGCGACCGAAGCGACGGTTCCAGGCGTCCCAAGCGCGGTGGCCAGCGCCAGCGACAGCAAGGCGATCACCGTCACCGTCGAGTCTCAGACCTACAACTCGAGTGAAGGCCTGGCCGGCACCGACCCGACGCCGATCACTGGCACCACCGGTGGCGACATCATCGTTGGCGACGTCAGCGGCACGACCATCGTGCAGGGCAAGAGCTACAACATCGCCTTCATCGTCGACAGCTCGGGCAGCATGGGCAAATCCCTCGACACGGCGAAAACCCAGCTGCAGTCGGTCTTCGAGAAACTGGCGAACGGTGCTCAGACGGCCAATGCAGGCAAGATCAACGTGCTGCTGGTGGATTTCGATACCAACGTGCGCTCGACCGTTTCTGTGGACATGTCTGACAAGGCTGCCGCCCTGAAAACCCTGGCCGCTGCTCTGGCGACCATGACATCGGGCGGTACCACCAACTACGAAGATGCCTTCAAGACCACGGCGAACTGGTTCGCCGGTTTGAACAGCACCAACCCGACGGGCGAGAACCGCACCTACTTCATTACCGACGGCGAGCCTAACGTTTACCAGAACACCAGCACGGTGCTCGGTACGGTGAACGGCACGGCCATCACATTGGCGACGGGCCTGGAAAGCTGGCATCTGGGCAGCACGTATTCGGTGAACGGCAAAGTCGCCATCGACACCGTGGGCCACGTTTACAGCTACGCCAGCAGCACGACCGGCAAGCTGATGGGCACCCTCGCCAGTCATGCCGACGGCAAGGGCGGTACGGAATACAGCCTGAATTCGCCTGAAACCAACGGCAGCAGCGTCGTGCTGGCTGAAGCGGACACCGGTTACGCGCTGTTGCTGAAGCAGTCGCCGACCATCGAAGCGATCGGCCTGAACTCGGCGGTCAAGACGAGCACGCTCAATCACTACGACAGCGACGGTCACGCGCAGACCAACGTCAACGCTGACGATCTGGCGAAAGCGGTACTGGGCGACCAGAAAGATATCGCGCCGGGCAGTGACACCCTCAACGGTGGCGACGGCAATGACATCCTGTTCGGTGACCTGATCACCTTCAACACCCAGGGCGGCATTACGGCGCTGAAGGCGTTTGCGGCGGACACGCTGCACGTCAACGTGTCGACCATCGATGACAAGACGCTGCATTCGTTCGTGACCAACAACCTTGACGCAGTGGCTCATTTGGCCAATTCGTCGTCGACGTCGCAGGACGGCAACGACACCCTGCTGGGCGGCAATGGCAATGACATTCTGTTCGGCCAGGGTGGCAACGACATTCTCAATGGTGGCAACGGCAACGACATCCTGATGGGTGGTAAAGGCAACGACATCCTCACCGGTGGCGCAGGTGCCGATACGTTCGCCTGGAAAGCAGGCGACACCAACAGCGGTGGCTTTGACGTGATCAAGGACTTCAACAAGGGCGAAGGCGACCGCATTGACCTGCGTGACCTGCTGCAGGGTGAAGACACCGACACCCTCAGCAAGTACCTGCAAGTCACCAACGATGGCCGTGACACCATTCTGCAAGTCAGCACCACCGGACAGTTCGCGTCGAACGTGACCGCAGCCGCCGCTGCCAACACGGCCGACGTGCACATCAAGGTGGAGGGCGTGACCTGGAGCAATGCCATGGTCAACTCGCTGGTGAGCGGTGCGGATCCGACCATCAAAGTCGATCACCACTGATAGCTGAGTCGCGAGAGCTGTTGTACTGTGCTGGCAGCCGTCCCTGACGGTTGCCAGCCCGGTCAGTCCCTGAGGAATGAGCCATGTTTTACGTTCAGCGCGATGCCGATGGCACGCTAATTCGCGTGGAAGCGACGGCCTTTGCCGAAGCGAGCGAGCAACTGCCCCCCGATGACCATCAGGTGCAAGCCTGGTTTGCCAACGAAGTGGTCGAGAAGAGCCTGATCCAGCTCAAGTCCAGCGACATGGACATGATCCGAGTACTAGACGACCTGATTCAGGTCCTGACCAGCAAAGGCATCCTCAACATCACCGACCTCCCCGCCGCCGCACAGGCGAAATTGATGGATCGAACCCAGGCCCGGGAAACACTGGGCGGCCTGAGTGACTTGATTAATGACGATGAACAACGGCTGATCTGAAGCTGTTACTTTCAGCACTTACCTTTCTGCAAACGACGTGCATACCCGATCTCGGGTATGCCCGTGTTCGCGTGCGTGATGCAGACGTTAAGGCAGACCGATCAGTACTGTTTGCGCCGGACCTTGATGTCGCCCTGCTGGTATTGCTGATACCCGGTGTAGGGCAGCAGCACGGTATCGGCGACCGCAGAAAGGGCCATGTCCAGTGCAATGGTGGGCGCAGACCAGTGTGGGCCGGAAACTGGCGGGGCGTTCAAGGTGCAGAACTGGTAAACCGCACCGCTGTAGGCACGGGGTATGGATTGGCAATTGGAGCTGTGGCGCGCCAATGTATCCGCGGCCCCTTTTTCATCATTGAGGGTCTTGATGGTGCCGCAACCTGAAAGGGTTGCCACGATTAATGCTGCAGTCCATAGCTTCATACGAGCACTTCCATTGATTGATTGATTGATTCGAAAAGATCAGGCGTGCGTCGGCCAGCTTCATTGCGTCTCACCGGCAGACACATTCTTCAGCCCATCACTTCCATGGCGCAGGATCCCCAAACAGCCGGCCCTGCACCCCTTCGATGCCCATTTCCAGAATCACCCGGTGTTCGCCTTCGGTCTCAACCCGCTCGGCAATCAGCGGCAGATCGATGCTGTGGGCCGCGCGCTGGACCGCTTCGATGAACAACCGTTTGTGGCTTTCCTGGTCGATGGTGCGGATGTAGCTGCCGTCGATCTTCAGATACGCCAGCCCCAGATGCGCCAGGTTGCCGATCATGCTGAAACGTCCACCGAACCGCTGCAGCGCCAGGGAATAACCGGCTTCTTGCAGGCGTCGGGTCAGCTTCTCCAGCACCGCTTGCTCCGGCACTTGTTCCTCGCCGATCTCGAAGGTCAGGCGCGCGCCGAGTTTGGGGTGATGGCGCAAGGCGTTGAACACTTCATTCAGCGCCGCAGCATCGTTGAGCGTGGCCGCCGACAGGTTCAGCGCCAAGCGCTCATTGTGTGTGCCCAGATGCGCCAGCACCTGCTGCAACATCAGCAAATCCAGTCGGCTCGACCAGCCAAAGCGCTCCAGCCACGGCAGAAAGCGCCCCGCCGGAATCGTCTCGCCGTCGGCATCGACCAAGCGCGACAGCACCTTGTAATGCATCACGTTCGAGCCATCGCCCGACGCCACCACCGGCTGAAAGAACAGCTGAAAACGCCCGTGCTCCAGCGCATGATCCAGGGTCCTGTGCCACGCGTGCTGATCTTCACCCAGATCGCCAATCGCGCCACGCTCGATGCAATACCACGATTGCTCGCCGCCGCTTTCAGCCTGGGACAACGCCTGATCGGCCAGCGCCAGCAAGGTCAACGAGGCATCGCCCGGGCTGTACGGCGCCAGCCCCATGTGCGCGACGGGCGAGACATCGGAGGCGCCGGTGGCTTCAAGGCTCTGCAGCGCCGCGTCGAGATTCTGCACCAGTTGCACGGCTTCATCGTGAACCATACCCGGCGCCAGCACGGCGAACTCACCGCCACGGCTGCGGCTGATGAGATTTCGGGTTTCAGGGTACTTTTCGCAGTGACGCACCAGTTGCTCAGCCACCGCCACCAGCAAGGCATCGGTGCGCTTGCCGCCCAGACGCTGGTTCAAGCCAGCCAGGTCGTTGACGCGCAACATCATCAAATACCCCGCGCGGCCGTCTTCCAGATGGCTGACATGGGCGTTGAGCTGCATGTCGAAATAACGGCGATTGGACAGCCCGGTCAGGCTGTCCTGATACGACTCAATGCGCAGCTTCTCGCTGCGCTCGGTGCTTTCCTGAAACAGCGCCTTGAGCTTCTCGACCATCTGGTTCATCGCCTGCACCACCCGGCGCAGCTCCGGTGTGCGCGGCAGTTCGGGCAGAACGAGAAACTCGCGACGACCAATCGCCTGGGACTGCGCCACCATGTAATCCAGCGGTTTCAGCTGCCGGCGCAACAGCATCGCGCCCAGAATCGCACTGACCACGCCGCACACCAGCAGCCAACCCAGGCTGCCCAGGGCGCTCTGCCACAACTTGGCCAGCGCGAACATCGGATGGCTGACCACCTCGACCCGCGCCGTCTGCTGCCAGCCGCGGCTGACAATCGCCTCGCCGCCCGCGGGCTCAAGCCCGATGGCGTTGATAAACCACTGCGGCACGCCCTGATTGTCCGGCGTCGCACTGCGCTCGACGATCGCGTCGCCACTGGCCAGGTCCACCACGCGGATGCTCGCGTAATAACCGCTGTCGAAGATCGACGCCACCATCAGCTCGACCATCGCCGGGTCGTCGATGTTGGACGTGAGCGACAGCGCCAGGGACGTCGCGGCGTCCTGGGCGTGGGAGCGCAACTGATTGACGTACTGCGCCCGCGAGCTTTCCAGGCTGACGACAAAACTCCCCGCAAAGGCAACCACCAGAAACAGACAGATCGCGATCAACAGCTGTTTGAACAGAGACATCAGTACTCCTAATTCTCGGGCTCGGTGGGGAAGCCTTCTGCAGTCATTTTTTTCAGCACGTCCTGCCACCGGGACAGACGTTTGGTGTCGCTCACTTTCTTGTTGCCCTGCGCGCCCGGCAGCCACAGCCCTTCAGCGTTGAAGGCATACACCGGCAACAGGTCCGTGCGTTGGCTGGCGGGTTTGATGTCGTCGATCAGGCTGTCGAGCACCAACGGCATGGCGTTGGGGCTCGAGTAATAGGTCAGTACCATGTGCGCGCGGTTCAGGCGCAGCGCCTTGACGTAGGTGATCAGCAGCTTTTCGCTGGGCACGCCCAGACGGCGCAGGCTGAAATACTTGGCGATCGCGTAATCCTCACAATCCCCCGCGCCCTTGATCAGCGACTCGACCGGCGTCGCCCAGTAATCGACCTCGTGCCACAGGTCGATGTCTTCGGCGTAGCGCATCTGCTTGTTGAAGAACAGGTTCACGACTTTCAGCTTGTCCAGCTCGCTGACCTGCTTCTCGGTCGCCAGCAAATTTTGCCAGGCATCGATGCGCTGCTTGCCGGCGCCCAACGGTCCGTACAGCGCCTCGGCGCGGCGGCTGATCAGGGAGAAATCCCAATCCGCGCTCAGATAGCCGACACACGCCGTGCACGTCAGTGCAAGCGCCAGAAGCATCCATAATCCAGGGCGCTTTTGAGCGGGGCGTGTCGCCAATTTGTCTTGTCCATCAGGCAATGGATAACGGAAAGCGATGGTGAGGGGTTGGGGAGGGAAACGCAATGGCGCGGTGAGATCATGCGCGGAAGGAAATGCCCGAAAACGCGACTCATGATAGGCTCGCGCCCCTTGATTTCATGACTCACCGGGTTGGTTTGGAAACGCGTATGGATATTGGTTTGAGCTGCACCGTCTGGGCAGGATGTGAACGTGCCGGTCATCTCGATGGTATCGGTGTGTACACCCGCTCTCTGTGGCAGGCGATGGAAGAGCTCAAGCAAAGCGAAGAGCCAGGCATGACCGTCAAGCCTTATGCGTTCGGCCGCAATCTACCCACACTGGCGTGCGGCGTACCCAAGACGCTCTCAGCTGATTTCCGCATTCAAGTGCTGGCGAGCGGCTTGCTCGGCCTGCCGCTGCCCAACTCCTCCGCCATCGCTCGCGATGTCGACATCGTCCACGCCTCCGATCACCAGATCCCGAGAATCAGTGGCGTCCCCGTGATTGCCACAGTCATGGACGCGATTCCGCTGATTCATCCGGAATGGATCAGGCAGAACCTAAAAACCCTCAAGGGCTGGCTGTTCGCACGAAGCGTGCACAGCGCCGACCACTTGATCACCATCTCTGAGCACAGCAAGCAGGATCTGGTCACGCACATGGGGATTGCCCCCGAGAAAATCAGCGTGACGCCGCTGGGCGTGGACCCGGTGTATTTCGAGCGCATCCCCCTCGAAACCCGCGACGCTGTGCTCGACAAGCATCAACTCAAACCCGGTTTCTTCCTGTTCATCGGCACGCTGCAGCCGCGCAAAAATTTGCCGAAGGTGCTGGAGGCGTTCAACGCGTTGCCGGAGTCGGTGCGCAAAGAGCATCCGCTGATTGTGGTAGGACGTGATGGCTGGGCCAACGAAGACCTGATTCCGCAGCTCAGGGCGCTTGAAGCAAAGGGCGAAGGGCGCTGGCTCAGTTATCTGCCGCAATCCGATGTGTTCGCACTGCTCCAGAGCGCCAGCGCGTTGGTGTTCGCGTCGTTATACGAAGGGTTTGGCTTGCCGGTCATCGAAGCATTCGCAGCCGAATGCCCGGTCATCGCGTCGAACACCACGTCGCTGCCGGAAGTGACTGGCAATGCCGCCTGGGCGGTTGATCCGCTGGACGCGTCGAGCATCTCGGCAGCGATGCTCGACGTCTTGAGTAACGACGCACTCAGAAGCGAACGGGTTGAAATAGGGCTGGAACGCGCTCGTCAGTTCACTTGGCAGGAATGCGCACGGCAGACGCTGGCGGTGTACCGCAAAGTGTTGGCGGCACACCCCAAGGCGTAAGTTGCTGCAGGCTACTTAGGGGTGACTTTGGTGTTACTGGGGGCTGAATTACCCAAGTCCTTCAGCGCTTCCGAATCATCGCCACCGAGCCACACGTTGACGCTGGCAACGCTCTCTTGCGACAGCTTGCCGGCCCAGCGATTGAGAATGAACAGGTTGGTGATGAAGTCGTACTGCGATTTCAGCAGGTCGCCGCGGGCCTTGAATTCGTTCTGCACGGCGGTCAGCACATCGACGGCATTAACCACCCCATAGGTGAACGCCTTCTGCGCCGCGATGCTCGACTGCTTGGCCGATGACAACGCATTCTGCCCCGCGCGGATCTTGTCCACGGCAGACTGAGCGGTGAGGTACGCGTTGGTGGTTTCCTTCACCACTTGCCGGCGAACGCCTTCCAAATCCTGCTCTGCCGCATATTGCTCGTCATACAGCCCACTGACCCGCGCGGAGGTCGAGCCGCCGCTGTAGATCGGCACTTTCAGGCCGATGGTGGCGACGTAGCTGTCACTGCGCGGGGTCAGGGTGTTGTCGTAACCGACGTCACTTTGCTGCGCGCCCAGATTAAAACTGAGTGACGGGTAATGCCCGCCCTTCCCTTCACGCACCGCTGCATCGGCCGCCGCCAGATTGCTTTCATACGCCTTGAGTCGCGGGTTGCTGTCGAGCGCCTGGGCAATCCAGGCATCCAGCGGCAGTGTCGGGGCTTCAAGCGCGATGTCGTTACGGATCCGGCTCAAGCGATCATTGATCGGGCGACCGACAATCTCCGACAGCCCTTCCCGTGACAGACGCACCTGATTGCGCGCCTCAATTTCCTGAGCAATCAGCAAGTCGACCCGGGCTTTGAGGTCCAGCATGTCGGTGATCTTGGCCATCTGCCTGGCGTACAGCGCATTGACGCGATCAAGGCTGCCCTGAGTGGCGCGACGCTCGGCCGAGACCAGTTCCAGCGCATCGTCGGCGGCCAGCGCAGCAAAATAACGCTTGGCCAGATCAACCGTCGCTTCCGCCTGAGAATCCTCGGACTGCGAGCTCTTCTGCAGCGTGACGCTCTTGGCCTTCTGATAGCGCTCCCACGCTTCCTTGTTGTAAATGAATTGACTGAGGTTCAGCCCATAGCTTTTGTTGTCATAGATATCCCGCGACTGATCATCCTTGCGCAGAATCCGGTTGATATTGCTGCTCGCCGAAACCTGGGGAAGCAACCCACCAAACGCCTCACGCTCCTGCTGCTTGGCAGAGCGTGCATGGGCATAGGCCGACAGAATGCGCGGATCTTCAAGCCGCGACTCTTTGTACAGCGTCATCAGGTCCAGCGAATAGGTCGAAGCGCTGACCTGTTGAGGGACGGCGGGCTGGGCCGCATTGGCGCTCAGCGCAAACAAACCGAAAAGCAGACCGGGAAGCATACGGACCACGGTCATTCCTCGATCATCGATTTGGCGAACATGTTGCGCGCAGGCTTGAGCAGGTACTGCAGCATCGTGCGTTCGCCCGCGTTGATCAGCACTTCCGCCGGCATGCCCGGTTGCAGTTTGCGGTTGCCCAATCGCTGCATGCCTTCGTCGGTGACTTTCACGCGCACCAGGTAATAGCCCTCGCCGGTTTTCTCGTCGGTAAGACGGTCAGCCGAGATTCGCGTGACCTGCCCCTGAATCACCGGCGTGGTCGCAGCGTTGAACGCACTGAAGCGGATATCGGTGAGCTTGCCGAGGGTGATGCGGTCGATGTCATTGGTCGACACATGCGCCTCGACCACCAGTTCGGAAGACTCCGGCACGATGTCCAGCAGCGGCGTCCCCGCGCTGACTACCCCGCCGACGGTGTGCACTTTCATGTCCAGCACCATGCCGTCTTCCGGGGCCCGGATGACGATGCGCGACAGCCTGTCCTTGAGCGCGCTGGCTTTCTCTTGCAAATCGAAGACCTGCGCCTGCACGTCGCTCAGGTCCTTGGCCACGTCGGAGCTGAATTTCTGATTGGTCTGAACGATCTGCATCTCGGTTTCGTTGATCTGCAGACGCGTTTTGGTGATGGTCGACTGGTGGTCAGCGACTTCCGACTTGAGCATGTCCAGCTTGCGTTCCTGTTCGAGCAGGCGCTGCTTGTCAACGAAGCCTTGCCGCAGCAGGTCCTTCAGCTCGGTGATTTCACCGGTGTAGGATTTTTCGAGACTGACCTTGGTCGCGATCATGTCGTTGAGGCCAATAATTTGCTGCTTCAACTGGCCGATGCGCTCTTTTTGCACGGAGATTTCGCCCAGGCGAGCGTCGTGCCGCGACCGGAAAACCTGGGCCTCACCGTCGATGGCTTCGCGGGCACGATCACTTTCGACACCGTCGATCTTCAACGCCGGAATGGCCGGCTGATCGTCACGTTCGGCACGCAGACGCGCTTCTTTGGCGCGCGCGGTGATGAGCTGGTTGCGGGTGGATTCGTACTCGGAGCTGAGCTGGCCATCGTCAAGAATGATCAACGGATCGCCCTTGTGCACCGTGTCACCGTCACGTGCGAGCAGCTCTTTTACGATCCCGCCCTCAAGGTGCTGGACGGTTTTGCGGTAGCTCTGCACGGTGACGACGCCGGAACCGTAAACGGCGTTGCCCAGCGGGGCAAAAGCGGCCCAGGTGCCGAACAAGCCAAAGGTCACCAGGACAATGGTCATCCCGACCCGGCGGATGCCGCGGTCGGACGTCGGCATGTCTTCAGAATGCTCGTCGAGCACGGTCATCGCGTTACTGGTCATTCAAGAATTCCTGTCAGGCGCTGGGCTGAATGGCGCCGGTCGATGCCGGAGCAACCCGGGGCGGGTTCTGACCCTGTGCCTGGGCCTGCGCGTGGGCTTGAGCTTTGGCCTGTTGCTGAGCGAGTTCGGCGATCACTTGGTCACGGGGGCCGTACATCGTCAGGGTGCCGCTGTTCAACACCATGATCCGGTCAAGGCGTGACAGAACGTTTGGCCGGTGGGAAATGATGAACACCGTCGCGCCGGTTTCTTTCATCTTCTGCAGCGCCACACCCAGCGCACGCTCGCCCACTTCATCGAGGTTGGAGTTGGGCTCATCCAGCACGATCAGTCGGGGGCTGCCATACACCGCACGCGCCAGACCAATGCGCTGACGCTGGCCACCGGACAAGTTGACGCCCTCGCTGCCGATCACCGTGTCGTAGCCGTCGGGCAGTTGCAGGATCATTTCGTGGACGCCAGCCGTGCGCGCCGCCAGCACGACTTTGTCAGGTTCGATCTTGCCGAAGCGGGCGATGTTATCGCTGATGCTGCCTTCAAAAAGCTCGATGTCCTGAGGGAGATAGCCCAAGTGCGGGCCAAGCTTTTGTTTGTCCCACGCGCTGATGTCGGCGCCATCGAGCCTGACAACGCCATGCTGCGGCGGCCAGATGCCGAGCAACGAGCGCGCCAGCGTCGACTTGCCTGCCGCGCTTGGCCCGACGATACCGACGATGCTGCCGGCCGGCGTCACGAAGCTGATGTTTTTGATCACTGCCGCTTTCGCACCCGGTGGCGCCACAAACAGGCTTTCGACCTGCAGGTGCCCTTCCGGGTCTGGCAATGACATGCGCTCAGGCTCGGCGTTGAGCTTGTCCAGGGTTTCATTCAAGCGCTGGTACTGCACGCGCGCAGAGACGAAGCCTTTCCAGCTGCCAATCATCTGATCGATCGGCGCGAGTGCACGGCCCAGCAGGATAGAGCCGGCCATCATCAAGCCAGGATTGATCTCATGGGTAATCACCAGGTAAGCGCCTGCCGCCAGCATCATCGACTGCGCCCAGGCCCGGAATGTCTTCGAGATGGAAGTGATCACGCCGCTCTTGTCACTGGCACCGGACTGCAACACCAGCACCCGCCGCTGCCGAACCGCCCAGCGGCCCATCAGCGTGTCGAGCATGCCCATCGACTCGATGACTTCAGCATTGCGCAGGCTTTTGGTGGTGTGCAGATTGGCGGTAAGGCTTTGCTTGTTGGCCTCGGCCAGGGCGCCGCCGGTATAGCGATGATTGACATACGCCAGCGCCACCAGCACAACCGCGGAGACAACCGTCATCCAGCCAAACCAGGGGTGAAACAGAAACATCACGGCGGTATACACCGGAAGCCACGGCGCATCGAAGAACGCAAACAGCCCGTTTCCGGTGAGAAATTGCCGCAGCGAGGTCAGGTCATTGAGGGACTGCGCCGACGCGTCCATGCCGCCGCTGTTCAGCGCTTTCCGAAAGCTGGCGCGGTAGACGTCACGACTGAGCAGCACATCCAGCCGGTTGCTGATGCGCACCATGATGCGTGACCGCACCCACTCCAGCGACCCGAGCGTCAGCATCAGGATCGTGAGAATAAGGGTGAGCATGATCAGCGTGGAGGTGCTGCTGCTGGGCACAACGCGTCCCGAGACCTGAATCATGTAAAAGGTCGGAACCAGCATCAACGTATTGACGAAAAGACTGAAGAACCCGACCGAGAGGAAGCTCCCGCGACAAGCCTTGAGTGCCGCTTGCAGGTTGTTTTCGTGTGAGCGATTCATAGAATCCATGGCTGAAGATAAAGGGCTGCGAAGCCAGTGAAGTGCGGCAACGGCTAAGGCCGGCAGCATAAGAGCCGTCAACCGGCGTTGCGTTCCGCGTTCAGATTCATTTCCTGCTATCCCGACATTGGGCTACCGGTGTTATTCGTTGCCCGGCGCTCAATCCGACGAGCTGCTGACCCCACGATCTGACCTTATCAAGTAGTGCTGATGCCTGCTCGATATTGCAGCGATTGGTGATGGCGTGCCACTACCGTTGCTCGCTTAAAACGACCTGCTCTCGTGTGTGGGCTCATGTTATCGGCGCTCCGGCGCTGCTGGCTCAGGGGCTGTGTTGTCCGGATCACAGGCCAAGAAGTTGGATCCTGTCGGATCGCCACAGCGACGCCTGCCGACGACTGATATGTCCTACAGCATGCAAACCTACTCGGGGCACACGCATGTCGACGCCACTCTGATATTCTTGCGCCCTTCGCACGGGACGCTACACCAAAACGACAACCGCCCCCTGCTAACCGCATTTGTCGGATGAGGCCTCGCGCCTGGTGCGACCTCACTTCAAACATCACTGCCTGGCTACGCGCAAGGATTTAGAAATATGGAATTGATACCGGTAATTTTGTCCGGCGGTGTAGGTAGCCGGTTGTGGCCCGTCTCGCGCGAGGCCCACCCAAAACCGTTCATGACATTGCCCGACGGACAGAACCTCATTCAGAAAACCTTCCTGCGCGCCGCTGCGCTTGAAGGGGTAACGGAGATTCTGACGGTCACCAATAAAGAGCTGCTGTTCAAGACCGAAGACGAATACCGGCATGTTGCCAAATCCGGCCCGGCTCAAGCGTTCATCCTGGAGCCTTTCGGTCGCAACACCGCTGCCGCAGTGGCCATGGCCGCGTTGCAACTCAAGGAAGCGCACGGCCCTGAAGCGTTCATGCTCGTGCTGGCAGCCGACCACCTCATCCAGAATGAGGTCGCCTTTTCCGAGGCCGTCGCCAAGGCTGTCCGACTGGCCGCCAGCGGTTGGCTCGTCACATTCGGCATCAAGCCGCAGTACCCAGAAACGGGCTTCGGGTACATCGAAGCCGGTGAGCCTATCCCGAGCGAAAGCGGCCTGAAAGTCGCACGTTTTGTCGAGAAACCAGACCTGGCCACCGCCCAGTCCTACGTGGCAGCGGGTAACTACTTCTGGAACTCGGGCATGTTCTGCTTCCAGGTGGGCGCTGTTCTCGAAGAACTCGCAAAGCATGCGCCTGACGTTCTGTCTGCTGCTGCCGAATCCATCAGCCTCTCTCGTGAAACCAAAGGCGACGCCTACCGCTGCCTGAACCTGGACGCAGAGTCCTTCGCCAAAGTCCCGGACATCTCGGTTGACTACGCATTGATGGAGCGCTCTGACAAGGTCGCCACCGTCCCTTGCGACATTGGCTGGAGCGACATCGGCTCGTGGAACGCAGTGAGCGAACTCACCAATGCCGATGCCAATGGCAACCGCTTTGAAGGCGAAGTGCTGTCCCACGGCGCGCGCAACAACTACGTCAACAGCGAAGAACGCCTGACCGCACTGGTCGGCGTGGAAGACCTGCTGGTCATCGACACAGCCGATGCCTTGATGATCGCGCACAAGGATCATGCCCAGGACGTCAAACACATCGTCACCCAGCTGAAGAAGTCTGGCCACACCCTGCATCAGTTGCACCAGACGGTGCATCGCCCATGGGGTACTTACACGACTCTGGAAAACGGCGAGCGCTTCAAAATCAAGCGCATCGTGGTCAAGCCCAAAGCGTCGCTGTCCCTGCAGATGCACCACCACCGCAGCGAACACTGGATTGTGGTCAGCGGCATGGCAATTGTCGTGAATGACGATCAGGAGCTGATGCTGAACACCAATGAGTCGACGTTTATTCGTGCGGGGCATCAGCATCGCCTGACCAACCCGGGTGTGATCGACCTCGTGCTGATTGAAGTGCAGAGCGGCGATTATTTGGGTGAGGACGATATCGTTCGTTTTGAAGATGTCTATGGCCGCGCGGGTCAATAAGGCAACCGAAACTTTGGTCTTGGTAGCCATGGTTTCTGGTGTCTGCCGACGACCATGGACCGCACTTGACCTTCTCAAAGGCCCCTCTCGCCAGGAACATAGTTCCCGGCGAGACTGGGTCTGCTTCCAGAATGCCCAACTGTTGTCCTTCATCTGATCAGTTTATGCGCGTCTAGATCGACGCCAGACCGCGGGAGAAGCAATGCCAGTGAGTGAGCCCCATTTGAAGTTTCAGGATTTTAAGGTGAACACATGTTTGGATTGTTGAGAGGGCTGTACAGCTACAGGAGCTTTATCGGCACCTCCATCCGCAACGAATTCGTAGCTCGGTTTTCCCGCAGCAGCCTGGGTGGGTTGTGGATGATCATCAACCCGCTGGCGAACGTGCTGATCTATGCGCTGATCCTGTCCAACGTTCTAGCAGCGAAACTGCCCGGCATCGAAAACAAATACGCCTACGCGCTGTATTTGATGGCCGGGACGCTTGCGTGGAGCCTCTTCTCCGAGATCATCAACCGGTGCCTGACGCTGTTCATCGAGAACGGCAATCTCATGAAGAAGATGAGATTCCCGCGGATCACCCTGCCCTTCATCGTTTTGGGCTCGGCCTTGCTGAATAATCTGCTGCTGCTGCTCTCCGTGCTTGCAGTCTTCATTTGTCTCGGTCAATGGCCGACCTGGGAGATGCTCTGGGCCATCCCCTTGATTCTCATCGTCGCGGCGCTGGCAGTCGGGCTGGGCTTGATCCTCGGTGTGCTCAACGTATTTGTGCGTGATATCGGTCAGGTCATCCCGATCGTGCTGCAGATCCTTTTCTGGTTCACGCCGATCGTCTACCCGATCAACATCATCCCCGAAGACCTCAAGTCGCTGATCGCCTGGAACCCGATGTACCCGATCGTGACGGCGTATCACGACGTCTTCGTTTACAACGTGGCGCCTGACTTCTCGCAGATAGGTATCACTGTCCTGATCACATGCCTGCTGCTGGGCTTCGGCCTTTACATCTTCCGCCGAGCAGCGCCCGAAATGGTGGATGCTTTATGAGCCTGTTGCGCGCAAAAGACCTTGGCAAAGCCTACCGGACGTATCGAAGCGAGTGGCAGCGTATTGGCCGCTGGCTGGGCATCAAAAGCGCTCCCCGCGAAGAGCATTGGGTGCTTCAGCACATCAATTTCGAGATTAATGCAGGCGAAGCCATTGGGATCGTCGGCCAGAATGGTGCGGGCAAGTCGACGCTGCTGAAAATGCTGACCGGCACCTTGCAACCGACAACGGGCTCCGTTGAGGTGCACGGCCGGATCGCGGCGATTCTGGAACTCGGTATGGGCTTCAACCCGGAGCTGACGGGTCGTCAGAATGTTTATCACGCGGCAGGCTTGATGGGTTTTACCACTCAGCAGATTGATGAAGTGATGGATGAGATCGAGGCGTTTGCCGAGGTTGGCGAATACTTTGACCAGGCGGTCCGGACGTATTCCAGCGGCATGCAGATGAGGGTGGCCTTCGCGGTCGCCACTGCCAAGCGCCCTGAAATTCTGATCGTGGATGAGGCACTCTCGGTTGGCGACAGCTACTTCCAGCACAAAAGTTTCGACAGGATTCGCGAGTTCCAGGATCAAGGCACCACGTTGCTGATCGTTTCACATGATCGAAGCTCGATCCAGGCATTGTGCGACCGCGTGCTTCTGATTGAAGGCGGCACGGTGATCAAAGATGGCGCGCCGGAAGAGGTGATGGATTTTTACAACGCCATTATTTCCGAGAAGGAAAACGCCACCGTTCAAGTGCACAAGCTTGCAGACGGGAGCGTGCAAACGCGTTCAGGCTCCGGCGAAGCGACCATTGAGAGTCTTGCGCTGTACAACGAAGTCGATGCGCCGGTCGAATTCGTGTCTGTGGGGCAATCACTGAGCTTGAAAGTAAAGGTCAGCGTTAACAGTCCCATTCCCGAGCTGGTCGTGGGCTATATGATCAAGGACCGCTTGGGCCAGCCGATTTACGGAACCAATACCCATCATCTGGACAAGAAGATGGGCGCGCTCGAAGGGAGTACCCAGTTGGAGTATGTCTTCAGGTTCGACGCCAATATTGGCGTTGGCTCATATTCTATCGCTGTCGCCCTGCATACGGCAGACACCCACCTCAACGCAAACTATGAATGGCGAGACTTGGCACTGGTGTTCAACGTGATCAATGCCGACAAAATCCCTTTCGTTGGCTCAGCCTGGATACAACCTACAGTGGAGTGCATCCAGTGATGCAGTTCTATCGCGCCTTCGAAGACAAACACCGCGGCTCCCACGAAACGATCAAGCAGCGACTGCAGGTGTACCTCCCGTTCATCCTTCCGCTGCAAGGTCTGTATGACGACTGCCGCGCGCTCGATGTAGGTTGCGGGCGCGGCGAGTGGCTGGAAACCCTGGTCGAGAACGGATTCAATGCCACCGGCGTCGATCTGGACGAAGGCATGCTGGAAGCCTGCCAGGCCCGCCACTTGCCTGCCGAGAAGGCCGACGCCCTGCTCTATCTGAAGGCGATGCCAAGCGACTCACTTTGTGTATTAACCGGTTTTCACATCGTCGAGCACATACCCTTCGACGATCTGAAACAACTGGTCGCCGAAGCGAACCGAGTCCTTAAGCCTGGTGGCCTGCTGATTCTCGAAACGCCCAACGCAGAAAACCTGATTGTGGGGACGCAGAATTTCTACCTCGACCCCACACATGAAAAGCCTATTCCGCACATGCTGCTGGAATTTTTGGTTTCATTCAGTGGCTTTGCTCGGTCGAAGCTGTTGCGTCTGCAAGAAAATCCGGCGCTAGTGGTCAGCCCTACCGTCGGATTGATGGACGTGATCGGCGGGACGAGCCCGGATTACGCAATCATTGCTCAGAAAGATGCAGGCACGCTCGACGTGTCGGCATTCGATCCTGCGTTTGACGCGGCATATGGATTGAGTCTTGACGAGCTCGTACGTCGTTATGAAGAAACTCAATCGTCCAAGTTCGCTGAGCTGGCGCGTCTTTATGAAGAAACTCAATCATCCAAGCTCGGTGAGCTGGCACGTCTTTATGAAGAAACTCAATCGTCCATGCTCGGTGAGCTGGCACGTCTTTATGAAGAAACTCAATCCTCTAGGCTCGGCGAGTTGGCACGTCTTTATGAAGAAACTCAATCTTCCAGGCTCGGCGAGCTGGAGCAGCGTCTGGTAACCAATCAAAAGGTAACGCTGGGGGAATTCGAACACCGTTTTGACGAGGTTCAGACCGCAATGCTCGATGATCTGCGATCACGTCTCGCAAGCAATCAGGCAGAGAAACTGAAGGAACAATGCGAGATTCTGACTAGCACTGCTTCGCTGCTCGAAAGTCGATTTGACCATGTCGCGCGTGAGTACTCCGCGATGACCAATCAAGTGGATGACGTCAAAGCTGCAGTTCTGGACTTCAAGCTTGACAAGCTAAAGACGGCAAACATCGCACTGGAAAACGCCAACACCTCTCTCGAGTTTGCGAACGCTTCGTTGGTTAAACTGCTCGATGAGTCCTCCAGAAACGCACACATGTGGTACACCGAGGCAGAAAACCGCCTGAGCCAGATCAATGCGTTGAAAGACGATGCTGCTCACAAAGATGAAAGAATCAAAGCGTTGACCGGCGAACATCACTCGTTGAACGAGTACCTCACTCAGCTGAAAAACAGCACCTCATGGCGGGTAACAAGCCCGCTTCGAGGCGGTGCAGTGCTGGGCAGATCAGTGACTTCATCGCCGTCGCAGACACTCAAGCGGGCGATCAAGAGAGTATTGAAAGGCGTTCTGAACCGACCCGGCCTGCGCAAGAACGTCAAGCGCGTGCTGTTTCGTATCCCCGGCCTGCAAACCAGATTGCAAGCCCTTGCCGCTCGTCTCAGGGCGGAAACAGTGGTCACGCCGCAGACGGTCCAGTACCCGGAGCCGACTCCGAGCTTTACGCCGGATCCGAGTGATGTCCCCGCTGCTCCGGCTCACCTCACGGAAAATGCCAAGGCTATCTACAACCGCCTCAACAGCAACGAACAACGTAAGGATACGAATTGATGCGCGTCGTTATTGACCTTCAGGGCGCCCAGGCGGAAAACAGAAATCGGGGCATCGGACGGTACGCGCTGTCGTTCACCAAGGCCTTCATCAAAAACCGTAGCGACGTGGAAGTCTTCGTCGTCCTGAACGGGCTATTCGGCGACGCTGTCGATTACATTCGGGACGAGCTTTATGGCCTGTTGCCGCCCAGCCATATCCAGACATGGAGGCCGAGCAGCAAGGTCAGCGCGCTCAATCCGGAGAATGCCTGGAATCGGCAGGCTTCCGAATTGGTGCGTGAGGCGTTCATTGCCAACCTGGACCCTGACCTCATCCTGATCACCAGCCTGTTTGAAGGTCTGGTCGACGACGTGGTGACCAGCATCAAGGCGCTGAACTCGTCGATCCCCACGGCAACGATCGTCTACGACCTCATTCCCTACATCAATCCCGACGCTTACCTGGCATCACCGCCGGTTCGCAGCTGGTACGAAACCAAGCTTCAGCACTTGCGCCGCGCCGATCTGGTGCTGGCGATCTCCGGCTCATCGCGATCGGAAGTCATTGACCACCTCGGCTTCACTCCCGAGGAAGTCGTCAATATTTCCACCGCTATCGACACCGACCATTACCGGCCGAAGCTCGATGAACAGCAGGACACAAGCCTGAAAAAACGCTTGGGGATTGATCGCCAGTTCGTCATGTACACGGGTGGCATTGATCCGCGCAAGAATATCGAAGGTCTGATCAGCGCTTTCGCCAAGCTGTCGAAGCCGGTCCGCCGCGATCATCAGCTGGTGATTGTCTGCAACATTCAGCCGGACGAACGCTCCCGTCTCCAGGACCTTGTTGTCTCAACCGGCTTGAAGAAAGCGGACGTGTGTTTCACCGGTTACGTGAGCGAAGACGATCTGATCGCTCTATATAACGCGTGCAAGCTGTTTATCTTCCCGTCGCTGCACGAAGGTTTTGGCTTGCCTGCGCTGGAAGCCATGTCCTGCGGCAAACCCGTCATCGCCTCAAATACATCGAGTCTCCCGGAAGTGCTCGGAAACCCCGAGGCGCTGTTTGACCCGTATCAGATCGACTCCATCACCGCGAAGATGGAACAAGTACTGGTTGATGATGCGCTCAGGGCCGGGCTGGCGGACTTGGCCATCCGGCAGTCTCGTAAATTCACTTGGGACGAGACAGCGATTCGAGCCGTGCGGGCAGTCAAGGAATTGATCGCCGGACGCCGTTCGATCCCGAATCCTGTGCGTGCGCCGAAGCGGCCTCGGCTGGCCTATGTTTCCCCGCTCCCGCCTGCCCGTAGCGGGATCAGCGATTACAGCGCCGAACTGCTTCCTGAACTCGCGGCCCACTACCAGATTGATGTGATCGTGGCCCAGGAGTCGGTTTCGCCCGCTGACGCTGGAATCAATTACAAGCTGCGCTCGGTCGCCTGGTTCGAAGAAAACGCCCACGTGTTTGATCGCGTTATCTACCACTTCGGCAACTCCAGCTTCCACGAACACATGTTCCATCTGATCGAAAAAATCCCGGGGACCGTCGTCCTCCACGATTTTTTCCTGTCGGGCATTGCGGCGCACATGGAGGTTCATCTAGGGCATCACGGCTTCTGGACCCGTGCGCTGTACCTCGGTCACGGTTACAAGGCGGTCAGTGAGCGTGTCAACGGCGCTGATACGGCCGATGCGGTGTGGAAATACTCGTGCAACCTGCGAGTGCTTCAGCAAGCCGAGGGGATCATTGTTCATTCCCATTACTCGATTCGGCTGGCACAGCAGTGGTACGGCGAAAACTCTGGCCTGAAATGGGCCGAGATCCCCCTGCTGCGTACGCCTCGCTTCCCCAACGCGCGAACCCACGCAGAGACAAAAGAGAAGCTGGGTTTCTCTGAAAGCGACTTCGTGGTCTGCAGTTTTGGTTTGCTGGGCCCGTCCAAGCTCAACAATCGTCTGCTGGACGCCTGGCTGGAATCCGAGCTCGCGCAGGACGAGCACTGTCATCTGGTCTACGTTGGCCAGAACAGCGAAGGTGAGTTTGGCGAAAACCTGCTGAAGAAGATCAACGCCAGCCCCTGCCGCGACCGTATCAAGATCACGGGCTGGGCAGACGCTGACATGTTCAAGGCCTATCTGGAAGTCGCCGATGCGGCGGTCCAGTTGCGGACGCTGTCACGCGGGGAAACCTCCGCCGCTGTGCTCGATTGCCTGAATTACGGCATTGCCACGATCGTAAACGCCAACGGCAGCATGTCGGACATACCGACCTCCAGCCTGGTCAAGCTGCCGGACGATTTCGACGACGCCGAGCTCTCGGACTCGTTGAATCTTCTGCGTCAGGACTCTGCTACGCGCGAGCGTATCGGCGCGCAGGGTCAGCAACTGATTCACACCCGGCACTCACCTCGGGCCTGTGCCTTCCTATACCGGCAAGCCATCGAGAAATTTCACGAAGATTCGTACCACTCCGTATCGGAGGTTGTGACGTCGATTGCAGGACTCGAAAAACAAGGCTTCAGCTACGAAAGTTCGATGGCCGTTGCTGAGTCCATTGACCAGAGCCTGAAGCCGACAATTTTGAAACCGCAGTTGCTCGTGGACATTTCCGAACTGGTTAATCGCGATGCCAAGAGCGGAATCCAACGCGTTGTTCGAAGCATCCTTGAGGTGTGGCTGTCGACGCCTCCGGGTAATTATCGGGTTGAACCTGTTTATGCCACCGAAGACGCGGATGGCTACCGGTACGCAAGACACTTCACCCTGGGCTTCCTGAATTGCCCGACTCATCTTCTTGAGGATGAGCCAGTGGTTTACCACTCCGGGGACCATTTCGTGGGCCTGGATCTGCAACCCGTTATTGTCCCGAGACAGCGTCAGGCGCTGGCAGAGATGAGGCGCCGTGGCGTCACGGTGCAATTCGTGGTGTATGACCTGCTGCTCAAAAAGCTGGCGCAGTGCTTTCCTGCAGGGGCGGCCGACATCCTGGATGGATGGCTGGAAACCGTCGCAGAGTCGGACGGTGTGATATGCATCTCCAAAGCCGTTGCGGATGAAATGGCTGAGTGGGTTGCAGAGCATCGCAAACCTTCCAAGCGACCTTTCAATATCTCGTGGTTCCATCTGGGGGCTGACATCACCAAGCCAACCAGCGCCGAAGGCACGTCGGCCATCCCCAAGAATGTGCTCACCAGCTTGCAGGCCCGTCCTTCATTTTTGATGGTGGGCACCGTCGAGCCAAGAAAGGGACATGCGCAGGTTCTGGATGCGTTCGAGCTGCTTTGGGCCAATCAGCAGGATGCCAATCTGCTGATAGTCGGCAAGCAAGGCTGGATGGTTGAGGGGCTTGTCGAGAGGCTCAGGGAGCACCCGGAATCCGGGAAGCGACTGTTCTGGTTTGAGGGCATCGACGATGATTATCTGTGCAGCCTTTATGCACAGTCCGACGCATTGATCGCTGCATCGCTCGGCGAAGGTTTCGGCCTGCCGCTTATTGAGGCTGCGCAATACGGGTTGCCGTTGATTGCCCGGGACATCCCCGTGTTCCGAGAAGTAGCCGGCGAGCATGCTTTCTATTTCGAGGGACAGGACGCGCAGTCACTCGCGAAGAGCGTTACGGCGTGGCTCGAACTGCATCGCAGTGCCGCGCAGCCGAAGTCTGATGGAATGCCGTGGATGACGTGGGAGCAGAGCGCTGGACAGCTGTTTCAATCATCACAGGCACTCGCTGAATAAGCACCGGAATATCCTCCCCCTGGCTTGACGGCAGGGGGAGGATTCTGTTTCTGGACCCGTCTGAACGCCGCTACGCGGCTATCAATGACACCGCTGCAGTAGCCACTTGGCGCTGACGGCAGCGCCAAGTGCTGAAGGGCAAGATCACTTGTCAGTCAGGATGCGCATTGATACAAACCCGATGCCAAGGATCCGATCATCCATACTCCCGGTCAGCTTCTTGGGCGAGATCGGCTTAGGCGGGATGAACGTTATGCGGTCAGCACTTGAGCCCTCCAGGTCCACATCCACGCGCACTTCCGATGTCCCTTGAGGAATCTGAACGCTATAGACATGACTGCCTATTTCGACGCGAGTCGGCTCGGTCGCGTTTGGCCCAAAGGGCATAGCCTTCAGCACAAGCGTAAATTTTTGAGGCAGTGGCTCGGTAAAGTCGAACACTGCTTTTGCAGAAGACCAACGCCCCCACGGCTCTACATCGTAAAAGCCCTCCGCGGCGCGTATGAACTCAGGCATCCCACCGCGGTTGAAGTCAATCCCGGTCGCCAGGTTACCGCTGTAACGCCCACCCATAGCGTCGACAACAAAACCTGCCTGCTGCTGAATCTGTTTTGTGGAGAGACCGCTCAAATCCGGATGCTGGCTGCCATCGAGCCTGAAGAACACAAGTTCTTTGTTGTCACTCTGAAGCAGTGGCTGTTGCTGCAGCAGGCCAGAAAGCTCCTGCACCAGTGCCTGGCCGTTATCTGCATAACCTCGGCGATCGATGTAAATGCCGTCGAAGCCCAGCTTGCGGATGACTTCAAGTTGACGCGCCATCGGTTCTTGCGCCAGTCCGCGATAGAACTGATCACCTGGCCGGCCTTTCATACCGCCAAAGCTCCAGTGCAATGCCTTCGATTGCAGCACGCCTGCCAGAAGCTGATAGTTGGAAAGGCGGTTCATGATCGGCTCTTCGGGAAAGCCAATATAGGGCAGTTGGTAAACAGCACTGCCCGCAGGGAGCGTATTTTCGATTGCTGCTACAAAGCGTTTATCGCTGTCGAATGCCTCTTCAACGGCTGCATTGCAACGCTTACAGACTGGTCCGGTCTGGTCGTACAGACCGACAAACAGCAGCACTACGGAGAGAGCCATTGAATATTTAGCGAAGTGAGGGGCTTTCTTCTGCAATATGAGTTGCAGCGAGATGAAGAAGAACAACAACGCGCCACATGCTATGAAGATGCTGATCCTGTTCCATCCCCTGATGGAAGGGGACACCAGCATTGCGAACAGCGAGCCTAGCCCACCAATCGTCGCGAACAGAAACAACACCAGAGTAACGGCAGCCAGCAGGCGCAGCCTACCGTCATGCTCTGAACGAGCGGGGGCAAATATCAAATACAACAACGCCAGCATGAACCCCGCTGCACCGATTATCCCCAACCCGGAAGTGTAGTTCTCATTGATCAGCGGCGACCCTTGGTAATATTTCACACCAACCGGCCCAAGAGGGCCTACGCGATGGTCCAGCCGTGGCATCAAGAGTTGCATCATCTTCAGACCGAAGATTTCAGACTCGGCGAACGAGCGCTTGGCGACTTCCTGGTTAGGACCGTTTCTATACGTTCCAAGCATATTGGGTGCGAGGTTGAGAAACACACCGAACACAATGGCAATGCTCAGCAGCGCTGCTTTTTTTGCGCCATGCATGTTCTTCCATCTAAAGGCACTCAATACCCCTGCTGATGCCAGAACGATCAGCCCGAACAGCGCGTAGTACACACCAAAGGAGGCCAGCACCACCATGCACAACGCGGTTAGAGAAAGTTTGCGTAACACAGACTTGATGGGAGCTTTGGCTTGGGCCGCGTGGGTGTAGTAGATATCGAGCGCCAGATAGAAAAACACCGGGGCGACGAAGTACCAAGTATAAAAAAGGTGATTCAATCGTAAGAAATGGAACGGGACAAACGTGTAAAGCACGCTCATGGTCGCCGCAAACTTGCGGTTCAGGCCGAACGCCCGTGCGGTTATGTAGGTGCCGACAAAGCAGGAAGAAAAGCTGAGCAGATAAAACAGCTTTACGCCGGCTGGCCAACCACCCGCGATGAGCGCAAGCACTTTGATCAATAAGTGGTCAGCAGCATCCGAGCCCGGGAAATCAAGGAAGCTCGAACCGAACGGATAGCCACTGCGCGCATTATCAAACAGCCAGCCTTCCGTAACCCGCTGCGCCATCCAGGCATGAAACATCCCGTCGCCTTCGTACCCATATGGCCGGGACAGGTCCGGGATCAGCCCGTGCAAGCCGCTCATGAAGAAGCTGGCGAGGAAGAATGTCGCAATTGCACCAACGAGGAGAAACTTCCACTCGCAAGCAAGCGTTGTCCGCCACGTAGGGAAACCGCCTATGTCGCCATGGCGGTGCAGACGTGTACTGATTTCTGAATTCAAAGTCTTTGCTCGGATTGGTTAGTCAAAATTTACGCGTTCGCTTTCAACCACGAGCGGCATATTGCGAATTTTGGTGTGAACCGAACCCAAGTACTCACCAAGCATCCCCAAGAACAAAATCTGAACCGAACTGAAGAAGAACAATGAAATGAGCAGAGGAGCGATACCGACCTGGAATGAGTTCCAGAACACCAGCTTGGCGATCAGGAAACCAAACGCTGCCAACAGGCTTAATCCTGCAAGCAAGGCTCCCCCCATCACCATCAGACGCAAAGGCACTTTGGAATGGTTGGTGATACCCAGCATGGCAATGTCATACAAGGTATAGAAGTTGTTGCTGGTAATGCCGCGCTGGCGCCGTGGTTGCTTGAACGGCACGGTTGCGATCGGAAAGCCGATTTCACACAGCAGCCCACGGAAGTACGGATACGGATCGTCAATCTTCTTGAGAATGTCCAGGACCGCACGATCAAACAGGCCTGCGCCTGTTGCGTTCTGCACCAGCGGGACTTCCGAGATGCGGGTCACGAAGCGGTAATAGGCGCGGCGTGCGATGAACATCAGGCGCGACTCTTCGCTTTCTGGCTTCACCGCCATCACGGTCTTGAAGCCCTCCTCCCACTTTTTGACGAACTCTTCGATCATCTCTGGCGGGTCTTGCAGGTCGGAGGCGATCAGCACGGCCGCGTCGCCCCGAGCCTGTAGCAGGGCGTGGTAGGGCGAACGGATATGACCGAAGTTTCGGGCGTTAAGGATCAACTTGACCCGGTTGTCCTGCGCAGCCAGTGCGCGCAACTTCACGATGCTGTTATCGGTCGAGCAGTTATCAATGAAGATATGTTCGTAATCGTAGTCGAGGCGTGACATCACCTCGACGATGCGCTGGTGCAGCTCATCAATATTGGCTTCTTCGTTGTAGCAAGGGGTCACTATGCTGATGAGCTTACGCATAATTGAAAACATACCTGTTATTAATGACGAATGAGAGTAAAGCCATGGGCACGATCAGAGCGATGCCGGCTAGGTAGGGGTTTACGCCCAGCAACTTCAGCGCAGCGATCCCGGCCACGTTGGCTGCGTAGACAACGGCATAGCCGGCCACGAAACGAAAGATGAGTTTGTTGTTCTTCGAACCAAACACCAGGGCGCCAGTGCTCTTGAAATTGAACAATACGCCCAGGATCGTGGCGCACAGCAATGCCATGCTGTAGTGCAGACCGAGGTAAAGGAAGCCGGCAAAGCAGCCGTAGCCGAACGCCGCGTTCAACATCCCTACCAACGCAAACCGGACCAGTTTTATCTTGAGAAGCGCGTGAAGCCGTGGCCACGCTTTTTCAGTTTCTTGCATGCAGCGCCTGCCTGATTTCGCGCAACACGCCGCTCAGCGATGAGTCACCGGGCACATAGCCGAACAACTGCTCAGCCCTGCGATTGTGCGAATAGTAATGGGCCTTGGGCCCGGTGGCGTTCACCCGCGCCTGCTCACCAGCAACCGTAAACTTCAGACCGAATTCGTCGCTCACCGCTGCCAGCAATTCGAACTTGCCCACCGGCGCAAGGCTGTAGCAGTCCACTGCATCGTTACCGGGAGGTGCCTGCAAAACACGGTCGATCAACTGCATGAAGTCGGCAGGCGTGAGGTAATCGCGAAGCATGTCATCGGGAGCAACTTCCAGCACGGTGCCCGTGTGCAGGGACCTCAGGATGTCACTCAGGAAGAACCGCGCCTCGCACGACTGGCGATGGCTGAAGTAGCTGAAGACTCGCACATCGGTGATAGCCGCCTCTGGCAGCGCTCGGTGGCGACATTCAGCCTGAAACTTGGCCGCGCCGTACCAGTGCTGTGGCTGCAGAGCGTTGATGGGGAAAACGGCGACCGAGTCCCCAGTGATCGGCGCCGAGAAGTTGGTGCCGTACGCGGCGCCGCTGCTCAGGTAGATGTACTTGCAGGCAGGGTGGCTACGCAAATAGGCCAAAGCCAGATTGTCGTACTGCTCCGTGACGCTGAAAATCGCCTGGCCCATCTGTACGGCCCGCGCCGGATCGCCTACACCAACGAAGTTGATGATCGCATCGAACTCGCCGCTGTCATCGAAAGCGGCGTAGTCGAGAACCGGAAAGCCCTCGCACTCCGCGATCGTTTGAACGCCTGCGTCCAGGGTGGCGGGCGTTCGCACAAACAGCGTGCATTTGTACGCCGTGGATTGAGCGAGACTGGCTATCAGGTCCTTGGCGATGTGGCTGCTGGCTCCAAGGATGGCAACCTTCATTGACCCAGGTCCAGCAACGGCGACTGCTCGTGGATCGGACGGCCGAACTCAAGGCGCGGTCGGCATTCGCGGGCGTCTGGCATTAATACTTCGATAAGCATCGGCTTGCCGTTTGCCAGGAACTCCACGACCGCGGATTTGAACGTGTCCAGGTCGATCACGCTTCGCGAATCAATGCCGTACGCTTCACCCAGGGCTTTGAATTGCGAGGTATAGCCATCCCAGTACGTCGAGGAGTTACGCCCCTCGAAATACATCTCCTGAAAGCCGCGCACCATGCCCAATGAGTGGTTGTTCAGTACTACCGTCAGAATAGGCAGACGCTCACGGGCGATGATGTCCAGCTCCTGAATATTCAGCTGGGCCCCGCCGTCACCGGTAATCACCACAACTGGCTTGTGCCCAGCGATGCAGGCACCCACGGCCGCCGGAATGGCAAAGCCCATCGTGCCCAGACCGCCGGAGTGGTGCATGGCTTGACCGGCGTTCAGGCGCAACGTGTGCGCGGCCCACATCTGGTTATTGCCTACATCGGCCACGTAATCGAGCGCCCGGCCTTCGGTCAATTCGTTGAGGGCACCGAACAGAGCGAAAGGGCTGAAACCCAAGTCGGTGTACTCGTCCTTGAACGATTGCTCGAACACCTGCGCCAAACTTGCATGCCAGGACGGCGGCGCGGACGGCAGCATCGGAGCGCGAGCAATGAAGGAGGCGAAAACCCCTTCAAGGTCGGCGTGGATCGACTGCTGCGCCTTCACCCTGTTATCCAGCTGAGCGGCGTCCAGATCGAACTGCACGATGTGCGCGTTTTGGGCGAAGGTTTCGGGCTTGGCGCCGGTTTGGCGTACGTCCATGCGGCTGCCAAGAACAATCAACAGGTCGCAATGCTGCACGGCGTAGTTGGCCGCCCTCGTCCCGTAAGCACCGAGCATCCCGATGTAGTGCTCGCTGGCGGGCACCTTCTCGGCGCCCTTCAGGCTCGCAACGTGAGGGATGCCCAGCCTGCGGACCTCGCTCAACCATTGGCTGAACCCGGGTGTGTTCACCGCGCCGCCACCGATCAGGAACAGCGGCTTCTGAGCTTTCTCCAACAATGCCCAGACGTCTTCATGAGAGGCGTTCTGCGCAGGCGCCCGGTCCGACTCGCGGGCCCATGCGCTCAGCAATTCATCAAGCACGGCGTCGTCGACTTCGGCCCGCTGAACGTCCATGGGAATGTCCAGAAGCACGGGCCCTGGCCGGCCTTCGCGGGCGACGGTGATCGCCTTGAGCAGGCAAGGAATCAGTTCGTCAACATGGGTGACCTGGTGAGCGTACTTGGTGATGCTGCTCACCAAGGCAACGCTGTCGAGCTCCTGAAAACCCTGTTGGCGAATAGCCCGATCGCCCTTCTGCTCATGGGTGTTGACCTGGCCGGTCAGGAACAGGCACGGATGGCTGTCCAACCAGCAGTCGGCAATTCCGGTAATCAGGTTAGTGGCGCCCGGGCCGCTTGTGCCCAGTGCCACGCCCATCACTTTGTGACTCGTCGCGCGCGCGACGGCGGATGCAGCGAAGGCGGCGCCTTGCTCATGGTGCATGGAAACCAACTTGGTCTTACCGAGCAAGTTGATACTGTCCACCAGGTGGGCAATCATTCCACCGATGAGCTCGAAACCGTAGAGGACTTGAGTGTCCGCCAGAACCTTGGCTACTGCATCCGATGCTTTCATAAGTTAGAAACCGATCCCGAAGAACTCTTCCAGTTTTTCACCAACGTAGTCGAACTGCTCCTGACCCAGCGACGGTTGCACGCCCAGCCAGAAGGTCTGGTTCATGGTGCGGTCGGTGTTGGTCAGTTCGCCCACAACGCGGTGCTCAACGCCATGGAAGTACGGCTGACGGGTCAAGTTGCCTGCGAACAGCAGACGAGTGCCGATCTTGTTCTGATCGAGGAACTTCAACAGGTCCACACGCTTGACGCCGGCAGTCTCTTTCAGCGTTACCGGGAAGCCGAACCAGGAAGGATCGCTGTTAGGCGTAGGCTCGGCGATTTCCAGGAAGTCGCTCAGGCTGGACAAACGCTCTTTCAACAGCTGGAAGTTGCGCTTGCGGGTCGCGATGAACTCCGGGGCGCGGTCGAGCTGGGCCAGGCCGCAGGCAGCTTGCATGTCGGTGATCTTCAGGTTGTAGCCCAAGTGGGCGTACACGTACTTGTGATCGTAACCTTGAGGCAGGCTGCCGAATTGCTGCCCGAAACGGTTGCCGCACGTGTCGTCGCAGCCTGGCGCGCAGTAGCAATCGCGGCCCCAGTCACGGAACGATTCAGCGATCATTCGCAGTTGGGCGTCGTTGGTGAATACCGCGCCGCCTTCACCCATGGTGATGTGGTGAGCCGGGTAGAAGCTGAGCGTGCCGATGTCGCCAAAGGTACCGACCATCTTGCCGTCGTAAGTCGCACCCAGCGCGTCACAGCAATCTTCGACCAGCCACAGGTTGTACTTTTCGCACAGCGCCTTCACCTTGCCCAGATTGAACGGGTTGCCCAAGGTGTGAGCGAGCATGATGGCCTTGGTCTTCGGCGTGATGGCCGCTTCGATCAAGTCTGCATTGATGTTATGGGTGTTCATTTCCACGTCGACGAAGACAGGGATCGCGCCGAACTGAACGATCGGGTTGACGGTGGTCGGGAAACCCGCCGCAACGCCAATGACTTCGTCGCCCTTCTTGATTGCACGATCACCCAGTTTCGGTGAAGTGAGGGTGCTGAACGCAACCAGGTTGGCCGAAGAACCTGAGTTCACGGTCAAGAGGTGGTTCACGCCCAGGAACGCAGCGAGTTTCTTCTCGAATTCAGCGTTGAAGCGACCAGTGGTCAGCCAGCCGTCCAGCGAAGCCTCAACCATCAGCTGCAGTTCACGCGCGCCGATTACCTTGCCCGACGGAGGGATGACGGTTTCGCCCCCGACAAAAGGTTTGGCCGCCAAGGCAGTCTGGGCGTAGCGCTCAACGAGCTGGCTGATTTCCTGACGGAGCATATCGGGGGTCATAGTATTTCCTGCTCAAGCTAATTATCGGTTAGGCGCCAGTGGCATGGCTGCCATGTAGCTATTGATTTCTTCTACGCAACGGACATGCATGTCGGCACTCTCCATCCAGGCTCTGTGCCAGTTGACGATGCGAGTCAGCGTTGTCTCCAGGCCCCAGGTTGGTTCCCACTTCAGGTGAGCGCGGGCCTTGGATATGTCCAGCTTCAAATAGCGTGCTTCATGCGGCTGCGGGTCACTGTCAAGCTGCCAGCTAGCGCCAGCTCCCCACGCCTGCACCATGTGATCGAGTATCCATTCGACAGGTTGGGCGTCCTCGTCGCGAGGGCCGAAGTTCCAGCCCTGAGCGAATGACTGGCCATGCTCCCATAGGTGCTGGGCCAGAACAAGGTAACCGCTGAGCGGTTCAAGTACGTGCTGCCAAGGGCGGGTGGCCTTGGGATTGCGGATTACCACGGGCTTGCCCTGTTCGACAGCGCGCAAAATGTCAGGAATCAACCGGTCGTCAGCCCAATCGCCACCGCCGATGACATTGCCGGCGCGCGCCGAGGCCAGTGCAGCGGAGTGTTCAGTGTTAAAGAACGAGTTGCGGTAAGCGCTGGTTACCAGTTCCACACAGCCTTTACTGTTGCTGTACGGATCGTGGCCACCCATGGGCTCGTTCTCGCGATAGCCCCATTCCCATTCCTGATTCTCGTAACATTTGTCGGTGGTGACATTGACGATGGCACGCAGGCCGGGGCACTTGCGCGCGGCCTCCAACACATGAACGGTGCCCATCACGTTGGTGGCGTAGGTTTCGACCGGTTCCCGATACGACAGCCTGACCAGCGGTTGCGCCGCCATATGGATCAGGATGTCCGGATCGAAGGCAACCATGCTCTCAGTCACAGTCTGCAGGTCGCGGATGTCGCCGATCTGCGACTCCATGCCCCGCTCAACCTGCGCTTGGTCGAACAGTGAAGGCGTAGTGGGTGGCGCCAAGGCAAAGCCTTTCACGTGCGCGCCCATGCCCTGCAACCAAAGGGCAAGCCAGCTTCCCTTGAAGCCGGTGTGGCCCGTGAGGAAGACCTTTTTGCCTTTCCAGAAGTCAGCGGAGACAGAAGCTTTCATAGTTGTTCTCAGTCCCAGAATTTCCAAGGCGCGTCGCCGCTCTGCCACAACTTCTCAAGCAGATTTTTATCGTGCAGGGTATCCATCGGCTGCCAGAAGCCCGGATGTTCGAAGGCCATCAGTTGGCCCTGTTCGGCGAGGCTCATCAACGGCCCCTGTTCCCAAACCGTGCTGTCGCCTTCCAGGTAATCCAGCACTTGCGGAGAAAGCACGAAGAAGCCGCCATTGATCATGGCGCCGTCACCTTTAGGCTTTTCCTTGAAGTTCAGGACCCGACCTTCGGCGATGTCCAGTGCGCCAAAGCGCCCTGGCGGGAAGGTAGCGGTGAGAGTGGCCGCTTTGCCGTGGCTCTTGTGGAAGGCGACAGCAGCGCTGATGTCCATGCTTCCAACGCCATCGCCGTAGGTGAAGCAAAAAGCCTCATCGTTGCGCACATAGTCCGCAACCCGACGCAGACGACCACCGGTCATGGACGTCTCGCCTGTATCGACCAACGTCACATTCCAGTCTTCAGCGCGCTGGTCGTGAACTTTCATGGTGTTTTCGCGCATGTTGAACGTGATGTCCGACGTGTGCAGGAAGTAGTTGGCGAAGTATTCCTTGATCATGTAGCCCTTGTAGCCACAGCAAATGATGAAATCATTGATGCCGTGGGAGGAGTACATTTTCATGATGTGCCACAGAATCGGCTTGCCACCGATTTCAACCATTGGCTTGGGCCGTGTACCGGTCTCTTCGCTTAAACGCGTGCCGAGCCCACCTGCCAGAATGACCGCTTTCATAACCGCTCCTTGTTAGTTCGAACTCACGAATGCATCGGAGTAAAAGTGTTTGACAGGCAATCCGGCACTATTCAGAGCTTCACGCGCGGAATGGATCATGCTCTCTGAGCCGCAGGCGTACACCACTGCATGATCAAGTTCGATTCCGTCATCAAGCAGAGCGGTCTGGACGTAGCCAGTACGGCCCTGCCATTGCGCATCCGGCCGTGAGAGTACAGGAATAAATACCGCGTTCAGACCCTCAAGATGAGGTGCCCAGTAAATATCGGTAAGGCTGCGCCCGCCCCAATAGATGAAGATCTTCTTGCCCGCCGCCAGCTCCGGATTAGCCTGTAACTGCTCAAGCATCGCCTTGACAGGCGCAATGCCGGTACCGGTAGCGAGAAAAATCAGCGTGCTAGCACTCTTGTCACGCAGACAGAATGTGCCCAGCGGGCCTTCCAGGCGCAGAAGGTCATTGGGTTTGGCGTCACCGAACCAGTAACGGGACATCGAGCCGTGCTCGACTTGCCGGATCTGCAGTTCCAGCTTGCCGTCGATGCGCGGGGCATTGGCGATGGAATAACTGCGACGCAAGCCGCCCGCCCCGATCACGTCCAGATACTGACCAGGCAGGTAATGAAGCTTGCTGGCAGGCGGGACGCGCAGGATGACTTCAACCACGTTGTCCGCAAGATGAGTAATGGTGTCGATCCGGCAAGGCAGGGTTTTGACTTCGATGTCGCCCAGCGCACCGATATCCTCGGCGTCTATCTCCACATCGGTAATCGCACGGCGGCAGCAGGTCAGAATCATTCCTGCGGCCATCTCCTCCGCGGTCAGTGACGCCTCTCCTTTGAGGGCCTCAGTGTCACCGCTGAGCACCGTGGTTTTGCACACGCCGCAACGACCCGTGCGACAGCTGTACTCAAGGGTGATGCCGGCAGCTTTTGCGCTGTCCAGCAACGAAGCGCCAGGCTCGGAAATGAATGTCTGCCCACTGTGGAGCTTTACTGAAACCATGGGGTTACCGGATTCGAAATACTGAAAGGCTGCAGAAGTTAACGTCTGGCAACGCCTGTGAAAAAGACTTCGGGCGACGAACATAACAAAAGTGGCGTGCGGAAGATGCTCCAGGACCACGCCGAACAGGGCGAGGCGTGGAGTACCACGCGCGGTTTGAGCGCATCTGAAGTTGCTTCGGGGGACGGAGTTTACACTCTGGTGCCCGGTTTAGTGCAGGATTTTGCGAGGCGGCTCCTGTCGGGGGATGGCCCTCGGAAGGAATTTCACGCCGCACATGCAGGCACCGCGCCCAAAGATCGCCGAGAGGACTTAGGAAGTTGGAGCGCAAGCCTGATGGCGCCGCTTCAGGGCTCTTACGTAGTTGGCACAACCCTTGTAAGAGGATGCAAGAACTGCACGTAGAACTTTGGGGAGCACTTTTATCTGGCGCCTATCGAGCCTATTGCCGGTTCCGTGTATATTTCCCGGCAAACAATTCGCGCGCGCCAGCGGTTGCTGCAACGCTGCCGGCTTTTCGCCACCAATACATAACTACCAACGGAGCTTGATCCCCGCATGAAAGCAATTGTTACCGGCATCACTGGTCAAGACGGCGCCTATCTGGCTGAACTGCTGCTTGGCAAGGGCTACACCGTCTACGGCACCTATCGTCGTACCAGTTCTGTCAATTTCTGGCGGATCGAAGAACTGGGCATCCAGAACAATCCAAACCTGCACCTGGTCGAGTACGACCTGACCGACCTGTCGGCCAGCATCCGCCTCCTGCAGACCACCGAAGCCACCGAGGTGTACAACCTCGCCGCGCAGAGCTTCGTGGGCGTTTCCTTCGAACAGCCCATCACCACCGCCGAAATCACCGGCCTGGGCGCTGTGAATCTGCTGGAAGCCATCCGTATCGTTAACCCGAAAGTCCGCTTCTACCAAGCGTCGACTTCCGAGATGTTCGGTAAGGTTCAGGCCATTCCTCAGATGGAAGACACCCCGTTCTACCCGCGCAGCCCTTACGGCGTCGCCAAGCTGTACGCTCACTGGATGACCATCAACTATCGCGAGTCGTACGGCATTTTTGCGACCAGCGGTATTCTGTTCAACCACGAGTCGCCACTGCGCGGCCGTGAGTTCGTCACACGCAAAATCACTGACACCGTTGCCAAGATCAAGCTGGGTCTGCAGGACTCGCTGGTACTGGGCAACATGGACGCCAAGCGCGACTGGGGCTTTGCCAAAGAGTACGTCGAAGGCATGTGGCGCATGCTGCAGGCTGATGAGCCGGACACCTTCGTTCTGGCCACCAACCGCACTGAAACCGTCCGTGACTTCGTCGCGATGGCATTCAAGGCTGTCGACATCACCATCAACTGGAGTGGCGAAGCCGAAGAAGAAATCGGCACTTGCGCCGCTAGTGGCAAGGTTCTGGTTTCGGTCAATCCGAAGTTCTATCGCCCGACCGAAGTTGAGCTGTTGATCGGCAACCCGGCCAAAGCCAAGGAAGTTCTGGGCTGGGAGCCTAAGACCAACCTGGAAGAGCTGTGCCGCATGATGGTGGAAGCGGACCTGCGTCGTAACGAAAAAGGGTTCTCGTTCTGATGAGTATCGCCGGCAAGCGAGCGCTGATAACGGGTATTCATGGATTTACGGGGCGCTACATGGCCGCCGAGCTCACAGCCCAGGGCTGCGAGGTGGTTGGCCTGGGCAGCAATCCGTCCGATGAAGCCAATTATTATCAGGCCGACCTCACCGATCTGGTGGGTCTGAGCAAGCTGCTGGCGGACCTTCAGCCGGACATCGTCGTTCATCTCGCGGCACTGGCGTTTGTCGGGCACGGCGCGGCGGATGCGTTTTATCAGGTCAATCTGATTGGTACGCGCAATCTGCTCGAAGCCATCGCCCACTGCGGCAAAGCGCCTGAAAGCGTTTTGATCGCCAGCAGTGCCAACGTGTATGGCAATGCGTCGGAAGGGCTGCTTGATGAAAGCACCAGGCCGGCGCCGGCCAACGATTACGCCGTGAGCAAGCTGGCCATGGAATACATGGCCAGTCTGTGGTTCGGGCGGTTGCCGATCATCATCGCGCGCCCGTTCAACTACACCGGCGTCGGCCAGGCGGAAAACTTCCTCCTGCCGAAGATCGTCAAACACTTTCGCGAGAAGGCCGAGAAGATCGAGCTGGGCAACCTGGATGTCTGGCGCGATTTCAGCGACGTCCGTTCGCTGGTGGCCGCTTACCGCGGGCTGCTTGAAGCCAAGCCGTTCGGTCAGTACGTCAACGTTAGTTCAGGCAAGACTCACTCGCTGCGTGAAGTGCTCGACATGTGTCGCGCCATCACCGGCCACGACCTCACCGTCGAAGTGAATCCTGCTTTCGTGCGGGCCAACGAGGTCAAGACCTTGTGCGGCGACAACAGCAAGCTGAAGTCGCTGGTCCCGGGCTGGCAGACACCCGAGCTGAGCGAAACGCTTGGCTGGATGCTGGCCGACGCGTAACGCCGCAGTACCCAACCCGAAGCGCTGTGAGGCGCTTCGGGTTTTCCTTTACCCTCCGCTCCACACATCCCCGCTCTGCCCGCAACGCACCTATCGCGAGAACAGCGGACGTTATCGTTTCGTCAGAGAATCCTGATGACCAAAGTTTTGCACTTCTTCAAGACCTACTTCCCGGAAAGCAAGGGCGGTGGGGTCGAGCAAGTCATCTTCCAGCTGGCACAGGGTTGTCAGGCCCATGGGATCGAGTCCCAGGTGCTGTCGCTGAGCACACAGGGCGCGGCGCGTAACGAGACGGTCGGCAATCACATCGCCCACCGTTCAAAGCAGGATCTGTACGTCGCGTCGACGGGCTTTTCGGTGTCGGGCATTCGGGACTTCAAAGAGCTCGCGCGCGACGCTGACATCGTGCACTACCACTTCCCGTGGCCGTACATGGACATCGCGCACTTCGCCGCGCAGATCAAAAAGCCGACGGTGGTGAGTTACCACTCGGACATCATCAAGCAGAAGACGCTGCTCAAGCTGTATGCGCCGTTGATGAACCGCTTTCTGGGGAGCGTTGATCGGATTGTCGTTTCCTCGCCCAACTATGCCGCCAGCAGCGACGCGCTGACCCGGTTCAAGGATAAGGTCGAGATCATTCCCTTTGGGCTGGATCGGGCCACGTACCCTGCCCCGTCTCAGGCGAAACTCGAGCACTGGAAGCAGCAACTGGGCGAGCGCTTCTTTCTGTTCGTCGGTGCGCTGCGTTACTACAAGGGGTTGGATTTTCTGCTTGAAGCGGCGCACAGGAATCGCCTGCCGGTGGTGATCATGGGCGGTGGGCACCAGGAGCTGGAGCTAAAGGCGAAGGCCAAGGCGCTCGGGCTTAGCAATGTCGTGTTTGTGGGCAGCCTGCCGGATGAGGACAAGAACGCGCTGCTGATGCTGTGTGAAGCGTTTGTATTCCCGTCGCACCAGCGTTCGGAATCCTTCGGGATCTCGCTGCTGGAAGCGGCGATGTATGGCAAGCCGATGATCTCGTGCGAAATGGGCACGGGCACCACCTTTATCAACATCGCGGACGAGACCGGGCTGGTGGTTCCGCCACGGGATTCGGATGCGTTGGCGGCCGCGATGAATACGCTGTGGAATGACAGAGAGCGGGCGACGCAGATGGGGTTGAAGGCGGCGCAGCGGTTTGAGTCGATGTTTACCGCGGAAGAGATGGTGCAGGGGTATGCGGATCTTTATCAGGATGTGCTGCGCCGGCGATAGGTATTAGCAGGATTGGCTTTAGCCGGGAAGACGCCGGTCGTCACGCCGCACAATTAATGGCGCTCACACTGGCCTCTTCCCGGCTGAAGCCGGTCCTACTGACACAGCGCGCTCCCATTGATCGCGTACACCCGTAGGACTGGCTTTAGCCGGGAAGGCGTCAGGTGTCACGCCGCAAATCTCATGGAGCTCATGCCGGCCTCTTCCCGGCTGAAGCCGGTCCTACTGACAGCACGCGTTCACCCTGTGGGACTGGCTTTAGCCGGGAAGGCGTCAGGTGTCACGCCGCAAATCTCATGGAGCTCATACCGGCCTCTTCCCGGCTAAAGCCGGTCCTACTAACACAGCGCGGTCCCGCATTGATCGCGTACACCCGTAGGACTGGCTTTAGCCGGGAAGGCGTCAGGTGTCACGCCGCAAACCTCATGGAGCTCATGCCGGCCTCTTCCCGGCTAAAGCCGGTCCCACTGACACAGCGCGGTCCCACATTGATCGCGTACACCCGTAGGACTGGCTTTAGCCGGGAAGACGCCGGTCGTCACGCCGCACAATTAATGGCGCTCACACTGCCCTCTTCCCGGCTGAAGCCGGTCCCACTGACACAGCGCGGTGCCACATTGATCGCGCTGAAGTCCGGGCACTGGTGAGAGGGCCCGGACTCTGCCGCTCTTCTTACGGCTTACGCTTGCGCGGTCCGGTGTTGAACACCGGCACTTTGCGCACTGGCTTGATGGACGGCACTTCTGCCGCCGCTTCGCCGCTGTCGACCCACTTGCCCAGATTGCGTTTGCCGCCTCCGCCACTGGTTTTGGGTTTCTTTGGCTTTTTCGGCTTTTTCAGAACCTGCCCGGTCGCGTCGGTGGCCGGCACGCGGTGTTCTGGAATGAAGTCGGGTTCTTCGCGGCGCTGGAGGGTCTGGCGGGTCAGCATTTCGATGGCGCTGAGCAGGTCGACTTCGTCGGCGCACACCAGGGAAATCGCTTCACCGGTCTGGCCCGCGCGGCCGGTGCGACCAATGCGGTGGATGTAGTCTTCGGCAACGATCGGCAGGTCAAGGTTGACCACGGTCGGCAGGTCATCGATGTCCAGACCACGGGCCGCAACGTCGGTGGCAACCAGGATCTGCACGTCGCCGCTCTTGAAGCGATCCAGCGCGCGCTGGCGAGTGGCCTGGGGTTTGTCGCCGTGAATGCCGTCGGCGTTGAGGCTCAGGCCTTGCAGGCGCTCCACCAGTTGGTCGACGCCGACGCGGGTTTTCGCGAAGACCAGCACCTGACCCCAGCGATGCTTCTTGAGCAGATGAATGAACAGCTCGCTCTTGCGCTTCTTGTCGACGGTGACGATCCACTGCTTGACCGATGATGCCGCGACGTTACGCGGGCTGACTTCGATGGTCAGCGGGTTGTCGAGCATCTGCCCGGCCAGCGCGCGGATCGCATCGGAGAAGGTCGCGGAAAACAGCAGCGTCTGGCGACGCTTCGGCAGCGCGGCGTAGATGTCACGCAGTTCTTCGGAGAAGCCAAGATCGAGCATGCGATCGGCTTCGTCGAGGATCAAGGTCTGGAGCTGCGAGAATTTCACGGCGTTCTGACGATACAGGTCGAGCAGGCGGCCAGGGGTAGCAACCAGCACGTCAACGCCTCGACGCAGTTTCATCATCTGCGGGTTGATGCTGACGCCGCCGTAGGCCGCGTAGGTGGTCAGCGGCAGGTGCTCGGCATATTGCGCGATGGCTTCGTGAACCTGCTCGGCCAGTTCGCGGGTTGGCACCAGCACCAGCGCGCGCACGGAGTTGGCAGCGACCTTCGGGCCTTCCATGGTCAGGCGTTGCAGCAATGGCAACGCGAAACCTGCGGTCTTGCCAGTGCCGGTCTGGGCGGCGGCCATGAGGTCGCGGCCTTCGAGCACGGGCGGAATCGCCTGGGCCTGAACGGGGGTGGGAGTCTGGTAGCCCAGTGTTTCGAGGGCACGCAGCAGGGGTTCGATCAGGCCGAGGGAGGCGAATGTCATTTCAGTACCGTTGGAAAAAGGTCAGCGCACAAGAGTCTGTAGAAGACAATGGCGCGCAGTTTACCCTTTCTGCAACGGTTTCTGCTTGCGCCACTGCGGCAGGCCGATGAGCACGACGGCGCTGATGATCACCGCCATCGCTGCACCTTCCGCCCAGCCGATGTGTTCGCCGGCGAACAACACGCCGAGCAACACCGCCACCGCCGGGTTGACGTAGCAATAGCTGGTCGCGGCGGCGGGTCGCACGTTCTTCAGCAGGTACATGTAGGAACTGAACGCAACGATGGAGCCGAACACCACCAGATAGGCCATCACCAGCCAGCCGGACAGGCCGGGGGATTGAGTGATGCGCTCGCCGCTCACGAAGCTGCCAAGCAACAGCACGGCGCCGGCCACCAGCATTTCGCAGGCGCTGGCCATCGGTCCCGCGGGCAATGGCAGGTAGCGGCTCCACACCGAACCGAACGCCCAGGTCGCGGCGGCGAAGATCACCAGCGCGGCGCCCATGGGGCTGGCCTGCAGGTTCGAGCCTAAGTTGAGCAAGGAGATGCCGACAAGGCCGAGCAGGATGCCCGCCCATTCCAGCCCGGTGTTGCGATGGCCCCAGAACAGGCCGAACAGCAAGGTGAACAATGGCACCACGGCTACTGCCAACGCTGCGACACCAGAAGCAACGCCTGCGTGTTCCGCCAGGGTCACGCCGCCATTGCCGCAGGCGAGTAGCAGAAAGCCGATCATCCCGGCGGATTTCCACTGTTTCCAGGTGGGCATCGGCGCGCCACGAAAGCGCATGAAGGCGAACAGGATGGAACCGGCGATGGTAAAGCGCACCCCGGCCATCATGAGCGGAGGCCAGGTTTCGATACCGATGCGGATGGCGAGATAAGTTGAGCCCCAGATCACATAAAGCGCGAAAAAGGCCCCGATGAGCAGCAGGGGAAAACGGCGGGCGGCAGGCATGAAAGGCTCTAGTACAGTCGTTTATTGTGGGACTGATTCTAGAAATGTCCGGGCCGCTGGCGTCAGTTACAAATGTGGTTTATTCGACCCATACACTTTTGCTGGCGGGGTGTTCGCAGCCGCTCACGAGGGGGCGGCAAGATGATCGGGAATTGAAAGTACGCAGTAAGCGATAGGCGCCATGACAGCCCGGCGGGCAGCCTGCCGACAACGCCTGCCCGGCCATCGCCCTCCTCCAGCCTCTCCCAGCGGTATTTCGTCGGCCCTGGAAAAAACCGCCTTTAGTCGCCAGAAAGCATGCCGACAACCTCATCAGGAATGGGCACTAGCGTCTTCGACCGTGCCCTGCCGTACCTTCTCGAAGAGCCACACCCTCGTCAAGACCAAGGCGGGTCAACGCGCGTGAAGGTCATGTAGCCCGTTTTCAAAGCTGGCTCAGCGGATTGAACTCATCACCGATCCCTACCCGATTATTGCGTCATTGACCTGGCCAGGCCTGCCTTGCCCCGGAGTTTCTACATGTGTTCGATGTGCGATGCGCTCACCCAACTCTGGACGGACGGAGCGAACAGCCAGGGTGTGAGCCAACAGACAGCCACCAGCCAGGCGACGCTTGGGCACCTGACGCTTGATCAGCAAGCCAACTACCTGACTGATGGCTATTGGCACGACGCCTATGGCGGTTCCCAACACCACTTTGACGTGCACGCCGGTGGGTCGCTCACCGTCAACCTGGCCAGCTTGAGCGCAAATGCTCAGGTTGTTGCTCGATATGCGCTGCAAAGCTGGACCAATGTCAGCGGCCTGAAATTTGTGGAAACCACCGCTGCCGCTGCGATCAATTTCAGCGAAAACAAAAGCGGTGCGTATAGCAGCTCCAACTATGCAGGCAGCATCATCTCGAACAGCAGCGTCAACATCGCTTCCGATTGGGTGAAATACGGTTTGTATTATCAGCAAACCTACATTCATGAAATCGGCCATGCGCTGGGGTTGGGCCATGCGGGCAATTACAACGGGAGCGCGACCTTCCCCAACAATGTTTTCTATCAAGAGGACAGCTGGAAATACTCGGTAATGTCCTACTTCAGTCAGGACGAGAATACCTATTCCAATGCCTCTTTCGGCTATGTCGCTACGCCTATGCTGGCGGACATCGTAGCCATCCAGTCACTGTACGGCACCGCCGTTACCCGCACAGGTGACAATACATACGGCTTTAACAACAACGCCGGAACCGACTTCATGCCAGGTCTGGTGGGCACAATTTATGATGCGGGCGGCAATGACACTATCAATGTCGGCACCTATGCCGGCGCTCAAACAGTCGATTTGAGAAGTGAAGCTTTTTCCAGCCTGTACGGCGGTGTATCGAACATCGCCATCGCGCGCGGTACGGTTATCGAGAACGCCATAACGGGTGCAGGCGCGGATACGCTGATCGGCAACGCCAGTGACAACTTCCTCAATGGCAACGCGGGCAATGACCAGTTGTTTGGCGGCGATGGCAACGATCGGCTGATGGGAGGGGCGGGTTCGGACATGCTCAATGGTGGCAACGGCTTAGACACCGCCTTGTATACCGAGGCAGGTGCTCGCTACTTTGCACACTACGATGCCGCGCTTGTGAGTGGTGCCAGCCTCAGCGTTCATGACGCGCAAACGTCCGATGTGGACTCGCTTTCAAGCGTCGAAAAGCTGGCTTTCATGGACCGCAATGCCAGTGTCGACGAACTGCTGATGGCTTTTCACAGCCGGTATGGCGCCTTTAATGCCGAGAGTGACGCCACTGTTTCATTGAGTTTTGGCATGGACCTACATCACACAGCGCTCACCGAGGATCAGGCTTACGTTGCCAGGCTCTACTCATTGTTCGGTCGGACGCCCGATTATCAGGGCTTGAATTATTGGCTGACGCATCAGGCGATGGGCAGTTCGGATGCAGAGATTCGCGATGGCTTTCTGAATTCCGCTGAAGGGATACAGCGCTTCAGCATGCTTGGTAGTCGGGACTTTGTGCTTGAGCTCTATCAGAATGTACTGCATCGCACAGGCGATGATTCAGGTGTGTCGTACTGGAACACGCTGCTGCAGCAGGGTTTGAGTCGAACAGCGGTTGCTGATGGCTTCCTGAATTCGCGCGAGAGCCATGACTTCTCGGAGGGCGAGGCAGGCTACATCAGGATCGTGGCTCATAACGCCTGGAACAATCTGGATATGGTGGTGGGCAAGGGCGTGGCCACCGGCACGGCTGGCGACGATCAGATCAGCGAGCAGGAAGTCAGGCTTGACGGCAATGCAGTTTCGCATCTGGCCGGCAACGCCGGTATCGACACCTTTATTTTCAACGACGCTGCATCCGCCTACACGATCAGCGCGCTCGATACCGATACGCTATCCGTTAGTCGTTCCACGGGAGCTGCGGCGACGTTCGACCTGAGTGGCTTCAATGTGCTGGATTTCGCAGATCGCGAACTGTTCGTTCTCGACTCGGCGCAGGCAAGTATTGGTCGTCTGTATGCCATCCTGGATCGTGCTCCCGATATCGAAGGCCTGAAGTTCTGGCTGTCTCACGGCGCCGCAGGCGAAACCGGTGCCCAGATTGCGGATGGTTTTGTGCAATCTGCCGAGTTTTCCCAACGCCTGCCCGATGGCAGCAACGCAGCCTTTGTCGAAAATCTGTATCACAACGTCCTGGATCGAGGCAGCGACGCTGGCGGCCTTGCCTATTGGGTCCAATCGCTGGACGGCGGCACGAGCCGTGGGCAGGTCGCATTCAATATCGCCAACTCCCCGGAGTCTGCTGCACTGACTCAAGGCGATGCCGGCTTCATTCACCTGATAGGGCATGCTGATTGGGTTTGAGCCACCTGCGCCGCAGTCTGGCTAGAGCCCCCGATGCTTGCTGATGGCATCCGCAATCTTCTTCGCCGGGACTTTTTGCAGCGTGCAGAGTAACTGGTGGGAAACGCCGGCCAGACCGTGGGTGTCGCGCAGTTGATGCCCAAGGTGGAGCGTGAGGTTGGCGGCCATTTCCGCGTCGGCCATGGCCCGGTGAGCCTCGCCGGTGTGGGGCAAGCCGGCCCAGCTGGTGAGGGTGCCGAGTTTGTGGTTCGGTGCGTGTGGCAGGAGACGTCGCGCCAGCAGCATCGAGCAGGCGAAGCTTTGTACGCGATTGCGCTTGATGCGTGACAGCTCGAAGTCCCAGAACTTTTGGTCAAACGAGGCGTTGTGCGCCACCAGTGGCGTCAGGCCGACGAACTCGGCGACCTCGTTCATGACCCGGTCAGCCGGCGGCGCCGTGCGCAGCATGCTGTTGCTGATGCCGGTCAGGGACTCGATAAAAGACGGGATGCGCACGCCAGCGTTCATCAGGCTTTGATAGCGCTCGACGATCACGCCCTGCTCCACGATCACCACGGCGATTTCCGTGGCGCGGCAGTAGCTGCTGGGGGAAATGCCGGTGGTTTCGAAGTCGATGACGGCGATACGTTCTTGCATGGCGTGGCCTTCAAATAGCGGGGTGGTGCGTGGACGTGAGATGTATCGGGCGGCCTGATCAGCGCGCTGCTGGCATCAATTCTTGAGCAGCAACCCGCCCTCGATGGGCACATAACGACTGGCCGCGCGGATCAGCGAGTTGGCGGTCAACCCCGGCACACCGTAGGCAATCGCTTCGACGCCGTGCTTGCTGATGATGCGCTCCAGCAACAGGTCGAAATCCCCATCGCCGGACGCCAGCACAACCTCATCGACATTCGGCGCGACGTCCATGATGTCGATGGTGATGCCCACGTCCCAGTCGCCTTTGGCCGAGCCGTCACTGCGCTGGATGTAGGGCTTGAGTTTGACGGTAAAGCCGAGGTTGCGCAGGATCTGCTGAAATTGCTGCTGCTTGCTGTCGCCACGGTCGATGGCATACGCATACGCCTCGACGATCTGACCGCGCTGGCTGATGTCAGCCCACAGGGCGGCGTAATTGAAGTGACAACCGTGAGCCTGACGCACTGTGTAATACAGATTCTGTACGTCGGCGAAGACCGCGATTCTTCTCACCCAAATTCCTCGATGCGCTGACAAGCGACAGGTATCCGAAAACCGGACCGGCGCTCAGTATGCCAGTTTGGGGAAGGGATAGAAGGATTGGGTGGAGGGCGCGGTTGTGCTGCGCAGACCTGATCCCTATAGAAACAATCCTGTGGGAGCGAGCTTGCTCGCGAAATGGCTTGGCCATCCGCCGAATCTTCAGCGACTGAAATGCCGCCTTCGTGAGCAAGCTCACTCCCACAGGGAGGGCGTTAGCTGCGGCTATCAGACGAACGAATCGTCGTCGTCAAACATGCCGCCACCGGAGTCGCTGCCGTAATCGGTATCGGCGAAGCCATTGGAATCACTGCCCCAGGCGTCGTTGCCGGTAGTGTCATTACCCGTCACGCGCTGCTGGTCGTCACCCCAGCCACCGCTGCCGCCCTGATCATGTTCAGCGGCAGGCTGGGCCGGCTGCTCCTGGATGATCTCGACGACTTCCTGCGGTTGGCTGTTGTGGTGGAACAGGCTGCTGATGCCTTCCGCCAGCATCACGCCACCGGCCACGCCCGCGGCGGTTTTCAGTGCGCCACCCAGAAAGCCACTACCGACGGGCGCCGCCGGTGCCTGTTGCGGTTGGGCATAGTTTTGCGGTGGCTGAGCATAGTTCTGCTGCGGCGCGTTGTAAGGCGGCGCGCTTGCAGGGCCACTTTCGCGCCAGCCGCCCGACGAAGGCTGCGGATTCGATGGACGCGAGAACGACGAAGCCGGTTGCTGAGCCTGAGGCTCGCGCGAACCGCCACCAAAGATGCTCGACAGAAACCCGCCGCCACTGCCGGACGGCGCAGGCGCCGCGGATTTTGACCGTTCCAGCTCAGCCCGCAGTTGTTGAATCTGCTCGTCGCGCTGACGGTTCTGGGCCTCCAGCTGCTTGATCGCGACTTCCTGCACCAGAATCGACTGCGCCATGTAATAAGGCGCAGCGGGCTGGCGAGTCAGGTGCTCCTTGATCAGCGCTTCGGCCTGCGCATCACGGGGGGCCGATTCGGTTTCTGCTTGCTTGAGCTTGCCAAACAAGCCGTCGATCAGGGTTTGTTCTTCGCTGTTCATGGCGACCTCGTTAGATTGCCGTAGGAATTCTGTTCTGAGCCATTGCTCAGGCATAGCCAGTAATGGGGCTGTTCAAGGGCGTTTCAATAGCATGTAAAAAAAGTTAAGAAGGCTCGCAGGTCGCGGCCGGTTGGCCGGTTCTGCGGCGCTACGTTACAGTGTTGGCCTGCTTATCCTTGTGATCCGTTCATGAATCCGCTGACCCTTCTGCAAGACTCGTTTTACTTCTTCCGACGCAACTTCGGCAGCATTCTTACGCTGTGCCTGCCGCTGGTGGTACTGGAGGCCCTGACCAAACAGCTCGTCGGCTTCGGGGCGAGCACCGGGGCCGCGCCACTGTTGGTCGGACTGCTTTTCTACCCGCTCTATACCGGCGCGCTGATCCTGTTTATGGACGCCAAAACCCGTGGCGAAGAACCGGTCAAATCCAACCTGTGGGCGGTTGCCTTGCGCCTGTGGCCCACCTTCGCGGTGCTGACGGCGCTGAGCACGCTGCTGATCATGGCCGGCATGTCGCTGTTCATCCTGCCGGGCGTGTGGGTGATGGTCAAACTGGTGCTGTCGGAATACCTGCTGGTGTTGCGCGGGATGGGGCCGCTGGAGGCGATGCGCGAAAGCTTCAGGATGACCCAGGGCCATGTGGTGCGGATTTTCGTCTGCGTGCTGTGCGTTTACATCCCGCTGTCGCTGCTTGAGGCGCTCAGTTATTACGTGCTGCCGGACCAACAGAGCCCAGGGCTGTCGATTGCAGTGGACAGTATTTCCAGCTTCCTGCAGTTGTTTATCAGCGTGGTGATGTTCCGGTTGTTCATGCTCATCGACCCACCTGCCCGGTCGGCCTGACAAGATGGCACGCCCGACGCGGTATCTGCTTTACCTCGCGGTGTGTGCCGGGTTGTTCGTGATACTGCTGTATGACGTGACCTGGCACCCCACCCGGCACGAGAAGGTGGCGGTATCCTGCAACGCGAAGGACGGAAAGCCACCGGTATTGGCGCCGGGTCAGACGCTCAAGGTGATGACCTGGAACATTCAATACCTGGCCGGCAAGCGTTATGTCCTCTGGTACGACCTGCCTGACGGAAGCGGCCCGGATGAGCGGCCAACGCCAGAAGACCTGGCCTACAACCTCGATGAAGTCGCGCGGGTTATCCGCGATGAGCAGCCGGACATCGTCTTGCTGCAGGAAGTCGACGACGGCGCGAAGAACACCGACTACGGCAATCAACTCGCCCTGCTCCAGGCGCGGGTCGCCGATCTGTACCCGTGCAGCAGCGAGGCGTTTTACTGGAGGTCCGACTTCGTGCCGGATCAACACATCTTCGGCAGTGTCGGCCGCAAGCTGGCAACGCTGAGCCGCTACCAGATGGACAGCGCCGAACGCCTGCAACTGCCCTCGCCGTCCGGCCATTTCATCAGCCGACTGTTTCAACCCCAGCCTGCGCTACTGGTCAGCTACCTGCCGCTCAAAGATGGCGGGCGCCTGGCAGTGACGAATACGCATTTAAGCGATGCCGAATCGGGCGGCGACGTGCAACAGCGGCAAGTAGCGTCGGTTCGTCAGTTGCAACAAGCCTTCGAGCAGAACGGGACGCTGTGGATAAGCGGTGGCGATTTCAATCTACTGCCGCAGGGGCAATATCAGCGGCTACCTGCCGGACAGCGCGCGCCGTATTCGGCGGAGAGCGAGCTGCGCAGCTTGTGGGAAAGCTTCCCGATGATCCCAAGCAATGAAGACGTAGCCGGTGAGGATCGTCGCACGTGGTACACCCGCTTCCCCAACGACCCGAGCATCAGCGGCCCGGACCGGACGCAGGACTTTCTGTTCTACAGCCCGAAGCTGAAGCGGGTGGAGGCGCGGGTGAGGCAGGCGGATACCCTGTTGATCTCTGATCACATGCCGGTGATTGCGCGATTCAGGGTACCAGCGAAGGTCGAGTAGAAAAGCGCCTCTAAAGCCTGCTTCGCGGATCCATGGCAGAGGGGCTTGATGTGAACCGACCGGTGCCGGATTACTCGGCACCGGTCGCTGCCATCAGAACGTGACGCTGGCCGTCAGCCGCGCGGTTCGGAGCGCCCCTTCCTCGACCTGGAGCGTGCTGCTGCCCGTGGTGGCCGGGTAGTATTCCTTGTTGAACAGGTTGTCGATGTTCAACTGCAGGCTGGTCTTGTAGTCATGGGTGGGCAAATCCCAGCGCACAAAGGCATCGGCCGTTGTGTAGCTGTCCAGCCAGAAGCTGTTGGCGTCGTCCCCCGGCCGCTCTCCGACGTATCGGGCACCTGCACCAACATGCCACTTACCGGTTTCGGCAGGCAGTGCGAGTTGATGGCTGAGGTACAGGCTCGCGGTGTGCATCGGCGCATTGGGCAAGCGGTTGCCTTCCTGCTCGGGTGACTCTTCGTTTTTCAGCACTTCCGTGTGGTCATAAGCGTAGGTGCCAATGATGCTCCAGTTACGCGCTATCTCTCCGGTCACATCCAGCTCAACCCCTCGTGAGCGGGCCTTCCCCACCGCTTCGTCGATGCTGTCACCGTTGCTCTGCAGCACGCTGTTCACAAGGTTCTTCTTGACGATGTCATACACGGCCAGGTTCATGTTGAGTGCCTGGACCGGGCTGTATTTGATGCCGACTTCGTAGCTGCGCCCTTCGGTAGGCTTGAAGCTGTTGCCCGCGTCGTCAGCATCGTTAGGCACGAAGGAACGGCTGTAGTTGGCGTAGAGCGCAACGTTGTCGGTCGGCTGGTAAACAATCCCGCCAAAAGGGAGAAACTTGTCGCCGTTGGAGTCGGCGCCCGGTGCGTACGAACTGCCCAGCCCCTGATCGCTGTATTGATCCCAGTGTTCCTGACGACCCCCGAATACCAGAATCCAGCGATCATTGAGGTGCCAGTTGTCCTTGAAGTATGCCGACGTGGTGACCAGGTTATTTTCGGCGTTGCTCTGGACCGCGCTGACCGTCGAAGGCTCAGCCAGATTGCCGTAGGTGGGGTCTTGGATGTTGAGGTTGCCGGCGGTGCTGCTGGCATTGCGATAGGTTTTACCGCGGTATTTATCCAGCGACTCGTTGTCCACCCCGACAACGATCTCATGCCTCTGGCCGAACAACTGCTGATCGCCTATGAAGTCCAGAGCGGTATAGCGGCTCTCATAATCATAGTGCCCGCCATTTGCAATCCGGCGCAGGGTGTCGCCTTTCAAGGTGCTCGGCTGTGCAATCGCCAGGCTGTAACGATCCTCGGTCCATCCGTAGGTCAACCGGCTTCGCCAGGCGTCATTGAGCTGGTACTCGAACTTCGCGGTGGTGCTTTGGCTGATGCCGACGGTCTTGGCCCAGCGCTCATCCAGACGGTCGCGGTAACTGATGTCGGCCGGGTGGCCATTGGCGAACACGGTGCCGCGGTCAAAGGGGCTCGCGTAATCGTTGTAGGTGTAGGCCAGCGAGAAACTGGCGCGGTCGCCCACCCAGGCGATCGATGGCGCAATCAGCGTGTGCTCATCAACACCATAATTACGCCAATAGTCCTCGTGGGAGCGCTCGGCAACCAGCCGATAAGCCAGGTTGGTATCGCCCAGCGGCCCAGTGGTGTCCAGACCAAACGTCCCGCCGCCTTCACTGTAACCAGACCCGGTCAGAGTCGTGCTTTGGGTGAATTGCGGCTGCTTGCTGATCACATTGATCAGCCCGCCCGGCTCCAGCGCGCCGTACATGAGCGATGCCGGGCCCTTCAGCACTTCTACGTGATCGGTGGTGGCGCCGAGATTGCGGCCGATCGCCGAGCGCACCCCGTCCCGCAAAATGGAGTTGTCGTCGTTGCTGCCAAATCCGCGCTTGATGACAGCATCCTTCGTGCCCCCCAACGTATTCGTCTGGGACACCCCACTGACAAAGCGCATGGCGTCGTTGAGATCTTTGACCTGATAGTCATCCAGGGTTTGCGCAGTGACCGTGTTGACGGTCTGTGCTTCATCCCGATTCTGGGTGGAGGTCTTGCTGGCGGTGCTCCCTTCAGAAACCGTATAGCTCCCCGAGCCGTCAGCTGCATCGCGTGTGGACTGGATGACACTGGGCGCCAACTCGGTAACCGTCTGAGCGGCCATTGCAAGACCAGGTAGGGCAGAACACAGCAGGACCGATGCATGAGTCCGGTTAAAGAGCTTGACCACGAGCTGACTCCGTAATGAAAAGAACGCTAATGCGATTCGTTACTATTACACGGGTTGAACTCGTATTTACCTCACATGGCTGATGAAGTTTTTTTTCAGCCGCTCGGGGTCATGCCTTTGTGCAGCCGATCACTTCCTCGGCTTCACCCGCGCGGTCGGTTCTGCAATCAACGGATCGTCCGGCCAATAGTGCTTCGGATACCGGCCTTTCAAATCCTTCTTCACCTCGGCATAGGTGCTGCGCCAGAAGTTGGCGAGGTCTTGGGTGACTTGCACTGGGCGGCGTGCGGGGGACAGCAGGTGCAGCTTGACGATCTGCCGGCCGTTGGCGATGCGCGGGGTGTCGGCCAGGCCGAAGAGTTCCTGCAGGCGCACTGCCAGAATGGGCGGGGACTCGCTGTAATCCAGGCGCACCGATGAACCCGACGGCACGGTCAGGTGATGCGGCGCCAGTTCGTCGAGCCGCAGGGGCAAGGGCCATGGCAGCAGGTTGTGGAGGATCGATGACAGGTCCAGGTTGCCAAAGTGGCTCAGTCGCGTGACCTTGCCCAGGTACGGCAGCAGCCAGTGCTCCAGCGTCGCCAGCAAGCCATCGTTGCTCACGTCCGGCCACTCGCTTTCGCTCAGCTTTTGCAGGTCCATCTGACGCAACAGGCCGACTCGCGCCTGCCACTGGCGCAGCTCCGGTGTCCATGGCAGCAGCTCCAGCCCTTTGCGCCGCACCAGCGCCAGCAACGCCTGCCCCCGTGCTGAATCGTCCAGCCCGGTGAGCGGCTCGCGGCTGATGATCAGTTCACCGGCCTTGCGCTGACGTTCGGCGCGGAATACGCCCTCGCGCTCGTCCCAATCCAGTTGATCGAACTGCGTCACCTGTTCGGCGAGCACTGTGTCGAACAGGTCGGAATCGAACTCGGCGGCCAGATAAATACGTTCTTCGCGCTGGCCCTGGCGGCTGCCCAGGTCGGCCACCACCAGCCACGGCTGTTTCATCAGTGCGTCTGGCTCGGCGAACAAGGCGGCACGGCCGTTGGCGAGTCGATACTCCGCGCCGCCAGCACGGCGTTGTTGTGCGACGCGATCGGGATAGGCCAGCGCCAGCAGCGCACCGAGCCAGCGCGGGTGATCAGGATCGATGACCGGTTTCCGGGCCGCACCCCTCAAATACCCCCGATATTGCCGAGACAATTGCCGCGCCCGCTGCACGCCGCCTTGCGCACCTTTCGCTGCGCGTTCTGCTCCCGCCAGCAACGTCAGTCGGCTGTGCAGATCGGCACCGGCGCCGCGCAGAATGTCGCGCTCGCCCAGCAATGCAGCGACATCGCACGCCAGCGGGCCCAGGCCCAATTCATGACCGCGCAGCAGCAAATGGGCGATGCGTGGATGCGCGGGCACCTCCGCCATCGACTGGCCGTGAGGCGTGAGTTTCCAATCTTCGCCCGGCTTGCGCGTCAGAGCGCCCAGCCGAGCCAGCAGGTCTTGCGCCTGGGCGTACGCGGCGGCAGGCGGCAGGTCCAGCCACGTCAGCTGCGCCGGTTCGACGCCCCACCGCGCCAGTTGCAACGCCAGGCCGGCGAGGTCGGCCTGAAGGATTTCCGCCGCGCCGTAGGCCGCCAATTGATCGTGCTGAGCCTCGGACCACAGCCGATAACAGACGCCCGGCTCAAGCCGCCCTGCCCGACCCGCCCGCTGAGTGGCGCTGGCCCGGGAAATCCGCTGGGTGTCGAGGCGCGTCATGCCGCTGCCGGGATCGAAACGCGGCACCCGCGCCAGCCCCGCGTCGATTACCACCCGCACGCCATCAATGGTCAGGCTGGTCTCGGCGATGTTGGTGGCCAGCACGACTTTGCGTTTGCCCTTGGGCGCGGGTTCGATTGCCGCGCGCTGAGCGCTCAGGTCGAGCTCGCCATGCAGCGGACACAGCAGCACGTCGCTGCGATCGCCGACCGCTTCAATCAGCTGCTGATTGACCCGACGGATCTCGGCCTGCCCCGGCAGGAAAACCAGCACGCTGCCGGACTCGCTGCCCAGCGCATTGAGCACGGTCTGCACCACCCGCGGCTCGATGAACTCCCCCGGCTGAAACGGCCGCCCCCACTGCATCGACACCGGGAACATGCGCCCTTCGCTGCTGATCACCGGCGCATCGTTGAGCAAGCTCGACAGCCGCGCGCCTTCGAGCGTCGCCGACATCAGCAAAATCTTCAGCGGCTGCTCGTCACGAAACAGCGCGCGACCGTTCAGGCTTAGCGCCAGCGCGAGATCGGCGTCGAGGCTTCTTTCATGAATATTGCCACTTGCACTGTCTTGTCAAAACCACGAAACTATAGATAACACAAGGACTTCAGGCAATCAAGACCGTGGAAAAAAATCTGACAATTATCAAAGGAGCGCTCTCGCTGGTGAACTATCCGTTCACCACCCTCCCCAGCGATGTGCTCGCACTGATGGAGCGCTGCTACGCTCCGATCGCGATGGATGGCATGGGTCAGATGATCAAGCTGTTCGATGCGTACTGCGGTATTACTAGAACGCAGGTCAGCTACCTGGGGATGTCCTCCCCCGGCTTCGAGCGCGTCATTCGCGGCTTCCTAGGTGCATTGTCAGATGAAACATTTGTCGACGTTAGCCGTGGACTCAGGGTCTCGTATGCCAAGGAATTCGTTAAGCTCATTCAAGCTATGGCAGAGGAGATTCCGTTGCTCCCCTCCTTCGAAGAGAAAAAAGACGGCTGGCCGAAGAACAACGTCAAGCATTGGGAAGTCGCCAGGGAGAACCTTGACCCTCAAGCCGTGAGATTTTGGAATGGGTGGCCCGTCGAGAGCGCAAACGGCAAAACCAGCTATCTCTCCATTCCTAATCTTTGGCTTTCGCATGGCCCAGATTTCGCTGAACATGTGTACAAATCCGTAAGCCAATGGGCGATCAAGATGCGCCGCCCGAGGACTAGTGAATTCAGCGCGTTCCTCGGTTTTGTATCACAGCGCCATGAAAGCTGGCCTATCGAAGCCTTTAAAGATCCAATTCAGATCAAGAATCTATTCCTAGAGTTCATGCTCTGGTACTTCAACGACCAACTTGCCCTGGGAAATGATCTTGCAGCCGCGACCAAGTCTTACGCTGCGTTTATTAATTTGGTGAATTCTTCGATGCTCGCGACAGGCTTTTGGGTTAAGCCTTTCGCGGGTTCATTGCCGAAGCCAAAAATTCTCCATGTGCCGGGTGCTGACACTAATAATAAGAAGAACACGAAAGGCGAAGTTATTAAGTCCAAACTAATCACCGAAATCCCGTATCAGGTGACAGACACTCAAGCTATTGAACTCCTGTTCAAAGAAATCAAAGCTGACAACGATATTCTTTATCGGTGGGCGAATACCAAAGCCTGGAACACCTCGAACAATCGGAAGGCCAGAAACCGCCTGGCTTTGTCGGGCAATTCTGAAAAGATCATTTACGCCACGCACTCTCAACCAGAAGATCTCAACCCTGCGGACGTGTGCGCAGCGTTCAACAAACATGGCTTCGACTACGTCAAAAGCGACTTTGCAAAACGATTTGGCAAGAACATCACTAGAGAATATCTAAACAACTTCCTGAACATTCCGACACCTGATGATCTTTACCCGTTCAAACTGCTATTGGTTCACGCATACCCCCGGATCACCCAGTCGTGCATCGACAATCTAGAGCTGTATAACAGCAAGGGTGAACTCACGGGCTTCGTGAAACTTGAAGGTTACTATCAACTCACTGGTTTCAAAGATCGGCGTGGGGGAAAGCTCAGCGAGATCAAAATCAAGCTGGAGCCAAGAGATGCGGTGCGTGTGCGGCAAGTCATCAAAGCCACACAGCCGTTGAGAGACTACCTGCGAGCCCAGGGCGACGACGCATGGCGGTACCTTTTCATTGCTTGCTCTCGCGGCCTGACACATCCGACGAAGATGATGCCGACGAACTGGAGCGCGGGCACCCTAGCAACGCGTTATCAGCATCTTGCTGACGAGTTCGCCCCATACTTCACGAATTCGAGCAACCCCAATACACTCAACAACCCCAGCAGCCCCAGCAGCCCGAGCCTTTCGAGAGAAGAGATCGAGGAGTACATCTGCCGGATCTCTATTACCTCTCTGAGGGCGACCCGAGCCGTTCTCATCTACATCGAGAGCAACAGCATCACAGAGACAGCCCACGCGCTGGGGCATTCTGAAGTGTCCCCTGATCTGCTGAGCAGCTACCTGCCAGAGCCGATTCTGGCCTTCTTCCAGACGCGGTGGATCCGGGTGTTCCAGCGAGGCATCATTTGCCAAGCGATGAAAGACAGCAAATATCTGCTGCGTGTCTCGAACTTCCAGACGATGGATGAACTCCACACCTTCCTTGAGAATCATGCACTCAAAGACATCCCTGAAAGCATGCGAGACCCGGAAGCATTGAAAAACCCGGAACTAGCCAAGTCGTCTGCCAAGAACAAAAGCAAGGACAAAAGCACGGACAAGGAAAAGGAAGCAGCAGACAGGGTCGTCATCTCTCTCGATGTCGGCATTCTGACTGCCCTGCTCTCGATCGAAGAAGCAGTGCGCATCTCCACCCGACGCGATGAGATCAACGCCAAAGCTCTCTACTGGGCGAAGCTGACCACCCTTCTTATTAACGATATCGTCGACGGGAACGAGTTCGACCTACAAGACTACCTTGCCACCGCCCGTACCCAGATTGACTCTGCTCAGATGGAGAACCTGATTTATGCTGCTGCCGCCTGAACTTGCGTTCCTCGAACCTCTGCTCCGCGCACCTGGAGAGGAGTACAAATCAGCCGTTTGGTTGTTGAACGATTTCGACAGCCCGGTCTGGCAGTATTCTTTTGAGTACAAGAAAAGCCCGAAAGAGCTGGATTGGGATGTCACTCTCTCCGACGGCAGCTCACTGCTTGACGAGAAGAACAAATCGCTCATGCAGGGATTCAAGTATTTTCTGACCTGCAGCACACGTAATGATTCTGACACAGGGGAGACGAACGACCTGAAGGGACAGCAGGCGAGGCAGTTCTGGCGGGCTTGTCACATCATTGATTTTCTTCTCCTGAATGACGCCAGGTACCAGCTCTGCAAGTATGGGTTAGCCGGGTTGACAAGCGGGAATCTCATCGAGCTGCTGGACACCCTCTCTAAGAACACATCAATCTCAGAGTCTGTGTATCAATGGACGACCAAGCTCAGAGAATACTGCTATGCACTTCTCAAGAAGACGGACGAACTGGATATCGTCGAGGCCCTCAAAGCGCGTCCTCAGCTTCTGGTTATCACTAACGAGCAGAAAGACGAGGACGGGCTGGGAATCCCACTAGAGCTCATTCCTCCCATTAGAGCGTCGTTGTACATCAACGGGATGTACGGCACCCCACAGGTTGACTATGGGCATCAACCCAACACGATCAAGCTGTCTCAGATCCTCTATCCTCAGTCGCTATGGGGCAAAAACCAATCGAAGACTACCCATGCAATTCTAGGGTTCAATGACGACACCTCCATGTTCACTCGCGAGTACCGAGGAGTGCCAGCGCACACCGGCGCGAACTCAATAATGCGTGACCAGACATATTTCAGTTATCAATCAACACTGTATAACCTCGGCACGCTTCATGAGATTGGTCTGCCAGCGCCACCAGTTTCCTCCTTGCTGGAAGCTGACACTTACACTCCAAAACTTGGCGCCAAGGGTCGCTTTAGAACCGTCCCCTCCGATACCGTCTTCAGATCGATTCGTCATGCAATTGAATTTCACATTGAGCATGGGGAGCAAATCATCAAGGGGTTCTGTCGAATTGCGCTGGAGTGCCAGAAACGCCAGATTGCGCCATCTTCGCTCTCAGAAAGCGAAGTCAAGAATATTGTAGGGCCTTACCTAGTAAACCTGGGAGTCTCACAGCTGTCCTTAAGCTCGCGGGTCATCGACACTAAAACGTTGTACGAGTCGATCAAAGGTGACAAAACCGAGTACTTTAAGAATCTCAGGGGTAATGTAGGACTCTACGATCTGCTTGCGACCTACGTCGGTGGAATCCAATTAACCGTTGGAATCTTGATGGCCAGGCGTGTTAGCGAGCTATCCAAGCTCAGAGCCGATAAGTGCTTGAGCGAGTGTGGTGAATGGCTGTATTTCGGCAACGCCAAAAGCAGCAAACATCTGTTTGGTCTTCGCCGATCTGAAGCACGGCCCATCGAACCGATCGCTGGTGACATGATAAAAAGCCTTATCAAAACGCAAAAAATCCTTTTGCGTATTGGGTATATCAAGTCTTATCACACTCTTTTCGCGGTGCCACACATGCGCGGGCAGCGAGGTCTCGTCGACACTAGCAATACAGCCTACAACCGCAACCTCGACATTTTCTGCGACTATTTCCAGACGCCACTGAACGAAAGTGGGCAGCGCTGGTACTTGCGTCAGCACCAAGTGCGTCGTTTCTTCGCGATGCTATTTTTCTATTGCGGTAGTTTTTCCAACCTCGACACGTTGAGGTGGATGCTGGGGCACACTGACATCAAGCATCTCTACAACTACATCACTGAGAGTACGGACGGTGCGATCCTTTCGTCAGCTGCGGCGCAGCATGCGGCTGAAAACATTCACATTGGCAATACCGAAAACTTCAAAGAGCTGGTCGAACTCATCAAAGAGCACTATCAAACTGAAAACTACACGCTCATCGCGACTTCCGAACTCGAAGATTTCATCAGTGATTTGATGAGTGAAGGAATGATTGAGATCGAGCCTGAATTTTTTACTGATGCTGATGGCACTCACATGAAGATCGTCTCCCGCCTGAAGTACAAGGAGGCAGCATGACAGACAAGAAGCCTACGCGTTCCGAATCCGTCAGGATTGGAGTACAGGCGCTGCATCACCTTCTCGGTCAAGTCATCACGACACCTCACTCATTCATCAGCGACGAGGCGTTGATCGCTGCACTCAATACCCAAGGTGGGCTGGCTCAGCTAGACCGTGCCGTAAACACGGCTGGTGGTCAAACGCTTAACACCTTCCCCACAAGTCTCAACACTCTCAAGAAGTACAGTGATGAAGTGTTCACGGGAGGGTTCAACACATTGAACGCACTGCGCGTAAAGGCTATTGAGGCTATCGAGCGCCATGAGCGAAAAAAAACCAAAAGCAACAAGCGCACGCGAGAAGGACTCAAGTTAACAGTCGCCGAAAACGAGCAAGAGCTCGATATGCTTCGACAAACCAATTTTCTGCTTCTTCGAGCACTTCAGGAGTCGATGGGCCAGATCAAAAACATTAGCTCCGCTAATGATCCGCTCCTTCGAGAAAAATGGGGGGCAGATGCGATCGCAACACTTTTGGCGATTACAAGTCTTTGCATTCCCCCGTTCAACCTGACTGAACTACCGGCTCATCAAAAAAACATAACTTCGACCGTGACTGATATCAATGACTACCGGACATAAGCACTCAGACATTTCATCTGGAAAGCTGTATACGCTTCTAGGGGAGCATGAGACGTTTGGCAGCTTCTCAGTTGACAGAATAATGCTGCGTGATGCTACGAACATTCCATTCATGAGCTGGCCTAACGGCTCGCCGTGTATTATTGGAAACCTGTTCATGCTCACGCTATTCAATAGGCCGGGGCGGGGCAGGAGGCGCGGGCTGTCTCGTTCGGGCCAAGGTGGGGGGACAATGGGTGATTACGCCGCCAAACTTAGTCAGTTGCTGCGACGCTGCTATCGGGACGAACGCGATCCCGTGATGTTGAACGATGGCAATTTTACAGACTATATCGGTGAGCTGCGAAGTGAGATTTCCCTAAGGAACCCACCTGGGAAAAAGCGCGTTGAAGACTCCATCAGTGAGATTGGTCGCGTGTGGCTCGACTTCCTGGGCTTTGTAGGACGCATTCATGGCTACGAGGACTTTGTATCGCCAGAGGGTCGAATTCGTGCAGAGATGAAGACTTTTGAGTTCGTAGATGTAGCAGGCAACAAGTCGAAACGTAGCTACCTCACCCACCATTCCTTCGGCCCACCGTCTCGACGTCACTCAAGAAACCCTATTACCACCGAGCAGATCATTCTGCTCAAAGAAACCTCCAGACAATCAAGAGAAACAAACTTTGTCAAAGCCAGGCGCTCATTGCTAATTGACGTGCTGGCAGACACTGGCGCTCGTCGCTCAGAGATCCCCTATCTCACAATCGATGACGTTAAGAAAGCCAAGGCAATGAAAGCACCCACTCTATCATTGACGACATTGAAGAGGGGTGAGCCTGTAATCAGACAAGTGCCTGTCAGCCCTTCGCTTCTTCACCTGCTTGATACCTTTATTGATAAGCAGCGCAGGACTTTGATGAAAAAGCTCAAAAAGGGAGCCAAAGATCATCGTTACTTTTTCGTTTCGGAAACTACCGGAGAGCCACTCACTAGCAAGACACTCTACAATGAAATCTCCAAACTTAAAGTCCTGGCTGGTATTGAATCTCAAGTCTTCCCGCACATGTTCCGCCATCGATTCATCACTGAGTTGTTTATCGACTTTATAAAAAGGCATGATGTCACGAATGCTGACGATTTCCGTCGAAGCCTTCTCAATACAGAAATTTTCAAGACCGAGATCATCCAGTGGACAGGCCATCTCTACGCAAGCTCTATCAACACATACTTGCACTTGGCGTTGAAGGCACTCGGAGATTATTCTGACGTGGTCAGTTCGATTCACCTGAAGCGTGCCAAGGACGCGTATTTCATTCGTGAAAGGGAATTGCGTCAGCGGCTCAGAGAGGGGATGCCCATCGATGAGTACTCTGCAGAGCTTGACCTGCTCCAATCACTTTACGAACAAGACATCACCGTCGCCGAGGCTCGATAAACCATTGGCTCGGCTGCCGGGAGTCAGACTTGGCGTGGGACATAGCCGAGTCGGGCGTTTTGCTACAGGATCGTCTCCCAGACGTAATGCAACTGACTTTCGCACTGCGTTATCGCATTTCCCGTGAAACGCCGCCTCATAGCTATTGTGAATCAATATTCAATAGCTATGAGTCAGCCTCGTTCCACAAAGGCTTCTCAGGGCCCCGTTCATTAGTTCTGAACCGCTCCTTCGACGATCTCCTGGTAGGCAGTTAAAAGCGCTTGAGCGTGGGTCTTCCAGTTCCTTGTAATTCGCTCTGCTGTGCCTACGGGCCAACCGTGTCCGTAACCTGTGCTTCCATCTGGCATACGTATAGAAGTCGTTGCACCATTTACTGCGGCAGCGAAGCTTTCGATCGCCTCAAAGACCGGTTCGGCTGCAGGAAGGCACCGTGAGAGCTGAAGGCGGTACCCCTCATTCAGCCAATGCCGAAGTCCGGCAGTTCCAATCGCGCGATTCGTTCTGTCAATCTCTATAAGGAGGTCAGCGAACAGATCGAAAAACCTCGCCGGGACGTAGCCTTTTGTAAAGTCCCACGTAGCAAGCCAATCAAGGTGCTGCCGAGAGATAAGCGTTGGCAGAAACTCCCGAGCATATGCAAGCGATTGAACATAGTCAGCGCGGCTCGGGCCGGCAGGCGTGGGCGGATCTGCCAAGGAGAACAAGCGAGGGAAAACCCGCCGAAGCTCGGCTTGGGGAATGAAATCCAGATTCGGAAGTTCGTCCCAGTAAAAAATACGCACTCGAAAGTCACCCTGTTTTCGCCGGTAATTGCATTTGTCTCCCGGCATCGCCAGTTGCACGCTGGAATGGCGCGGGGCGGTAGTGAGGATCACATAAACCTCGATCAGCCCCTTGTAGTCGTCAGTTTTCTTGAGTTCTTCCTCAATTTTGCCCCAAGTGAGCACCTTCGTGTTCCAACATTTGGACTGACCGACCACACCAAGCTCGGGATCGTCGGGCACCAGGTCGACCCCACCTTGCCCCTCGCCCTCGCTGCCGAAAACGTAGTACGTGGAATGTCGCTGTACGTTCCGTTGAACCAAATGCTGCATCCAGAACCGGCACAGGCTCTGGAATTCTTTCCAGTCGGAGAATCGCAGTTCTTTCATAGCTCCCTCATGTCCCCCGCCAAACCACTCTGACGAGCGTCAAGATACCTGACGACGGCTGACGGAACACTAACGGCAACTCCTAAGATAACTCTATCAATCGAGGTCGCGGCTGCGTAACAAGCGGAGAGCTCCTTGGAGCGCACTCCACACTGGTTCATGAGACATGCAATCACCCGCCTTTTGGCCGACGTATAGAGTGGAGCAAAGCTTATCGACATCCTTGATGATGGCGTGCTGGACGCCAACAATGCATGCTACAGCACGAATCCTTTGCTCAACCCTGACGTTGCCGTCCAGCTTTGATCAGCGACTCGTCATCCCCCAACCAATGCGTGATACCAACGAGCTTGGGGCGAGCTTTCGATCTCTCTAAACATCTCCCGGATACGCGCTTCCATGTGGATCCACATCATTCGCCTGATGAAAGCTACTTCCGCATCCTTCTGAAGCCTTTCGGCGTATTTCTCCAGCGCCTTTTTCATTGCAAGTACCGCTCCTAATAATCCGTCACCCAGCACCTGATCATTCCAGGCCAATCCATCCTCTCAAGTCCCTCTCGGCTTCGCCCGTGCGGTAGCTTCTGCCACCAGTGGATCATCAGGCCAAAAATGCTTCGGATAACGGCCTTTCAGGTCTTTTTTCACCTCCGTGTACGTGGTCTTCCAGAAATTCGCCAAGTCTTGCGTAACCTGCACTGGGCGCCGCGCTGGCGACAGCAAATGCAGTTTCACCAACTGTCTTCCGCTGGCAATCCGAGGTGTATCTTCGAGACCGAACAGCTCTTGCAGCCGCACAGCGAGCACTGGAGGTTGCTCCGAGTAGTCGATGCGGATGTTCGAACCAGAAGGCACCTGAATCGACTGAGGCGCCTGGGCCTCCAGTTCCTGCGGAAGCGGCCAAGGCAGGAGGTTTCTGACTATCGAAGACAGATCCAACTGGCTGAAGTGGCTGAGCCTCGTGACTTTGCCCAAGTATGGCGTGAGCCAACCCTCCAGCGTGTCCAGCAAGTTGGCATCGGTAAGATCGGGCCACTTGCTTTCTGTCTGGCCATTCCGGATATCCAGCTGACGCAGCAAACCGACCCGCGCTTGCCACTGCCGCAATTCAGGACTCCAGGGCAGAAGCTCGATGCCCTTGCGCCGAACCAGATTCACTAGCGCTAGCGAGCGGGTGTGCTCATCCAAGCTTGGCAGAGACGTGGTGGCGATAACCAGCTCACCAACTCTTCTCTGCCGCTCAGCCTTCAGTACCCCTTCCTTTTCATCCCAATCAACCTCGTCAACTGACCTCACAAGGCCGGCCAACTCAGTATCGAAAAGATCCGGATCAAGGTCGCTGGCCAAGTAAATCCTCTCCTCGCGCTGCCCCTGACGGCTCCCCAGATCAGCGACCACCAACCACTCATGCTTGGTGAGCGCATCGGGCTGGGAAAAGACTGCCGCACGACCGTTGGAAAGTCGGTAATCAGAGACGGATGTACGCCTCTGCAAGCCGATCCGGTCGGGGTACGCGAAGGCCAACAGGCAACCTATCCAGCGTGAGTGATCTGGCTCATCGGCGGGATCAGAGGCCTTTCCTCGCAGCAGGGATCGATACTGTCGAGCGGACTGCTTCACACGCTGAAAGGAACCACCGCCACGACCTGAATGCTGCTCGCCTGACAGAGCAATCAGTCTGGTATGAAGATCAGCCCCCGCGCCACGCAGGATGTCTTTCTCACCGAGCAACGCCGCAATGTTGCACGCCAGGTCATCCAGGCCCATCGCGTTGCCTTTGATGAGCATGTGAGCGATACGTGGGTGCGCAGGTAGCCCACTCATGGCCGATCCATGTGGAGTGAGCGTCCCAGCATCATCAAGAGCACCGAGGCGTTTGAGCAGGTCTCTCGCTTGAGCGAAGGGGGCTGATGGAGGTCGGTCGAGCCAGGTCATTTCCTCTGGCTTCATTCCCCAACGGGCCAACTGGAGTGCCAGAGCTGCAAGGTCGGCCTGTAGGATCTCAGGAGTGCTATAGCCGGACAGCTGCTCATGCTGCGACTGCGACCATAGGCGATAGCAGACACCCGGCTCCAATCGCCCCGCCCGTCCAGCTCGCTGGGTAGCACTGGCCTTCGAGATTCGCTGAGTGTCGAGCCGTGTCATCCCACTACGAGGATCGAATTTCGGAACCCGCTCAAGGCCACTGTCCACGACCACCCTGACGCCCTCGATGGTCAAGCTGGTCTCTGCGATGTTTGTGGCCAATACGATCTTGCGCGAACCTGCAGGCGCTGGATCTATCGCAGCACGCTGAGCGTTTAGATCAAGGTCACCGTACAACGGGCATACGATTACATCTGTCCGACCACTCAGTTGCTCCTTGAGGGACTCGGCCACCCGGCGAATTTCGGCCTGCCCAGGGAGGAAAGCAAGGATGCTGCCCGACTGTTCGTTGATGGCAGCCAAGCAAGTGTCGGTGACTCGTGTATCCACGAACTGATCAGGTTGGTGCGGACTTCCCCAGACTGTCGAGACTGGATACATCCGCCCTTCACTGGTGATCACTGGCGCATCATTCAGCACTTTCGATAGCCGAGCGCCTTCCAAGGTTGCGGACATCAAGAGTAGCTTCAGCGGCGGGTCTTCTCGCAAGAGTTCACGGCCACTCAGGCACAGAGCCAGCGCAAGGTCGCTATCAAGGTTTCGCAGGTGGTACTCATCGAAGATAACCACGCCCACACCGTCCAACGCAGGATCATCTTGGAGTCGGCGAGCCAATATACCTTCGGTCACCACTTCGATTTTGGTGCTCGGGCCTACCTTGCTTTCGAGGCGGATACGGTAGCCGACCGTCTCACCAACCTTCTCACCTAGCTCACTCGCCAATCGCTCAGCCGCAGCCCGAGCAGCTAGCCGACGAGGTTCGAGCATCAGAATCTTCTGATCGCCAAGCCAAGTCTCGTTCAGCAGCGCAAGCGGCACACGAGTCGTCTTGCCTGCGCCAGGGGGAGCCTCAAGGATCACTTCGTCTCTGGCGGTCAATGCTGCTTTAAGTGCGGGCAGCACGGCGTCTATTGGCAGGGAAATCATCAAGGCTCCTAGATCAGGAGCGCAGTATACCCGGAGAGTGTCGAGGGCTTCAGGAGGGGATGGCGTTCGTCGAAATATTCAGGCCTACGCTATCCAACGACTGATGAGCCCAGGCTTGGAACAGTGGGTGAAAACTCCACAAGCTCCTCGTCCCGGCTGCCGGACGCAAAGCCGATTTTTAGCATGGCCGGCCACCTGCCAGATACATGGCCTTTAGCTACACTGCTGCGCACTCAATCTTGAACATTGCCATTACGGAGAGCCCTGTATATGGCCATTGATCTGTTCTCCCCTCAGGTCGCCACCACCGCGCAGCATCCGATCTTCAAAATGATGTCTGAGGAAATCTATGGCCCTGAACGCGCAGCACTCTCCCGTTGGGCCGAAGGCTTCGAAGATCGTGATGGAAAGTTTGTAAAGGAGCTTCAAACCACTTTCGAATCATCGTTTTGGGAGCTGTATCTGTTCGCAGCGCTGAAGGAATGGGGGCTCTCGACTGATCCTCGTCATCATGCGCCTGATTTTGTCGTCGACGGTGAGGCCCCATTTTGCCTGGAGGCAACCATCGCAAATCCGCCGGCTGGCGGGAAGCCCGCTTATGGCTTCTCCATGGCTCATCCCCCAAAAGACTTCACCGACTTCAACATCGAGTCCACCTTGCGGATCTGCAACAGCTTCGATGCGAAAGTCAAAAAATACAGGAACAGCTACTCAAAAATGGAGCACGTTCAAGACAAGCCCTACGTTATCGGTATCGCATCATTCGACAGGCCGCACGCGCATTTTGCAGCTGGACGTCCGATCATAGCTGCGCTTTACGGGCTCTATCATGATGAAGCCGCGACGAAGCCCGGAGATACGCGCGTTGCGTCCTACAACGTCGCAGCTGCCCCCAAAAATGCCAACACCAACATCGAAGTGGGGTTATTTTGCGATGACACGTACGCGGACGTTTCCGCTGTGGTCTACAGCAGTCTCGCGACTTGGGGGAAATTGAGGGCCCTGGCCGACAACCCTGACGCACTCTCCGCGTACTGCACGCTTCACCCCAACCCCGGCAACCTCTTACCAATCATGCGTTCCGCGATAAAGAGAGACTACAGCGAGCATCTGATGGATGGGCTGTATGTGCTCCACAATCCCTTCGCTCGTCAACCGCTGCCATCGGGACTGCTGAGCCACCCTCGCCTGTGCGAAGTCAATGTCGCTTCGGACGGCGAGCTCATCATGACTGCTCCTGACGATTTCCTACTGCTTAGAATGATCAAAACGATGAAAGTGACTGACGTTTCTGAGCAGGCGTGACCATGGTCAACACTCAGGGCGGCGTGATGTGTGGCTAACCTACTCCTACTAGAGAGGTTCGACGAAACCGTTACGCCGATCTTCAATCACCAGCTCAGCGAAATGCCGCAGGCTGCTGATAGGCCCTCCTCCCTTTCTGTCGAGATGGTACCCGGATATCCCGACGACTCTGGGCCCCATCTGGTCGCACTGTACCGAATCACCAATCATCACAACTCGGTCTCCCGCTGCCGTCATATCCCAGGTTGGTGAGACATGGAGTCGGTGACAGATTTCGCGGTAAATGTCTTGGTTCGGCTTCATGCAACCAAGCTCATAGCTCAAGGCAAATCCATCCACTTCCCCGAACAGATCTCGAAGTACGGGGCCGTACGGCAAAGCCAGGTTAGAACAGATGCCGATCGCTACGCCATCAGCCTTGAGCAACTGCAGCGCTTCCAGGGCATCAGGGTACGGTGTGATCGAGACCAACTCAGCCTCAAGATCATTCTGCAACGACCTCATCTGCTGGGCGCTCAAGCGAATGCCGAAATGGTTAGCAGCAGCTTCAAGGGACAAGCTGGACGTCATCAGCGTGTGGAGATCCGCAGCGCCGGGCCTGCGGCCTTGTTCTGCACCGATGCGCAGGAGCTGCCGGAAGGGGTGGCGTTTGCGCCCGATGTGAACAACAGTCCCGAACGCATCGAAAACAGCGGCTACGATTGGCATTGGTTAGGCACTTGATAATCAGTCGGCGCTAGAACGTCACTTCAGAGGTGGCGGAGTTCGTTCGGCTAGGTTGGAGAAAATGGTGAAGTGGCTACAGGTACAATGAATCACGCCTGAGCAGCATACCATCGACGCGTGACAGACAAACGCCCGCCCGAAGTGTGCCCTCCTCCATCCACCTGACCGGCCTCTTCACTTCAACGGCAGAGCACTGCAGCGACTCAGGATCGTGCCGTGCCAGGCGCTCAAGTATGTTCCTCCATGTCAGAGCAGCCATCAGCATCTCTACCTGCCCGCGTTGTTGCCTGGGATTGCTGACGCCTTTGCGCCAGTCGTTCAAGCATCCAGTCGCCTGCCAACTCGAACTCGCGCATCATCGAGTCAAATTCTTCATCAGTAAGTGCCCGGGGGACTTGATTGGCCTCCATAGAACCGGCTCGCCTGCGCATGAGTGGATGGAAATTAAACTTGAACAGGCTGGATCGAAACGACTTCAAAATATCGAAATTTCGCCTTCTTGGCGGCTGCTTTTGCCTCACTTTCCGCCACCAAGCTACTCAGAGTGTTGGCGTCGTGGGCAGACGTTTCTTCAGGCCCCTCGAACACCTTCGTGACGGTCATCGTGACGCGCAACCTGGAAGACAAAGGCTTTGATCGAGGAACCTTGCGAGCAGGAGTAGATGAGGGCGCGCTCTGCTCGGTAACAGAGGCACGAGGCGGCTGAGCACTGCCGAACAGCGCTTGGCGCATTTGCTCCTCGGTAAGGGATTCACTCATCATTTCGTTCTCATGAATATCAGGCAGTCGATGATGAGCATGGCTAATGTAAACCTGAAAATTGACCTGTAAAGCTTGAAGCCTTACAGGTCAAAAAACAGGTTTACACGCAGCCAGTAGGGCATCATCTGGACGAACATTTTACACCTGTGAACGCTACACACCGACGAACACGGTATCGGAGGCTGAGCGAAAAGCCCACCGAAGAACTACATGCCCTTTCAAGGTGAAATCTTGAAGGCAGAGCCCATGATCGACAGGGTAGGTAAGCCCAAGCATGAATGAAAGCGAGCCTACGGAAACCCGTGGGCGGGGATAGAGTTTTCTCGTAGATGGGGAAGGAAAGCTTGATCGAACTACTGAAGTCCAAGATCGGATTGCTGCATGGCGCCGAGCTCGAAAATTTCGTGCGCCGACTGCTCCCGACGGTATCCAGCGACTACGAGAACTTGAATGACACCTTGAACTATCTGGGTCGGGTGACTCGGGGGTCTGCCGATCTGCTGGCCTACAAGAAGGCGGATGACCGCTACATTGCCGTGCTATGCACTGGCCAGATTTCAGGACTGCAAGCTAAGGTCTTGGGTGACATTGAAAAGCTCAGACGTGAGGATTGCGAGATCCGCGACAAGATCGACGAGGTCGTGGTCTGCATTGCGGCGCCCGTCGGCACGGACGAAGAGGTTTATCGCAAAGCGTGTTCGAACCATGGCTGGTCTTCGACCATCTATCCTCTCCATCAGCTCGCCCACCTTGCAAATGAAAACCCTGAGATCGCAGATGCTCTTTGCGCCGTAGAGATCTCGGCGGTGATGAAGAGGCTGGATAATCAGCGAGAACAACTCCCTGCCAAAGACACGACAATGACAAAACGCTTCTACAACTGCGGTAAGCGGGTTCAGGCGGTCAGAGCAAGCCTGTCAATGCCTCCGAGCCGTTTCATTGACTTGATCGATTACGACAGCGAGCAGCGATTGGCCTACTTGGAATCCGAGACCATCGAGATGAGTCAGGTCGAAATTGCAGGTGTTTGCAACGCAACCGGAGTTTGTGCTGAATGGCTGACACACGGTGAAAAGGATATGTTCTCCATAGAGACCATCTCTACCTACCATTGGGAGCACTTGAAGTGGCTGAAGGACGCCTGCCCATCGTCCGTGCACGTTTTGATCAACGAAACAACCCAGCAGCTGGTAGTGCTCGCACATTTACATTCGAAGAACTGGAAAATTTACAGCATCGGCTTCGACATCAACTTCGCGGCCTGGTGGGGAGACCATCATAGAATTCCGGAAGTCTATGACATGCTTAAACAGCTTGCGGACGATTACCGAGGGCGAATTTTTGGCAGGATGATCGGTGCCAAGCAGCATGCTGACATCCTGTCTGGTAACACTCATCCTGCCCTGTTTCTGAACAAAACCAATTCTGCTGGTGCCCACTGGTTCGACGATATTTTCGACTACGATCACGGCTATCCGATCGCTGAAAAATACGAGGGTTGGTATGGGGTATGGTTTACGACAGCGCAAGACTTCTTCAGGCGGCTGGTGCCAAAGACATCCGCATCAAATTTAGCAGGAGCGACGTGCAGCGACTGAGAAAGAGCAAAGCATCCTCGCGGATTTTGCCATGGCCTTGTGAGGTCGGTGGACATTGCTCCGGGAGGCGTCCCGTCACCTGCCAATCTGCTTCGGCAGGTGCTCTGTGAGCTCAGGACTTGGTGAGGATGGGGCCGAGGTTAAACAGGCGAGCGCATCCCACTAGGCTGGTATGGATGACCAGTCACCGAGGTCATCCATTTCTTCGACATCCTTCGGTCACTTGGCGCGCTTGTGATCGACACCGCTGATTTGCAAAAGCACAGCGACATCACCATCGCTATTCCAAACGGACGTATTCATGTTCCAGTACACCCGGTGCCATACTGTTCCGTCTTCCGCTTTCAATGATGTATCAGTCCCTTTTTTTGTCCACACAGAGACTCTACTGCCCTTCCTCACCTCCACGGAGGGCAGCCACTTTACATGGCGGTGCTTGTTCGAAACCTTTCCGTCCTTATCGTAGGTGGTGTCCATGAGCACGTAAGCACTCAGATTGCAGTCCTCCAGCACATTCAGCGCTACGTGCTCTTTATCGAGGTCACCATGGTTAAAAACGCCTGCGATTTTCAGCTTCATTTTCGTCCTTAAAATGGGGGAATAGCACTGCCAGAGTATCATCGGGCCATCATCTGATGACAGGCCTCTATCTCGCTACATATGAGCCTGCGCATTGGTCACATCATCTGCCACGCCAGCGCTGGATCGCCCCCCCATCCCAGAGAGCCTAGAACACGCCACAGGGCATTCATTTCGATTTCTTGATCAGGTAGCTGCTGACCGACGCACAAAGCCCCACGACCAGCTCAGCGTCCTCAAATGAGGGTTCTCGGCCTTCCTGGATGTGCCGCCCAAACTCGGATGCATAGGCCCAAGTCTTGATTACCACCTGATCCAAGGGCGGTGAAATGAGCATTCGGTGATCGTTCATGATTTTACCGAGTGTAGCCTGATGATCACCTGTGAGCTGCCGAGCGACGCACTCCAGCGACGCCATGGCATGCTGTATCGCGCCGGTCGGATCCGGCGCCGGACGCCTTGAAAGATCGGATATGGCCTCATGCAACTCTTTACTGGCCGTCACATGCCCGAACTGATGCTCCGTATCCTTTGCCGACTTCAACACCTGCTCAAAAGACTCAGAGCCCCGAATCTCAATACGCCCCCCCAACAGCTTCCAGCCAATACCGTGCTCGACAAAGAACTCGTTGAGCTCGCTGTTGAAGTGCTGGTAGGCATCAGGGTTATAGTGCGTGTTGCCCAGGTAGTCGTCGAGCCGCTCGATGACGTCATACACCTTGAACCATTTGCACCGCTCAAGCAGCTCGACGTTTTCCTCATGAATGTTGGGCGTCTCAGTCCAGTTCTGCCTGTCAGGAAGCACCTTCAAGGTCTGACAGATCACTTGACGCAGGTTAGAGGGTTTGAGGCCGCACTCGTAACTCAGTTGAATCAGGTATTCCTGCAGCGCTTGTGGCGCGTCTTCCCGGACAGTGATTTCTGCCTCGGCAACCTGTGAGAAGCCGTGACGCTTTGAGAACGAGTCCTTCATGGTAATGCTCCGTATGATCGGCCTGCAGGTAGTTGCGATCGTGATTCACCCGATAATGCCCGACATTTTGGATATCGTGTAGAACACTGTTCGAACAGGGCTTTGATGGCGTAGCGCGACTGGTAAACAGCACAGATACAGGCGTCAACCCAGTAGGCTAAAGCCCTAAGTCTGTAGCAAAGAAGTCATCTCTGATTTCGGAGCTGGCATAACCCTGGGTGACCAAACGGCGTTGCAGAGAACGGACGATGTGCCAGTGAAGCCTACTGCGAATCTCGATGTACTCATGATGCAGCGAGTACACGCCTGGTGCAGCGTACTGCGAGAGCACATCCGCCAATACCGCCAGCCCGGGGCCGGCTATGTTCACATGCAAACGGGCTGTCTCGTCAAAGCCGGGTCGTCTCCGGTACTCGGCCATTGCCTCTGCTAACTCATCCCTGAGAAATGGCCCGTACACAGACCAAGACAAAACCCAGATGGCGGTTTCCAACTCAGAACTCAACCGCATCCACTACCGCCCACAACGAACAAACACAATATATGGTTATATAAAGCCATAAAAATCACAAAAAACCACTGCATATAGTTTTTTTCAAAAAAATCACTGGTAGTTTGTTTTCAAAGAGTAAGCAGCAGCCTACCGGCTGCTAAGTAGAACGATTCCCCCTTTCTCCCAGCCTCACCACTTCAACCTCAGCTTCACCTCCAGTCCTCAAGACCGTGTGACCTAGAAGCCGTAAACATCAGAAGCAAAAGCCGCCGGTATCCTGTGAGGAATTCAGCGTCTGGGCCACCTCTGCTTTTTCTTTTGCCTTCAAATATAACAACTCCGTCTCGTTTAAAAATTTTCAAGTGGGGGGGGGGTGAAAATAAATGGGCGCTTGCCGACGAACGGTAAAAACCTTGCTAGTTTGGCAACGCTGTACTATTGCCTGCAGGGCCCGAATATCAAGGGTTCCAGCGGCAGATGACTCATTTTTTTGAGTTTTTGTCGATTTCGGGTGCGTTTCTCGCGCCGCCATGGAGAACAGCTCTCCTTACACCCCTTCATCCAGGATAGGAAAAAAGATTCGCATGACAGAGGACACACAAAGCAAAGCCAAGGCCAATGCTGCTGAAGCCATCTCAATCGGGTTCATCGAAAAAGCTTGGGAGTTCAAGTGGGGAATCCAGCTCGTCTACATAGCGCTGTACGCTGATGCGGTGCTGGCCTGGTTCCTTCACAGAAACCTGCTGTCGGTCACATCTGACAGTGCTCAGATCTGGGGGGCGGTGGGTGCCCTGCTCATCGCTGCCGCAGGATTCTGCCTCACGGTCTCCCTGATTATCCCGTTCATCTCTGGGCTCTTGAGAGCGATCGTCATCGAATATGCTCCCAACTGGCTCCTCAGCGGCTTCAGCGAGCGCACTACGCGCCCACACGAGGTGTCACTTCACTATTTGCACACCGAAGCGTTACGAACGCGGGATGAGTTCCTGATGGCTATCTACCGGGAGAAAAAGCCTTCCTGGATGCGCCGGTTTACCGACCAACAGCAAGCAAGTACCTTGATATGCGGTCTAGCGCTGTTAATGGTTGCAGATGCCTGGGCAGGCTACGCCTCCGGGACTCAAACACTGCTCGTATGGCTCGCCGAGGGTCATGAGGGGCTGTTCTACCTTTGCTTAGCCCCGACCGCGATCATGCTGCTGATCTCCACGATCCTGAAACCCTACCCACGATCCGATGTTTATCATCCACTCTTGCGCAAGCAGCAGGATCAAGAGCGTGATGCCATGTATGGCCGGGGTGACAAGACGCCGAACAGCTAAGAGCGCGACTATTGGCGTCTGAGGGGTGGCCTGGCCGCGAGCGGGGGTCGAACCCTTTACTGAAGGAGCTCGAAGGCCGGCCAAGCCACATTCCTCGCCCTGTACATACTCTCGATCTGGTGTCAATCAGCTCGCACGAGCTATTCGGTCGATGATCTCAAACACTTGGGAAACGAGCTTGCGCCGCCCTTCTTTGCTCGTCAGCAACCCTGGAGTGGAGAGTAATTTCAGCTCTTTGTCAGTTGGCCTAACGGCGTCCTGTCCGGATGAGGAAAGTCCTGATCCTGACAGTAGGTCACTGATTTTCTGCGCAGCCCCCCCCGATGCGCCCACAGGGAGCAGAAACACTCCGGCATTCTTGGCCACATCAAATTCCTGCTCCACTCCCTGAGCGACCTCCAGCTTGTCGCCGGCAAGCTTTGCACCGCCAATGAAGATGGCTATCCCGGCCTGTCGTGCAAGTTCGAGTCGAAGCGCAGTCCATTCGTCCTCATTGGGCCGGGATCCCATCAGTGGCTGAGGAAACGGTCTTGCAATCAGGCGTCGATCCAGATCCCACCCTCCTCCCTGCTGCAGCGCACTCAGGAACCCCGACAATGAGGCAGATCCAACCAGCAGACCGGCCCCCGTCACCAAGTGGCGCCCTGTCTTCCCGATCTGACGACCAATATCTTCGGCCAACGCGTGGATGTTGGTTGACTCAGAACCTCCACGCTCGATAGGCCAGCTACCACTCACCCATATCCTACGTGCAGCGATTCGCCTCTCAATCTGTCGCAGCAAGGCAGGGATCTCGGCGTAGTCGCTGACCTCCACTGCCAGCAGGCCGTACCGTTTCAAATCTTTCGCCCAAAGCTTGTGCTGTGCATTGCGCGCTGCGAACTCCCCATCGGTCGCGAAATCGGACTTCTGTGGCGCACGCACAATAGCGAAGTGCTCAGGCGGGGCATCGGTGAAGCTTTCCCGGATCAGCGAGAGGACATGCCGAATATTGGGGTCGGTGAAGCTGATGCCGATGAACAGCATGGACATGCTGGTCAGGTGCGCTTGGAACAGTGGCAGGTATTGGCCCCGTTTCGAGCGAAACAACTCGTAGTCATCCGTTGAGATAACTACGTCGTCGAGGCGATCGACAGAACCGTGCATTTTGTAGAGCAGCGCTGCGCCTGGCGTCACCCTAAGGGCTAGATCCTTGGGGCTGGAGATGGGGTTGAGCGGGCGGCTAATGGATTCGAAGGCACGTTCAATCAGGCGGTCATAGTTGGTCGTCCAGATATGTCTGACCGGTAGCCGCGAAATGATCTCAACAGTCTCGGGAATAGGTTTGTCGGGGCCTATCTCGCTCTTGATGACATTGCGCACACGTGTGGCACCGCCGTTTTCTTGGATGCTCCATTGGGCGAGAGCGGCCAGATCGTGGACATTCTTCGAGTCGATCTCAAGCTCTTCGGCTATGTCGTTGAGCAACGCTGACCAGGACGGGTAACCCGCGCCCATCGACACGCCGGCCCCGACGAAGATCGCCCCCACGCCATCGTTGAGTGCCTCAGGGTACTCATTGAGGAATCGGTTCATCGCCGCTTTACTCATGGTCGGCGCTCGTCAAATGCGCGGAGTCCTCCCCGGGCTTCACGGCTTGTAGTTCTTGCGGATCTCGATGGCATCCTCGATCCATTGCTCGATGTTTTCCTGGATCGATGCGTACACCGCTTTGCTGTCAGCGCCTACGGGTGTGATCAGCTTAGCGTAGTTCGAAAGGCTCACAGTGCCGCTCTTCAACGTGACCTTATCAAAGGGGTTGGAGCCTGCAGCTGAGCCATTCCCGTTGGTATCCAGCAACTTGTTGATGCGAATGGCTACGACGCCTTTGCCAGCGTTCCAACCTTTTATGATCTCGGTCAACACCCATGGGCGGCTCGCGGTTTCGGAGCCGACGAGGACGACCACACAGGACTTCCCTACCAGGCTGTCATCAATCCATTTTTCAATGGCTGCGTTACCCTTTTTCTTGACCTCTTCCCACTCGTTCGCCGTGTAGAGCTTTTGGCCATCCAATGCACCGATGTTGCGAACTTGCTGGGTGCGCCAAAAATCATTGTTGAAGTGGAAACTGAAGAAAACATTCCTTGCCATTGCATAGCTCCTGCGCGCGGGACGGACGAGTGTGTAGGTCTCGATACGATCAAACCTAACCGATTGGAGAAAGCGAATCTACAGGTTAAGACGGCGATATGACATCAAGTGTGTACAGCCGCAACAACCGAGTATCGTTTGAACAGAGATCGCCAGAACTGGGCCAGCAACTGATCCGCTCCTGGCTGCGAAAGCTCATGGCCACCGAAGCGATAGACTTCGTAGCCCGCAAGCCTGAGATCTCTATCCGCTTGCATCATGGCTGAGTAACGCTGCGGGCTGGCACGGTCATTTTCGTCCGCGTAGTGGTGCTTGCCGTCCACCTCAATCACAACCCTCACCCCACCCGGGAGTAACAAGAGGAAATCCATGCGGGAGCGCAGCAGTGCCTGCTTTCCCCGCTGCTCGACCGTTTTGGCATCCCAGTGAAACCAGACCTCCGGCAGCAAGGCAGGAAGCTTCGGAACTTCAGATGCAAATGTGCTGTAGAACGTCGTGAATGCCAGCCGTTGAACAGGCGACACTTTCGATGGGAGAGAAGCTAGCAGACGCCGATAAAGCACATCCTTGCCACCACCAGCATCGAGCCCTCGGCTGGTCTCAAACCACGCCTGAAGATCCTGCCAGAGCAGCCCCGCCGGACTGATCGCCCGGTCGTATATCAGAACGTCATCCGCTCCCGTGACGACTTCAACATCGTTATCCAAAGCATTGCCCAGCCGCAGGTCAGGCTTGCGCGTCGACGCGAAGATGAGGTTCTTGGGGGATTGCAGAGCGCTCCCACCGGTCGAGACCAGCTTTGCCGCCTGATAGCCGTCCGCACCAGGATTGGTAAGAAAACGCACCCCACACGGCGCCAGTGCCTGATCTACCTGAGCAATAAACTCACGCTGCGCCTGATCATCTGGCCGAGCAGATGACGACGCCAATCCCTCGATGAAGCGGCAGAAGCGAGCATCCGACGCTTTGTAAGCTCCCAGTTGGTCGAATACGGTCGGCACATCCCAGTCCGAGTGGTTGACGTAATGGCGCTCGATTTCCTCCAGAAGCGACGGGCCTTGCTCAAAAAAGCCGAAGGTTCCACGCTCCTCCACCTGCCACACGCCTCTGAGTACGTCATAAAACCCACTGAGATCCGTATAGAGTGGCAGCGCGTCGAGGCGCTTTGCCAAATCACGCCGGTACCGGGCCGGAACTGGCGGGTATCCTTCGCCAACCCAAAGTGCTTCCTGAATGACGTCACGCTCGCGAACCATCAGCGTCATAACCCCAAGCGCACGATGAGCCGCCTTGAAAACCTGCTCATCAGTCGACGCGTCAACCGCGCCACGAAGGCGCTCGGCCTTGGTCGTGGCAGTGGGGCAATCATTGAGCCCCAGGTCTTCCAGTAGGGCCGTTATGAGCGTCCCGGTATACCGCAGCTTTTGGTTTCCCAGGGTTTCCCTGAGGAGGGATCTGAGCTCGTCGTGCTGTGTTTGACTCAATGGCATGGTGGCAGGCGCCGGCGACGGAGGAGGCCCTATAGTGCGGCATTAATCGCGCGCTCGCCTTTGGAGATCACTTTTTGGGTGAAAGGCTTCAAGCGGTTGCTTACCGCTGACTGGCCAGGCGTATTTATCTGCGCCTGACTGAGCGAAAGAAAACGGCTCAGCGCGCCGCTCGAACCGTTTCCACGTCAGCGGACTTCCTGAAGCCAGACCCTAGCAAAATGAAAACGGTACTGGCGGTTTCGAAAATACCCTTCGGATCGTAGTGAACCGCAAACCCAGTCAGAACCTTATCCCCTTGGGACAAATGGCCGGTTCCATGGGAAACGACGTAATGGCTAAACATCACCAGCGGGAGCATGTGGCTCCCTAGCGTTACCGATGAATCAACCCCGAGCACGTCTATTACGACCCACGCGTTGACGAAGCAAACAGGTTTGGTCGTCAGCTCAAGCTTGCGCTCGATGGCTTGCGCGCTGTCCAGGGATGCACCTGCTGTAGGCTCTCCGGTCAGGCTTTGCATCTCAGCAATGGCCAGCATGTGCATCTCCCCCGTCATCGGGCAAAGACAGCGGCCACGGGCCATCCTCGGCTACCAGGACATAAGCGCTGCCCGAAAATGTCAGGGCGACGACATAGCCATTGATCTCGATGAACTCTGTCACGGAAGACGTCCGGATGAGCCGCCCAGTTTTGAACCGATCCTTATGATCAAAAAACACCCTTCCGACCAAGTGAAATCCCTGTAACTCGGGGCTGAAGAGGAACGCAGTGATGCCGATGGAAAACGACATAGCCGCAGCGGCTCGAACTGCGGCTGGAATCGACGCAGGAGCGCTCATCCGCGACTGCCCCCTAACCGGGTCACGATGATGTAGTGGTCGCTCCCACAAACGCTTTGAACCATCTCGAAACCCCGGACAGTCGCCACCTTACGCACTGGCGGTGTCGCGACAGTCATGCCATTGATTGAGGCGCCCGACCGATCCAGGTAAACGGAAGCGGCGAACCTATCCCCAACCTTGGCAGCATTCATGAGGTAGGCATCAACTGGCACCCCCCAGTCGATTTTCCGAGCGATTTCTACCTCTGACGGAATCTGATTACAGTCAACAACATGCAACGGCACTTTCATCACATCAAAATTCCACAACTTTTCTGCTGTCGAACCCGGTGTCTTCGCCAGGATAACCTCTCTGGTTACTGATGACGCGGCAGCCCCCGAGTTGCATATCTATCGAGTGATGAGTGTGGCCAAACACCCAAGCATCGGCTTGCATGAGTAACGAGTGCCAAGCGTTGAAGTACGCGGCACCAAGATGCCCCTCATGCTCGTCCCACCCTACCTCGGGAACAGGTGCGTGATGAGTAATGACGATGGAGGCGCCCGAAAAAGGCTTGGCCAATTCGCGCGTCAGCCACTCTCTGGTGCCCCGGTTACGCGCTGCGATGTCATCAGGCCGAATCTTGCGGTAGTTCGACGAAGCTCGAATTAACTTGAAATCTGTCATCTCCTGGCGCGCAACCGACATCGCAGCGGAGACATCACCAGTTGCCGTGAAATCAGTCCAAGCGGTCGCCCCAAGAAACCGTGTTTGCTGGAAGACGAATGTCTCGTTTTCCAAAATATGAACGTTGCAGACTGTGTGAAAACCTAGCCAACCTGCCTCAGATCTAAGAAAATGCCCCGCATCGAAAGATGCGGGGCATTTTCTTATGGCGTACATCC